>DATJMJ010000043.1:0-10489 GCA_035508795.1 Acidimicrobiales bacterium
CGGCGCTCGGCGTGATTATCACAAGGTTGCCAACCAGGTCCCGGACACCCGAGTAGGCGGGCGTCACGCCCCAGAACGGCTCGCACGGCTTGCAGGTAGTGGTGAGGAAGACGAGGAGCGCGTGGGTGGGTTCCCGGTCCACGGGCAAGTCGTTCACCGCCGGCCACCGTAACCTCACAGCTAGGTTGTTCGCAGCAACCGCAGACGAAGCTGACGAAAGGGTCAAAGTGCGGATAGGGGTGTTGGGTGGTACGGGCCCTGCCGGGTCAGCGGTGGCCCTGCGCTTTGCCGCCGTCGGGGTCGAAGTGGTGGTCGGGTCGCGCGACGCTTCGCGTGCCGCCGTGGTGGTCGACGAGCTGAAGCAGCGCTGGCCGGCTCGCGACCTCCCGGTCTTCCCCGGCGCGAACAGGGCGGCCGCCGAGGCCGAGCTGGTCGTCATCGCCACCCCCTGGGAAGGCGCCACTGCAACAGCCCGTGAGCTGGCCGGGGAGCTCTCGGGGAAGGTAGTGGTGAGCATGGTCAACGCGATGACCAGGTGGGGAGACCGCTTCGTGCCCCTCCTGCCCCCGACGGGCTCAGTGGCGGTGGCGATCGCCCGGTGCCTGCCGGCGAGCAAGGTGGCGGGAGCGTTCCACCACCTACCGGCCGGGCCCCTTGCCGACCTCGACCACCAGGTGGAAGCGGACGTGATGGTCTTCTCCGACGAACGGGCAACGACCGACCAGGTGATAGGGCTGGTCAACATGGTCCCGGGCCTGCGCGGCGTCGACGTCGGGGGGCTCGGGTCGGCGATGGCCGTCGAGGCGCTCACGGCGGCGCTCGTCGAGGTCAACCGCCGCTACAAGTCGCACGCATCGCTGCGGGTTACAGGGATCGATTGAGGGCCGGGCCGTTGCGCCTGTACGACACGGCGAGGCGTGAAGTCGTCGAGTTCGAGCCCGCCGCCGGCCCAGGCGGGACGGTCACGATCTATACCTGCGGCATCACGCCGTACGACTCCGCCCACCTCGGCCACGCCGCCACCTACCTCGCCTACGACATCGTCCAACGCAGGCTCGCCGACCTCGGTTACAAGTGCCTGCTCGTGCGCAACGTGACCGATGTGGACGACGACATCTTGCGCAAAGCCCGCGAGCTCGGGGTCTACTACCTCGACCTGGCCGCCGAGGAAATGGCACGTTTTTCGGCCGACATGGACGCGCTCGGGCTCCTGGCCCCGGCAAGCGAGCCGAGAGCGACGTCGGCCATCGCCGACATCCTCGGCTTCATCGGGATGGTGCTCGCCAACGGGCACGCCTACCAGGCCGGTGGCGCCGTCTATTTCGACGTGTCGTCGTGGCCGGGTTTCGGCTCGCTCAGCCGGCTCGGCAGGGACGAGATGCTCCGGCTCGCCGCCGAACGGGGGGGCAACCCCGGCGACCCGGACAAGGCCGACCCGCTCGATTTCGTGCTCTGGCAGCCCTCAGCCCCGGACGAACCTGCCTGGCCGTCGATGTGGGGGCCCGGGCGGCCTGGGTGGCACATCGAATGTTCGGCCCTCGTCATCCGCGAGCTCGGGGTGACGATCGACCTGCACGGGGGTGGCTCGGACCTGATCTTCCCCCACCACGAGTGCGAGGCGGCCCAGTCGCAAGCGGCGACGGGGGAACCGTTCGTGCGCCACTGGGCCCATGCGGGGATGGTGCGCTACCAGGGGGAGAAAATGTCGAAGTCTTTGGGGAACCTCGTGTTCGTCCGGGACCTGCTCGACAAGTGGGAGCCGGCGGTGGTCAGGCTGGCGCTGCTCTCGCAGCACTACCGCTCGGATTGGGACTGGGACGACGAGCTTTTGGACCAGGCTTCGGCCAGGCTCGCGCTCTGGCGGGCGGCCGCCACGGGCACCGCCGCCGGCACCGGCGAGCACACGACCGCGCCGAGGGAGGGCCCCGCCAGCGGGGGCCCGAGCGGGAGGGCGACCGTCCTCGACGAGGTACGCGCCGCCCTCGACGACGACCTCGCCACGCCGCGCGCCCTGGCTGCGATCGACGCCGCCGCAAGGGCGCCGGCCGGTCCAAGCGCCGGCGACGGCGAGGGGGCCCCGGACGCGACTACCGGCGGGCGCCGGGCCTTGGTCAGCTCGGCCGCCCTCCTCGGCATCGACCTCCCGTCCGGCTAGGGGAGGAGCGTGGGCGCCGGCGTGTGGCGCGGGGCAATGGTGCTGGAATGGCGCCGGTCGAGAGCCGCTACACCCCGGGCCTACGATGGCGCCTATGCCGATAACTGGTGACTACGTGCCGACCCGGTCCGACTGGGTACGCGAGCAGGTCGAGGAATACGAGCGTTCCGGCGGGCAGCGAGCCAATACGCTCCGTGACACCGGCCTCCCTGTAGTGATCATCACGACGCTCGGCCACAAGTCGGGCAAGGTCCGAAAGTTCGCCGTGATGAGAGTCGAGCACGGCGGCGAGTACGCGATCGTCGCCTCCAAAGGCGGCGCGCCCGAAAACCCGATCTGGTACGGCAACTTGAAGGCAAGCCCGCACATCATGATCCAGGACGGGCCCGAAGCTCTCGACTTCGAGGTCAGGGAGGTCAGCGGCGCCGAGCGGCAGGAGTGGTGGGACCGGGCGGTGGCCGCCTACCCGCCCTACGCCGAGTACCAGACCAAGACCTCGCGCCAGATCCCGCTCCTGGTCGCTACCCGGAAGTAGCGCTGCGCGTCGCCGGCGCCCCTCCCGAAAGGTGGGCACCCGGCTAGATAGGCGGCGGTCCGACCAGCTTTGTGGTCCCTACGCGGTCAATCGACCGGTCCCACGATGCAACCCTGCCTACCCCGCTGGTCTCGGCGCAAGCGACGAGGTAGGCCTCGGCGAAGACGAGCCGGGCTGCCTCGTAGACCTCGAGAGCTCGCAAGAGCAACGCCGGGTCGACGCGAGTGACGCCGAGAAAAAGAAAGCCCTCTCGGTCAAAGCCCTATTGACATCCAGAGCTCCGCCAGCCCGCCAGCCACTCGGTAGAACGCTTGCGGGCACGTAGGTCAACGACGACGTCCATATCAGCGGTGGGTCGGGGAAGGCTGCGGCCGGCCTCGGCGGCCAGGAGGTACATCATCTGGCCACCGAGGAGGCAGCAATGCTCGGGGTCTTCTTCGGCCAGGTTGAATAGCAGCCCCCAGCCTTGCTCTGCCGGCGGCAGAAGGCCACCCAAGACCGCCACAGGAATATCGGTCAAGTCGACTGGCCGGTCCTCAGGGATTCCTTGACCTGGCGGAACCACTCGCCGGCTAGTCCGCGAGCGCGGGCGTCGTCCGCAGCAAGTGCATCGGTGTAGGTCACCGAGGCTGAAGTGAGCTTGCCTGGCTCAGGCAGGAGCGCGACAGGGACGTCGTGAGGGATCATGGCGAGCTGGACGTTCCCCACAGGGTCGGGTTTGGCGTGGTACTGGGCGATGAGGCGCGCCCCCTCACCGGCGTCCACGTACGCTAGAAGGGGTGCTGAGCCCTCAACTCGGTCGGAGGGCTTTCTAGTCGGAACGCGGGTAATGGCCGGAATGGCGACCTCCGACTACTTCAGCCAAGCAAACGACGCCGCAGCCGTCGGATAGCAGTCGCCGCCTTCAGTTCGTCACTGGCAGTGAGAAAACATGATCGACCTCGCGGAGCTCTCGGGGGGGCGTTCCGGAGTACCGACTGGACCGTCTTACAAAAGGCCTGCTTGTTGCTCTGTTCGAGGGACGATTTCGGTCCTGCCCAGGGCCTCGACAGTAGGGTTTTGGTAGATGCCGCAACGCAGCCCAAAGGCGCCGCACCAACTCGATATCGAACTGAAGGGCCTGCTACCTACCCACGGCTGTCGCCCAGTCGCGCGATGTAGTTGCCATCTTCGTGGACATTCGTGGTTTCTCGAAGCTCGTGAAAGACCAGTGACCCGAGCAGTATTGGCGCGTACTTAAGTCGAGCCTTCACGGCTATTTGGATGATCACCTTTCCGAATGCGAACTTCTTCAAGACCACTGGCGACGGACTCCTAATAATCCACGAACTACCGTCTGAAGATGCGGCAATCGTCACGATGGTCAGCTCGCTGGCTCGGAAGTGCGACCGTCAGCCGTCGTGTTCTCCGATCGCCACGCCGAGACGTTCACGGCGGAACTAACGAAGCCCATCGTTTCCGAGGCGCCTTACCCAGTGCTGCCGACCTCGGAATTTCATCAGGACCAGGTGTATATCCGCGGCATCAGCGAGGAAGACCTAGAAGATATTTGGGTCTCCGACTTTGTCGTTGTCCCGCCCGAAGACCGCGACCCACCGCCAAGCTCCGACTTCGTCTACGCCTCGGCGACAAACGTGATATTCGAAGAACTTCGTCACAATCACGCCTTCGGCTTTAACCTCCCCCGTTGGCCGCGGGATCGGACCCCCCGTTGCCAGCACCATGGGACCACCTGAGGCCCTCACTCACCGGCCGTAGCTGATGCTGCTCTCAATGCCCGTGGGAATGTCAAGTAGCTCGTCGGCTGACAGGGCGAGGCTCGTGGATGAAAAGATGTACCCCAATCTCCGCTGGTGTGAACGACTCTTTAATTCATGACGCGCTAGCAAGAGACCGGCAACAACGGTGATCAGCTTTTGAGGAACCGGCGTGGTTGCTTTCGCGGGTAGTGATGGCGGCAACGTGAGGAGGTGTGAAATGGCGAGGACCCCCTCGCATTTCTCCTAGCCGGAGAGCGAAGGGGCCCTCTGGGGTGCCCGGAGGCACCGCTTTGCTCGTCGCAAGGGACCAAACCGAAGTTGTTGAGGTTGAGCTCCGGGCCGGGCAGCCTGCTTGCCTTCTACAAAGGAGGTGGCCGGCCTCACTCGCCAAGTTGAGGCCCAGACGACGGTAGCCGTCGGGGATGAGTTGCCTGGCTCACCAAGTCAAACCTCCATCTGGCGCGAACTGCTGCAGCACCGCACTCGCCATCGCATGTTGACCTGGTTGCGTCGGGTGCAAGCTCCACCGCTCCCTGGTCCCCCAGTAGACATCGGTGAACCATGATTGGCCTGAGCAGGCGTTGTGCACGAGGAAGGGCGTTGGCAGATTGGGCTCGTTCTCATTTGGGTCGACAAAGACGACCCTCGGCGTCTTCATGAAGATCACCTCTGTGTTGAGCCAGCCATTGAGATGGATGATAAAAAGGTGCAGCTCGGGGATATCTGCGGAAGCAAACACCCCTGTCACCCCCTTGGGGATCCGGACCCCGACAGCCCTCAAGGCGGCACAATCGTTGGGCGAGGTCGGGGGAAAGATCCAGGGGTAACCCACCACCATGATCTCGGCAGATGGGAACTTCGACAAGGCTGCCTGCAGGTCGGGTACGAACTGTTTGACGAGCATCCGGAACCCGCTGTAGTAGAGCGGCTCCGCGCCCCCTTCGTAAGGTTTGTCGCCAGGTTTGTCGGCGGTACATCGCGTACGGTGAAGGATGTGAGCCTCGGCGCAGAGCCGGATGATCCCCTCGAAGTCCAAGTCATTGCCGCCGATGGTGAACGTCACGAGCCGGGCGGTCTCAGCCTGCTCGCTCCCCACCGCGTTAATTTGGGCCAACAGGCCCTTCGCCGTCGCCCCTGAGCAGGCCTCGAAAGTGAATGACGGGAACTTGACAATCTTTTGCACAAACTCGGGGTACGACGTTACTGAGCGATCGCAGGCCTCTTCGGTGAAAGGTGGGTTGCCCTCGCCCGAAGAATATGAGTCCCCCAACGCTACATAGCCGCCGCAATTGCACAAGCTCACCAATTGGTCCAAGACCTCATTCGACACCACGTCGCCTTGACCAGGCCCTTCTGGGGAGCTCTGCGTGAACTTACAGTCGTCCCTGCGTACCGTGTCCCCGGGTTTGTCGGGGAAGGCAAGGTAGTCCGATCCTAATTGGACGTGGCAATCCGGGCCCTTCAGACCGGCGATGGGCCCTGGCCGTCCGGCGCAGGTAGGTGTAGTCGGCGTGCTGTCGGTGAGCAGAGTGTAGTTAGGGATTTTTTCTCCGACGTAGAGGGTGTTTGTTTTGCCTGCGACCGCGGTAGGTGGCAGGTCTCCGAGCGAGGGCGCCATATCGTTGAGACGGTCTTGTCGCTGCCCGATGGTGGTCTGCGAGAGAAGCAACAAAAGTCCGCCCTTGGGCGCCAGAGCATACCTACAGGCGTAGTTCTGGTGTGCGGTACCACCGAAGCTCGAGGAGCCTGCATCGGCATCCAGCTTCCAACAGCCAGTCTCTCCGTCGAGGGTTTCGCGCCACGCCAACTGCTCGGTCAGGAGAGCGCCACTTGGGTAGGAGATGGACATTTCGAAGGTCCCGGAGTAGGTGCCGCTGACACCTGGAAGCTCGGTCAACATGCCTTGAGGGGTGATGCAGTTGTCTTTGTCCTCGCCCTCGTTCTGGTCCTCGCCGCCGTTCCCGTTCGGCTCACCTGCCGACACCTTGGCAGCAAGCGTCTCGGCGTCGGGCCCGCCGGCAGCAGGGCTCCAGGCACCCGCCGACAAGGACAGCATGCTGGCTAGCAACAAAGCACCTAGCCCGGCCCGAAGTCCGACAAGATGCCTGAAGCTGCTTCTCGCTCGTGAATCGACCCCGGTGGAGCGTCTCATCGATGTCCTCCAGTCACTGCTGCTATTGGGGACGACATTAGTGGGACCAGCCGAGCCGGCCGAGCGGATGTTATCGAGGAAGCAGCGCGACCTCGGCTGAGATGTGCGCGATCGACGCGTCAATGCCGTCGATGTGGGCCAGGCACTCGGCCGGGATAGTGGCGTGACGCTGGTCGAAGTTACCAGCGAGGGCCTCGCGCAGCTGGGGCACCTTCGGCCGCAGCCTCCCCTTGGCCAGCTCAGCCGGGACGCCCGGGTCCCTGACCCCGGCAACCAGAGCTTCGGGGATGGCCCGGCCCGACTTGGTAAGCACGGTCGAGGCCACGCTGGTCAGTTTCGGCCATGTCGGTCTTGCGCCCAGGGACGTTCTTCATGCTCGCGCCAATCACCAGCACCACCTCAAAGTTGTGCTCCAGGGCCGAAAACACCGGCACCAGTACACGCCGGTGGCTTTCATGGCCACGTCAGTTATCGCCAGCTCGGTGAGCCAGGCCCCGAGCAGAGCGAGCTCGGACTGGGTGGTCATGAACTCGCGGGTCTGGCTGGCGCGCCCGTGGCCAGTGGGTCTCGGGAACCGAGCACAAGCTACGACGGTGTCCCGGTGCGCGTCGAGGCTGGCAACTTGTTCCAACAACAGTTCCATTTTCACCTCCAGGTCGATGGTCGAACGCCGCCCGGAGGTCTGGGTTCAGATGAGTCTGAGGTTCGTGCTCGGAGCAACAATCAATTGGCTTTTCCCAAAAATGCAAAGTCTTTTTCTTGTTCTGCCACCTGGCGGCGCAACCGCACCAGCTCGGCCCGCTCAGCCGGGGAGAGGGGGTCGTCACGGCCCCGGCCACCGTCCCCAGGCGTCGGCGCTGGTCGCGTACCCGCCGGGCGAGCGAGCCTTTGTCTACCGACAGCTCGCCGGCCACCTCGATGACCGTCCTACCAGTGTCGATCACGCGGTGCGCCGCCTTCTGAGCCCCGCACCAAGGACTACGTCGAGCGGCGCTCGAAAGAGGGGTCACGAACAAAGAGATCATCCGGGTACTAAAGCGCTACATAGCGCGCCAGGGTCCACCCTTATGTAACCGTACGTAACCGCCGCCGTCTAAACCGGCGCACGCTTTTGCGGCGGGCCTTGGCCCGTCCCTGTCTTGCCGCTACCCCCGTTGACGAACCAACAAGAAAGCTCGAAAAAAACCCCTTGACACTATGGGGCCCGCTCGAGCTGGCGCTGGCCCCCTCCATCGAGGCAGCTGCCGTATCGCTCGCGGCGACGGTGGCGTTCGCGCGGAACTGGCTTGTGCCCGGTACCGCTTTTGGAGATCCGCGGCGCGAAGCGCTGGGCACAGGTGACCTGATGCCAACTGCCAGAGCCCGTGGTTGTGCGCCGTGGAGGACCGATTGTGACCGCCGGGCGCCAGCCGGGCCGCGAGAGCGGTCGGGAGATGAGATAGCGTCGCTGGTTCGTCCCGAAGATACGTTCGGGCCGTAGTGGCCTAGCCCGGGCCGTCGTCGCCTTCTAGCCCGTCACCTTCATCGAGGTCGTGGGCGGCCGGGGGCTCCCACCCGGTGAGCCGCTCGACCGCCTCTCGGATCGCCGCCGCGGCTCGCTCGGCGGCGCCGGCCTTTTCGTGGAGATAGGCGAGCTGTGAGAAAGCGCCGATGGCGTCCAGCTCACCGTCCCAGCAGGCCGCCAGGCGCATCGTGTAGCTCTCCAAGCCGCAAAGGTCCGAGTTGATCCTTGCGGCCTCGCCCCTGGTCTCCATCACCGCGATCGAGCCGGGGAGGCGTCGGCGCCGTTCGACCAGGTCAGCGAGGCGGTCGTTGATGTCTGCCATGGCGAAAGGCTAGGCCGGCCGCGGGCCTGGGCCGAGACCGCGAGGCTTACGGGGCCGAGAGGCGACGACGGTGGCGGCGTCGTCAAAGCCGTCCGCCGAGGTCCCAGCCCAGCTCAGGCGGCACCGGCAGAGGGCACGGGGGTTTCTCTGACGCCACGGCCGAGATGTACGAGACGGCTAACCCTTACCGGCGACGGCGTAGGTGCTGTCGCTGCCGGGCCGCCGTGCCGTAGTGGCCCTGGGGTCAGGCGGGCGGGAAGGCCCGGGCCAACAAGGTTGCGGTCTCGGCCACGGGGACAGCGGTCGGCGGCCTCAGGGTGCTGAGCACCTCGGGCAGGCCAGAAGGCCAGACGACCGCCATGGCCCCGAACACCAAGGGTTTCGGGCGGAAACGGGGCCATTCCGAGCCCACGAAGCAAAGGGCGCCCCACACCGGGACGGCCGGGGCGGGGGCGAGGCGCTCGAGCACCTCGTTGAGCCGGCCCATCTGCCATTCGAGGCCGTCCAGTAGCTTGGTGCGGTCCCGGCCAGCGACCTTCAGGCGGAGGTCGGTGCGGGACCACCCCCCCACGTCGACCTTGGTCACTAGCCCCGTGTACTGCTTGGCGTCGACGCTCCAGACGCCCGAGCGGGCGACGACCAGATGGTCGATATTGGCCCGGGAGCCGGGGATCTTCCGGTCGTGGAGGACCACGGCGCCCACGGTTGTCGCCCAGCTCTCCAGGACAGCGCCGACCCGCACCTCGCCGTGCGAGCCGGTCTGCCACGCCGTCACGCTCTGGGGCTCGGGGCCGATGGTCGGCCTGGGTGTCACCGCGCTGGCGAGCCGGCCGAGCACCGGGTGGCCCTGCTTCACCCGGTCCCGCCACGCCGCGTCCCGGGCCACCAGGGCCTCGGCCCGTTCGTGGTGGCGCTCGGATAGCCGCTCGTACTTCCGTAGGGCAGAGGCGCCGGCGTGGCCGGAAGCTGGTGGTGGTGGCGGAGGGGCTGCTGGGAGCGCCTGCTCCTCTACCGGGGGAGTAGGACTCGGGGCTGGGCCACCGCCGGCCGGCCCACAGGCACTGCAGCGGACCTTTCGCCGGGCCGGGTCGTACCAGGCCTTGGTCCTAGTTTCCAAAGCCTTCCCGCAGGCCTCGCAGGTGCCCTTGTAGGGCAACGAAATCAGTCGCGACCCCGGGGGCGGGGGCTCAGCGGAGGCCATGGCCTAGCCACGGTGAGGGCACGGCACCAACGGTACGTCCCCGCCTAAGGCGGTTGGTGATCGACGACGGGGTGGACGCGCACGGGCCGCCCCTTCGGTCCGGCCGTGCAGCTTTGTTGGCACCTGGAGGATCACGCCAGCCGTGGCGGAACGGGTGAGGTCGCTGAGCCCCGGCCGCTGGCGGGTGCAAGCCAGGGCGACGAGGTCCAATATGTCCAGCCAGCGGCGGGCCTCGGCCGTCCGCTAGCGACATATCGGGTCAGGCTGTGGGGCCTCGTCCCTTATCATTGGCGACATGCCGCAAAGCGAACGACCGGGCGCGCCCAGCACGATCTCGGTCGTCCTCCCGGACGGCTCGACTAAGCAATTGCCGGCCGGCGCGACGGGTGCGGACCTTGCGGCCGCGATAGGGCCCAAGCTGGCCGAAGCGGCGATCGCTGTGGTCGTCGGCGGGGCGGAGCGTGACCTGTCGGCGCCGCTGCCCGACGGTGCCGAGGTAAAAGTGGTGACCCCGGCCTCGCCCGAGGGGCGCGACATCCTGCGCCATTCGACCGCGCACGTGATGGCCCAGGCGGTCACCCGCCTCTGGCCGGGAGCACGCTACGCGATCGGCCCGGCGATCGAGGACGGCTTTTACTACGACTTCGAGCTCCCCGGCGGGGCTCACTTTTCCGATGAGGACCTCGCCCGCATCGAAGACGAGATGCGCACGATAGTCGCCGAAGACCAGCGGTTCGTGCGGGAGGAGCACTCGGTCCGAGAGGGCCTGCGGATTTTCGCTGACCAGCCCTACAAGCTCGAGATTATCCAGGGCGTCAGCAGCACGGCCCGGGAAGGCAACGGCGCCAGAGGCGAAAGCA
>DATJMJ010000044.1:0-13283 GCA_035508795.1 Acidimicrobiales bacterium
TCGAGGCTATCTGGGCCGACCCATTGCACGAACAGCACCGGGTCAGTGTGCGCCCGGTAGACGGCCTTGGCTGGGGCGTCGAACTCGCGGACGATCGTGATCGACGGCATCTTGTCGTCGATGGTGATCTTGGCCTCTCGGCTGGCCGTGGTCGTCATGTGGTTGCTCCTTTGTCATTGTCGGGGGCTTGGTCGTCGTCGGGGGCTCGGTCGTCGAGTCGGACGAGCAACTGGTCGAGGCGCTGGTATCGGGCCTCGGCGTTCTGGCGATATCGCTCGATCCACTTGGTCATGAGGTCGAAGACCCCGGCTTCCAATCGGGCCGGTCGACGCTGCGCCTCGCGGCGGCGGGACACAACTCCCGCTTCCTCGAGCACCGAGAGGTGCTTGGACACCGCCTGGATGGACATGTCGTAGTGCTCGGCAAGTTCGCTCAACGTCGCGTCGCCGATGGCGAGGCGGGTCACGATGTCGAGCCTCGTCTCGTCGGCCAACGCCGAAAACACGTTCACTATCGCGTGCGCAGCCACGGACCCTCCTCAACTCTTTCGTTGAATAAGACAATAGGTTGCTGTTGGCCGTTTGTCAACCCCGAGGTTGAACTCGGGGCGGCGCGCCCGAAGGATCGCCGGGCCCGGCTTGGTGATCGCATAGCCATAACGCGCGGCCCGCAGTTGGGCTCCGCTCGCGACAGCGGTACCCGCGCAAGAGCTGGCTAGCGGTTGCGCCGAAGAAAACGGCCCCGGTGCTGATGAGGACCCCCAAGGCGGGGGCCACGTTTTCATCGTCGGTGCCCGTCATAACCGATACGAGCCGAGGCGAAAACCGTACGCCCGCCACACTGGCGGCCTTGGCTATCTGGAGGACCTCCGTGGCCAGTCCGGAAAAACGAGACACTAGGCGGTTCTCAGGAGCGCCCGCCGCGTCAGCAGGATGGGCACCGGGCACCTCGATAGCGGCGGTACAGCATTGGGTTAGGAGGAAAGGATTGCCTGCACAAGACTCCACGAGCGCGGGAACGCAGAGGCGGTTCGCTTACGGCCGTAGCCGCGGCACACCGTGCGGGTCCTTCGCGGAGTCAGTTGATGTCCTGCCTGACCGACAAGGCGGTACCGACAAGCGCCAGCGCGCCTGCCCAGGCGATCAAGGTGATCGCGCCGGCGCCCGGCGAGAGTAGGTGCTGCACGCGGAGGCCCATAAGTGCGTCCGAAGCGCGGGTTGGCATCAACCGCCCTACCGATGGCACGAGCCCGAAGAGGAGGTTGTCGACCACGAGGCCCCAGGCAAGCAACGCGATAATGGCACCGACTTGGTTGTGGACGATCGCTCCGAGCCCGGCTCCGATCGCGCCCCACAGGGCCGTGCCGGCGAGCCCCCCGAGCGTGAGCAGCAGGATGTCGCCGCTGCCGAGCACGACGGTAATGCCACGCGTTTCGAGGATCGGGTACGCGATCGCCCAGCCGATCGCCTCGGCGAGGACCCCGAACGCGGTCCCCGCCAGTGCGCCGGCGACAACCTTGGCGGCCAGGACGTGTGAGCGTACGGGGTTGAACAGGAACGTCGGGCGGATCGTGCCGAAGCGGTACTCGCTGGTGACCAGCAACACGCCGGCAAGAGCGGAGAACACACCTGCGAGACTGCTCAGGCTCAGCAACTCGCGCTGGTCCTCCTTGCTGGCAAGCCCGCTTGGATCGCTCAGCAGCCCGGTCAGCAGCGAGATCAGCACGATCAGCGCGATCATCCCGAGGATCAGCCCGATCGTGGTCCGCGTCGACCGAAGCTTCAGCAGCTCTGCCTTGACCTGAGCGATCATGCCGGTGCCTCCGACGTCAGTTCGAGGAAGACGTCCTCCAGCACACCTGCGTCGTTGACCAGCTCGATAAGCGGGAGGCCGGCGACGAAGGCGATCTGGCCGACACGCTCGCTCGACGCTCCTCGGACAAGAAGCGCGTGGTCGGTACCCGCCGTCACCTGCAGGGCTTCGCCACGCAGCGCCTCGGCGAGCCGCTGCGGGTCGCCGCACCGCACTCGTACCGTGCCGCCGGCGCGGGCGGTCAGCTCTGCCAGTGGGGAGGAGAGCACGAGCCGCCCGTGGCTGATGATGAGCACCCGGTCGACCGTCTGGGCGACCTCGGCGAGCACATGGCTCGAGATGAGCACCGTCCGGCCCTCCGAGGCCAGCCTGCGCAGGAAATCCCGTAGCCAGCGGACGCCCTCGGGGTCGAGCCCGTTGGCCGGCTCGTCGAGCACCAGCAGTTCCGGGTCACCAAGGAGCGCCGCTGCGAGCCCGAGCCGCTGACGCATACCGAGCGAATATCCCTTCACCCGCCGCCTGGCGGCGTCACCCAGCTCCACCAGGCGCAACACCTCGTCCGCGCGTGAGTCGGGAATGTCGACCGCCCGCCCCAGCGTCCGCAAGTGATCGCGCCCCGTCCGGCCGGGATGGAAGTCGGCCGCCTCGAGCACGGCACCGATCCGCAACGCCGCATGCGGCAACTCCGCGTAAGTCTGGTCGAAGACCAGCGCCCGTCCACTCGTCGGCGCAACCAGCCCCAGGACCATCCGCAGCGTCGTCGTCTTGCCGGCGCCGTTCGGGCCGAGAAAACCCGTGATCGTCCCAGCCTCCAACGCAAACGACAGATCCGTGACCGCTGCGATCTCGCCAAACCGCTTGGTCAACGACTCGGCTTTGACGACCGTCGTCATCCCTCTCCCCGACGGCTGAACGGTACGGCGAAATCTTGGTAAGTATCCCGGCCGAAATCGCTCGGGAGATAGGTGAGCCGTACGCCCAGGTCGGGCCGGAGTGTGGCCTGCTGCTCCTCGGCCCACGCCTCTAGCGATCGTGAGACCACTTGCCAGTCGGCGCTGTCAACCTGCCCATCGCCGATCTTCACGAACGCCTCCAGATGGGCGGGCTCAGCGCGCAGGGTCAGCTCCGGACAACGGGAAGCGAGTGCAACGGCCTCGTCGGCTGGGACGGGTCGGCACCACTCCATCGGACCGTCACTGTCCTCGTTGACCTCACCCCAGAAGATGCAAAAGAACGCTCCGGCGCGTCCCCGTACCTTCGGCAGCTGGTAGCGCCGGAGCAGGCCGATGAACTCCTTGCCGAACGCCCACGCCGCCTTCTCGCTGGTGACATTGCGCTCTATGCACAGCAGGCTTCGTTCGGGGATCTCCCTCATGTCGACCTCGTACACAACGGACCTCTTCCCGCTCAGTTCGTCGACCAGGTAGGCGGCGAGCGCACCGCGGGACGCGTGCTTGGCGTCGGTTGCGGCCCAAAAACGTCGGACTCGCTCCGCCGCCTCGACCGGCTCGAGCGGCAGGATCGCCTTGATCTCCGCCAGCGGCATCTGCAGCTGGCGGAGCGCCCCGATCAAACGTGCCTGCTCGAGCTGGCCGACCTCGTAGAAGCGGTAGCCAGAGCCCTCGTCCACCCGTGCCGGCCGCAGCAGGCCCAGCTCGTCATAGAGCCGCAGCGCCTTGGGGGACAGCCGCGAACCTCGGGCGAAATCTCCGATGCTCATCTGGTCCACGCGCTCGCTCCTCACCGACATGACAGTCGCGGGACCATTCTGAGGCTTCCCCCAGGGTCAAGGTCAAGCTCCGGGTTCCGCTGGCGACAACCTACCGGTGAAAAAGAACTGTCGCTCGGGGCGACGGGACGTTACGGCGCGAGCTAGCGTCGCCGCAGTTTGAACGAAAGAGGACCGCCATTTTCGAGCCGCGCTGGATCTCGCGCAGTGGCCTCGGCAAGGTAGCCTCGTTGGCCCGTCGCGGACGAGGGCTGCCGGAGGCGCGGTTGATGCTTCAACGAGATTGCCTAGCGTTCATAGACGACGAAGGATGTCAGGTGACCGACCTGGTCATACAGCGACCTGGCCGGACCGTTGTACTGCTGAGTGTGCCAGTAGGTGCGTGTGGCCCCGCGTCGGTCGGCTTCTAGGTAGCTGGCTGCAATAAGAGCCTTTGCGACAGACGACCCTCGAGCGGCCGGAGACACGAATAGATCTTCGAGATAGCAGTATGTAGCGGAGGACCAAGTGGACGGGTGGAGCACAAGGTGCACCAAGCCGACAAGTTCCTTCTCGCCCTGCGCTACCAGGCCCACTAGCCCACTCGTCCCGTCGGCTAGTCGATCAAAGGTTGCACGCGTGATTTCTTCGGACAAGCCTGCGCGGTAAAACCTGAGATATTCATGCCAGAGGGGTTCCCACAAGCTGAAGTCGTCACGCACGAGCCGACGGATCGTCGGGTTCGGGAACACGGCTGTTCGCTGCTCAACTGCTCACGTACTCGTCGTGGCGGCGTAGCCAGCTCATGGGCTGATCGCCTTCGTCGCGACCCTTGGGTGTGCGGTCAAGGATGGCGTAATAACCCATCAGGAACTCAGTACCCCGGGCGTAGGTGGAATAGCAGTGGTGTACGGTCTCGCCGTCACTGGCGAACGTGCTTAGGCCGTGCCCCTCGGAGAAGTAGCCGTCGATGTCCGTCCCGGTCGCGATCGCATTCTGGCTTGTGACAAGCGGCAGGGCCTCACGGATGCTCGGCTGCTCCTTCAGCACCTTGAGGAGCGCCAGCTCGTTGGCCTCGAGCAGCGGCGCCGCCGGCTCATGGGCCGTCCCTTCCCAGGCCGAAACACCGAAATCAACGTTGAAGTCGCTCTCGTAGCTCGACGCCCAGTTGAAGCTCCAGCCCATCCGGTCGCGATAGTCGAGCAGCTTGTCGATCGGCGCCCGCGAGACGCAGATCATGGTCACATCGCGAGCATTGAGATGGGCAAGTACTCCGTCGAAGCTGTCAGCGGTCGAAGAGCAGGCGGGACATCCGCCCTCGTAGCCAGGGCCGAACATGAAGTGGTAGACGATCAACTGCGAGCGGCCGTCGAACAGTTCCGCGAGCGTCCTGGCCCCTTCTGCTGTCTCGAGCAAGTATTCCTTTTCAACTGGCACCCAGGGGAGTTCCCGACGCCGTCGCGCGAGATCGTCACCAAGGCGCGTGAACTCCTTTTCGCTCTTTAGGAGCGCGCCCCTTGCCGCGAGCCACTCCTCACGTGTCCCGATCCGGGCCATCCTGCCTTCTCCTCTCTATGTCTCATGTCCTTCGAGTTCCTACCAAGCCCCCGATGTGACCTCGTACCGCCGGTGGGATGAATACGCCGCCGCCCCGATCTTCCTGAGCATCATTGGGTGGATGGGAGTTGATGAAGTCGCCGGCGCAGGAGCGGGCTCAGATTGGGCCTCGCCTAACTGCTGAGCGCAGGGTGTAAGACGATCACTGGGATAGCGCGCTCGGTTCTCTGCGCAGCTTCTAGAAGCTGCGGGTACCTGTCTGTCGCTTTTGCAAAGAGGCGCTCACGCTCGGTGCCTGTCGCCTCCTCTGCTAGTACGTCGATGCTTTCGCTGCCGACCTCGATCCGGGTTTCGGGGTGAGCTTTCAGGTTGAAGTACCAATCGGGACTTCGTGGCGCCCCACCGTTGGCCGCCCAGATGAAGTAGCCGGCGTCGTCGGGAAGGTACGCGACAGGGTTCGCGCGGCTCAGGCCAGAGCGGGCGCCGGTGTGATGGAGGACCAGTAGCGCGATGTCCTCCCAGTCGCCGCCGACGTGTCCTTTGTTGGCGCGGAACTCTGCGATGATCTTGGCGTTGTACTCCTGGTGGGCTTGGTCCATTGGGGCCTTCTCCTCCTCCTGTTCCGTAATCGGTAGCTGTTTTCCTACTTGTCCTGCCGGCGGGGCCGCGGCTTACCGCCTCCGTTTCGCCCTAGGGCGACGCCCGGTCCGTCATCGGCGACCCTGCTTGTCTGGTTCGGCATCGTTCCCGTCCGGTCTGGCCCTTGGGTCAGGGCTCGCCCCGGAGGTCGTCGGATCGGCCCGCCGCGATACGGGGCCACTGGGATGTGGGACGGCCGCCCGGCCACTCGGAGACTCGTGGCCAATCGGGCGCGCCGGCGTCCGTCCGGAACAGGTGCCCTGATCGTGGCCACCCCTCGGGCGAGTCCTCCCAGGCCTCCTGGCGCCCGTACACCGTGAGGTCCATGAGGGCGTAGCTGTAGTCCAGTACCTCTGCGCCGCGGCGCTTGGTCCAGTAGGTCTCGAAGACGCTGTCGCCATCTCTGAGGTAACACACGAGATGGAACAGCCCGACTTCGCGCCCGACGAGCAAGGTTTCAAGGGAAGGCAGTGCCGAGTACCACGGCATGTCCCAGCCCATGAAGTCGTGGTAGCGGATGCTCTCTTCGTAAGGGCCCTGACAGAACACGGCGAAGGTGATGTCCCGAGAGTGCAGGTAGGACAGCTCCGCGACGTGGCTCGCAACCCAGGTACAGCCCTCGCACTGCTCGGCCGCGGGCCGTCCCGGGCCCCACATGAAGTAATAGGCAATGAGCTGTCTGCGCCCCTCAAAGGCATCGAGGAGCATGAGCCTGCCGTCGGGCCCGACAAGGGGAAGCCTGGCATCGACCTCGACCATGGGTAGTCGTCGTCGGGCCGCTGCGATCGCGTCGCCTTCTCTTGTGTGCGCCTTCTCACGACCCCGCAGCCGGTCCAGTTCGCCTTCAAATACGGCCCGGTCGACAGCCGGGGGCAGGCTCGGTGACCCAGCGCCAGGGCCCGGGGCCCCACGCGCTGTTTCTGGTTTAGTTGGCATGACTTTCTCCCCAGTTCTGATGCGGCGTTACATGACGATGCGCCGAGAGGCTATGGGCTTCACATCGAGGGCATGAGCCCGGGGACGGCCGATGGCGCAAGGGCGACGACGACCCCGAGCCCGATTATCGCCAGAGAGATCGGCACGTCGATGGACGCTTTGGTTGGGAGCACCTTCTGGCCGACGACGACTACTGCCACTACGACCATCCAGGTGACGCTCATGACGCCGAAGGCCACCAGCATCGCCATCAGCCCGATGGTCGAACCGACGCAGTCGAGACCGAAGCCGAGCCCAGAGCCAAGCGTCTCATGACAGCGCCGGCGGAAGTGACGCTTGAGCGGGGTGAGCTCGTAGACGCCTGCGGCGATCGTCACGACGCCAGCGACGAGCGAACCGTGTGGGCGGTCGAGCGCATAGGTCACAAACCCGGCAACCGTCCAGACCGCGACGTACATCGCCAAAAAGAGGGGGACGACGCGGACCCCTTGGGTATGAGTTCGGTACAACACCACCGGGATGGCTCCCGGCAACATCATCGCCGTCATCATCGTGGCCCACATTCCGATGAAGATGCCGAGCGAGCCGAGGCCCGGGCCCATGCTCATCGCGTGCATCTCGTGGATGGCTGAGACCCAGCAAACGCAGGCGATCGCGAGTACTCCTGCTACGGCAAACTTCGCAACCGTTGTGGCGTTCCTGAGCCCAGTGCTGACCGCAGTGAGACCGATCGGAGGATGTTCGATGTCACTACCTCCCGCGGACGGTCTTGCCGGTAAGCGCAGTTGTCATTGCATTCTCCTTCCGTGAGGATGTCCTGGCGGTGGACGAACATCCCCGCCGTTCATCGGGGCGGCTGCTCGAGGGGGTTGGGGAGGCCCCTACCGGTCCGGATGAGGCCTCGCAAGCTGGTTCGGACGTAGAAGTCCCAGGCGCCCGAACAGACTTCGAAGCACTCGTCCGCGGGGACGAGCCCGACGTGGGTGAACCGCAATTCCGTCTTGGGCCCGTCGCGGGCGAGCTGAAAGTGGATCTCAGTGCCCGTCCATTCGTTGGCGTCCTCGGTGAAGTCGAAGTAGTTGTCGACCACATGCCACACGATCAGCGTCGGGCTGGCCAACTCGGTCACGCGGATCGTGCAGCGGTGGACGTCACGGTGGTGGTAGGTGAACATCTGACCGGGGCGGTCAGCGCGGCCGTCGATGTTCTCCGACCACCAGCCGCGGACGTTGAGGACGGAGGCGAAGACTTCCTCGGGGCTCTCATCGACCGACAGGGTGATGGTAAAGCTGTCTGGCGGGGCGGGAGCGGGCGTCATACCGTGCTCCCTCCGGGACACGCGGGTCGATGGCATAGGTCCATCGTCCGCCCCGGGAGCGTCTCGCGCATCGGTAGAGCGCTACGGCACTTCTCGAGAACTACTACGTACCTGGCGGGTCGCCAACCGGGACGGCTACGTACCGAAGGTCAGTCGACCGGTTGAACCCCGACGGACTTGGCCAATCGCCACAGCTCAGAACGGGTGGAGCCTGTCTTCATGAGCACTCGCTCAACGTGCTTTTCGACTGTGCGGACCGACAAGTGCAAGCGCTCCGCGATGTCCCGGTTGGAGTGGCCGGCGGCGACATGCGCCATAACCTCGACCTCCCGCGCAGTGACGCCCTGGGCGGCCAAGGGCGCAGGAACGCGCAGCTGGTCGGGACGGCCGGAGCGTGGGACGGCTTCGCCCATAGCCCGGAGCCCGAGCCGGCACTGGTGGGCGAAGTTGGTGAGCTCGAGGTCCTCGAAGTTCACGAGCGACTCCCGCAACCAGACAGCCGGGGCGCCCCAGCTGTCGTGATGGGCGCAGGGTGCGACCAGCATCCGGGCCAGGCTTCGAAGGAAGCCCCCTTCGAGCCGGCCGAGCTCCTCGTCCGCGGCGGCGAAGAGCGACTCGGCGTCTTCGCCCTTCCGGCCGGCGGCCACTGCGTCTGCTGCCCACAGTGTGGCCCGGCTCATGGGCGTACCGAGCTCGAGAGCCCGGCACTCTTCCCTGGCACCTTCGCCACCGTCGTCGGCGACGGTCCGCATCAGCGCCCATCGGCCTGGAAAGTCGCGGGCGCCGCCGCTCGCAGACCGCAGCAGTCCCATCGCGCTGTCCATTGCATCGATTGCCTCGGGAAGCTGCCCGTCGCCGAGGTATGAGATGGATACGCCGTTCGCCAGCGCGATCATCTGCGCTGTGTCGCGATCGCCCGCGCTATCGCGCATCGCGGCGATCGCATCATCCATTGCCCTTCGGTTGCCGGAGATGCCGTGAGCTACCGCTTGGAGCGCCAGGCTCATCGGCAGCGAGGACAGGCTGAAGGAGCGTGACGCCTGCTCGCAGCGCCCCGCCGCCTCCAACGTCAGAGCCGTCTGGCCGCGAACGCTGTAGGTGCCAGCCAGGTGGAGGTCGATCATCGCGACTGCCGAAAGCGCACCGGCTCTCAAAGCTTCTTGACGGGCTTTCTCGAGCCGTCCTGTGGCCAGCCTGTCGAACATGTCGATAATCCCCAGCTCCAGCAAGGAACGGGCGCGGTAGACCGGAAGGTCATGACGAGATGCGTAATCGTACGCCTCTTCGAAGGCCGCTGACGCTGCGGCCGTGTCCCTCCCGCGTTCGACTCGACCGACCAACCACAACGCGCGACACGTGAGGTAGATCGCGCCAGCGGCTTGCGCGTCAGCCAATGCCGCGCGGGCAAAGGCCATCGCGGCAGGCCGGTCATTGCGGGCGAGGGCGACTTCCGAGTTGCCGATCGCTCGACGCGCCGCATAAGACGGGCCCGGGTCCCCACGCAATTTCTCGAGGTAATTGCTTGCGTCGTCCCATCGGCCGGCGTCGACCATGGCATCGACCAGGTCGAAGCGCACTTCGGTTTGGACGGCGGGACCGACGCATGACGCAAGGATCCGCTCGCCTACCTCGAGGGCCCGGAGGGGTTGCCCGGCCATCACCCAGGTCGAGAGCAGCAACCGGTCTGCTTCGATCGGACGCTGGTCACGCACCCGGAGGGCCAAGGCCTCGGCGGAGGCAAGCGATCCCTCATCGAGGGCTCGCCGGGCCGCTTCGAGCCACAGCACGGCGGCACGGTCCGCCTCGCCGGCTCCTTCTGCCAGGTTTGCGGCCAGCTGGCAGAGCTCTCCTTCCAGACCGGGATGGAGGGTCTCCAGCGCTTCCGACAGCCTGGCGCTGACCGTCCGCCGTTCCTCGGGGAGCAGGGCACCTTGCGCTGCCTCCACGGTCAGGGCGTGGCGGAACCGGTACGCCGCGCCGGTCGTATCAATCAGCTGGGCGCTCATCGCCTGGCGCAGAGCGCCGATCACCTCCTCGGGCGGCCATCGAAGGGCGGCGGCAACCAAGTGCCAGTCGAACTGGCGGCCCAATACCGCGGCGTAGCGGACGAGTTGCGCTGCGCCATCGGGCAGACAAGCGAGGCGTGCCTCCAACGCAGCGCCGATCGACTTGGGGAGGGCGGTGCCGGCCGGGTCGGCAAGCGTGCTGGCGAGCAACTCCTCAATGAAGAAAGGGATGCCGTCGCACCGGGCCACGACAGCGGCCAGTAGGTCAGCCGGGACGGCCTCGACGCCAAGGCACTCGCGAAGCACCACCTCGCACTGCGGGGCGTCGAGCGCGGGTAGGTCGATCGAGACGACCGCACGGCGAGCGTACAGGGCGCCCACCAGGTCGGTACCCGCTCCAGCCTCGCCCTCCCTGAGAGTCACAACCACCATTGCCGGCTGCCCGGCCAGGTTGTCAGCCAGGTACTCCACCACCTTCAGAGTCTCCGCGTCGGCCCAGTGCAAGTCCTCGATCGCGAGGACTACCGCTTTGTGCGGGGCCGTGGACCATTGCGCCATCAGCCTCAGCAGGCCCTCGGCCAGCACGATCGTCCCGCGGTCGGCTCCCGGATCAGGCGGGCTCGCCCAATCGGGGACGACCGCCGCGAGGGCCGGTAGGAAGGGGCCGAGATCCCCTGAGGGACGCAGCCCGCTTCGGTCGGCGCCGAGGAGTGCCTCCCGCAAGGGGCGCAATGGGACATCGGCGGCCGCCGGGCTACACCGGCCGATGAGGACTACCGCTCCCGACTCACGGGCTAGAGACAAGAACTCCCGCACCAATCGGCTCTTACCGATCCCTGCCACACCCCGGACGACGACCATCTGACCGAGCGAGCGCCACGCTCCCTCCAGCGCCCGGAGTTGGAGGTCGCGCCCCACCATCACGGGGCACAACACACGCAGTGCGCCCGAACTCGGCGGACTACCCACAGGATCGCACGTTATAGCAGCCCACAGCTATCGGCGGGCCCCGGCGACGAGAGGATCCAGGTGCGACCGACTGCGTCACTGCCGGTGCGACTAGTTCGGGATGTCAGAACAGACCGAGGGGAGAGAGATCGCGGGCTGGTGGATTGCTGCTGCTGCTCCCTCACGGGCCCGGTCGGCACGCCGTGAGAAGTTCAGGGCCGTTCTCCCAGGCGGTCGGGTTGGACAAAGCTGGGCGCGAGGGCGGGCGTTCTAGCCTTGTGAAACTTTGAACGACGCTCAGCGATGACCTTCGCGGCGCGACTTGTGCGCTCAGCCTGGGTCTCCTCGACCACCGAACAATGCTTGACAAGTGGCGCCACGTCAGCGATGCTCGGCTTCACATCTTCGGTCTAGCGAACGGAGCGCTCTTAGGGGTGGAGGGTTTCGCGGCCTATCCGGTCACCGCTGGCGGGGCGCTCGCGATCCGATGGCTCCAGCGGTCCGGGAGTTGAAATGAGACGTCGAACCTTCGCAATGGCTGTCGGGCTATCTGCCCTTGCAGCCTCACTTATCGTCCCCACGGCTGCTTGGGCTTCGCCCCTCGCCCGGCCCGATGCAGCCGGCGCCGGTTGGTCCTGGCCGACCGGGTGGTCAGCTGCCTGCGGCGGTCCTGGGGGAGGATCCACCGCGGGGGCCGCCTCCTGCAACGCGATCGAGCTGGACAGCCCCTCGGCATGGCAGGGCCACCACGTCTTGTCCACCCGCTTCCTCGGGGGCGCACCGAGCGCGGTCCCTGCAACCATTGCGGGCTACGACCCCGCCGACCTGCAGGCCGCATACAACCTGACGTCAGAGAGCTCTTCAGACGGGAGCGGCAGGACGGTGGCCATCGTGGACGCCTACAACGACCCCAATGCATTGTCCGACCTTTCCACCTACCGCGCCGAGTGGGGCTTGGCCCCGATCTGCTCGAGCACAGTGAAGAGCGGCTGCATCACCTTCACCCAAGAAAGCCAGAGCGGCAAGACCACCCGACTGCCCTCCTCCAATGTCGGCTGGTCCGAGGAAATCTCCGTCGACCTGGACATGGTTTCGGCGATCTGCCCCCTCTGCAACATCCTGCTTGTGGAGGCGAGCTCGGCAAGCTTCGTCAACCTGGGCACCGCAGAGGACACCGCTGCATCAGCAGGCCCCGTCTCCATAGGGAACAGCTACGCGGGTGGCGAGTCGGCGTCTGAGACGTTTTACGACAGGCTCTACTACAACCACCCCGGCATCGCCATCACCGTCGCCAGTGGCGACAACGGCTATGGCGTGAACTACCCGGCCGCCTCCCCGGACGTGATCGCCGTCGGGGGGACCACCCTGAACATGAACGGCACCACTCGCACGTCCGAGACCGCGTGGCCCGGCGCGGGCAGCGGCTGCTCGGCGTACGAGAGCCGGCCATCTTGGCAGAACATCCCCAATATCGAGTCCTCATGCGGGAAACGTGCTGTGGCCGACGTGGCCGCAGTGGCCGACCCCAACACCGGCGTGGCGGTCTATGACACGTACGGCCTGAGCGGTTGGACCGTCTTCGGGGGCACAAGCGTGTCCACACAGATCATCTCGCCGGTGTACGCCTTAGCTGGCGGCTTGCACGGCACGACAGGCGCCTCCGGGCTCTACGCTGCGGCTGCTACGAACCCGTCAGATTTCTTCGACATCACCACGGGCAGCAACGGCAACTGCGGGACTGATCTCTGCAATGCGGGCGTCGGCTGGGACGGGCCGACCGGTCTCGGTACCCCAGACGGGGATGGAGCTTTCTGAAACCCCGCCGGCTATAACTACACCGTGCCGCCCGTCAGCTTGACGGCCCCGCCCCTCCATCTCGCCTCTGAGTGCGAACGGGCGTTTTGCCGTTAACTGCCATCCTCTCTTATGAATGGTGCACAAACTGCCGCCCAAGCCATCCGGGCCCCCCCCGTTGACAGGGTCGTCGCCGGCGACAAAAAATGCAAGCCAGAGCCGAACACCGACGACGATCGTTAAGTAAACGTTGTCGGTCGTCGCCAATCCCAGCCTGGATCCTCGTTCATGCGAGCAACAAACTCACGACCTGACATGGTCGTTCCATGACCGTTGTCGACACCTAGGTCGGGACTCGCGAAAGCTTCCAAGACTCGGCGAAGAAAGCGGAGCGGGTAATACTCGATTACGATCGCAGGAGTTGAGCCCGGCGCCTCCTGCGACCACGTGGCCGAAGTCGCAGACGATGTTGAGTACGCCGCAATCCTTGAGCCCGGTCCGGTCACTCCCCTTGGATGGCGTCGGTGATCTCGAGCTCGCCGCGCGGCGAGGGCTCGATCGCACG
>DATJMJ010000045.1:0-4598 GCA_035508795.1 Acidimicrobiales bacterium
ACCGAGGGCGCTTACTAGAGCGATCGCTCCAAAAGTTCTAGACCATTCGCTCTAGTAAAGTCAAAGGGGTGGCGCGCGACCGTGATACGCGGGCTGACCTGGTGCAGACGATGGCGCGGTTGCTGCGTGACCAGGGGTACACGGCGACCGGGCGGGCGCAGCTGCTTGCCGAGAGCGGTGTGTCTAACGGGTCGCTGTACCACCACTTCCCCGGCGGCATGGAAGACCTCGCCGAGGCCGCGCTGGAGTCGTCCGGCCAAGCCGTCGCTGCCGCCCTCAGCGAAGCGCTGGACGGGGCACCCGATGCAGCATCCGGCGTGACCCGGTTCCTCGACATCGCCCAGGGATCAGTTGCCGGGACCTGCGCAGGCTGTCCAGTAGCGCCGACCGCACTCGAATCACCCATTATCAGCCCACGCTTACGCGCGGCCGCGGCGCGGTGTTTCGAGCGATGGGAAGGGCTCATCGCAGCCAGGCTCCGGGCTGATGGATGGCCGGAAGGCTCGCTAGCGGAGACGGCCTCGGCACTTCTCGCCCTCATCGAGGGCGCATTACTCCTTGCTCGCGTGAGCGGGCAGGTCAGTCATCTCGCTAATGCCAAGCGCGCCGCATCGTCCCTGCTCGCCTCGCGGTCAAAGATTACAAAGTAGGTCGCACGCGCCCTTCGGGGACCCTACCCTCACGGTCGGTTTCCAGATCACGGCCGCCGTCTTTCAACGCGATCGCGGGATGCACCATGGGGCCCCGTCGGAGATCCTGGTTGAAGGAAATGGGCGCCCAAGGGCGCGGCATCGGACAGGAGGCATCGATGGCCGACCTCATCGCGATCGACTACCCGGACGAAAAGACAGCCGACGAGGCGGCCGCCGAGTTGCAAAGGCTCGCTGCTGACCTGGTCATCGAACCCGAAGCCATGGCTGTCATCAGCAGGGACGACAAGGGTAGGTTCCACGTCAAGACGACCCATCACCAAGTAGCCACCGGTGCGACCTGGGGGATGTTCTGGGGCCTGCTGTTCGGCGTGCTGTTCTTCATCCCGCTGTTCGGCATGGCCATCGGGGCGGGGCTCGGCTCGCTTATGGGCCTGGTGACCAAGCTCGATATAGACCAAGCCTTTCAAAGGCAGGTGCGTGACAGGCTCCAACCCGGCACGGCCGCGGTGTTCGTAGTGGCTGAAAAGATCACCAGTGACAGGGTCATCGAGGCGCTCGCGCCCTACGGCGGGACCGTGCTCAAGACCTCGCTCCCCCACGACGCAGAACGCCAGCTCC
The DNA here is from genome assembly GCA_035508795.1 of Acidimicrobiales bacterium. Taxonomy (GTDB): domain Bacteria; phylum Actinomycetota; class Acidimicrobiia; order Acidimicrobiales; family Palsa-688; genus DATJMJ01. The sequence continues at coordinate 1,272 of DATJMJ010000045.1, forward strand.
AAGAAGCGCTGAGCGGCCGCGGGACTTCAGCCGGGGCCCAGTCCAACTGACGCCTGCCTCGTGCCGACGGGTGGTCCTGGTGCTATGTAAAGTAAGTTTTCCATCGACGTCGCGGCTCCCCCCACAGCGCAGTTCTTGAACTGATGGCCGAGGCCCGACCAGACCGCGCCCCTTCGGTGGACATCGTCATCTGCGACAAGTGCGCCACCAAAAACCGCTTACCCGCCAGCGCACGCGGTGTGCCCACGTGCGGCAAGTGCCACAACCCGCTGCCCTGGGTCACCGAAGCGGGGGACGACGACTACGAGCAAGTCGTAGGAGCGAGCACGCTGCCGGTCCTGTTGGACCTGTGGGCCGAATGGTGCGGGCCGTGCCGTACCGTGAGCCCTGCCCTCGAACAGCTGGCCCACGAGATGGCGGGGCGCCTCAAGCTTGTGAAGGTTAACGTCGACAAATCGCCGACGTTGGCCGAGCGCTTCGATGCGCGTAGCATCCCGATGCTCCTAGTCATTCGGCGCGGCAAGGTGGTTTCCCGCCAGGTGGGGGCAGTACCCGTTCATGCCTTGAGGGCGTGGCTCGACAGCGCCCTGGACGCAAACAGGGGCTAACGCTTCTGGGCGGCGGGGCAACCCAGGGCGCCCACTGAGGTCCCAGGGCGGTGTACGCTGCGGCAAGCGAGGCCCGCCCATGTCCCCGTCGGCCGTTACCCCTGGCACACCCCGAGCACACGAGCCGACGCGCTCGTCGGCACCTGACGGCGCCGAGGGCCAGCTGTCCGCCTTGCGCTCCCTGCTCGCGCTCGCTGCCCTCCTAGTCGAAGAGGAAGAGCCCAACAGGATCCTGCACCTGGTGGCGACGGCCGTACCCACTCTTACCACCGCCCGCACGGTGGGCATCATGTTCCAGTCCCGGTGGCACGAAACGGCGCCAGGCGAAGCCAAGCACAAGCTGGCTTTAGAGGACCTCATGGCCGTCCTCGACCCTGTCGCTGGTGGCCGCCTCACCCAGCGAGACGGCAGCTGGGCCTGCGCCTACCCCTTGGCCAGTGGACGCCAGGCATGGGGCTACCTGGTCGTCGGCGCTGACCTTGCCCCCAGCGACCACGAGCATCTCCTCCTCGGGGCACTGGCCCGCCAGGCCGGCGTGGCACTGGCCAATGCCGTCCTTCTCTCTCGTGAACGGGGCCAGTGGCAGAGCCTTCGGGTCGCCTATTCAGCCCTCGAACGTAGCGTCGCCATCCACCAGCGCCTTACTCGGGTGGCCGCGCAGCGAGAGGGCCAGCAAGGCATCGCCGACGCCGTGCACGACCTCAGCGGCTGCGCCACGGCCATTGAAGACCGCGACGGGCACCTGTGGGCCTGGGCCGGGCCTGGCCCCCCTCAGCACTACCTTCGCGAGCCTCCCGCCCGTCGTAACGCCTTGTTGCGGTCGGCGATGGCGGCGGACGGCCCGTTGCGCGATGGCGGGCGGCTCATTTCCGTGGCTCGCGTCGACGACGAGGTCATGGGGGTATTGGTTCTCGTCGACGAGGGCGAGCAGGGGGACGAAGCGGAGAAACGGACGATCCTCGAGCACGCCACCACGGTATTGACAATGGAACTGGCCCAATTTCGCTCCCAGGAGGAGGCAGACAGCCGCCTCCACGGCAACCTGGTGGTGGACCTGCTGGCCGGGACGGAAGAGATCAGCGCCCTCAGCCGGGCACGAGCTCTGCGCTACGACCTCGAGCGACCGCACTGGGTCGTGGTCGTCGAAGGGCACTACGACGGCGATACTCTGCTCCATGCGGTGCGCCGGGCGGCCCGCGACACCGAGACGGGATCGCTCATGGTAGCCCTACCTGACGGGGTGGTGCTCCTGGCCGATAGCCAAGCCGATTGGCATCTCTTCTATCGTCATGTAGCCGACGAGGTCCGCGGAGGCCGCCCCCAAATCGGCGTGGGCGGGCGCTGTGAGCATATAAGCGAGTTCGCCCGTTCTTACCGGGAGGCTCAACAAGCCCTCAAGCTCCAGACGACAATCGGCGGTGGCGACCAGGTGACTGCTTTCGACGACCTCGGGATTTACCAGCTGTTCTGCGACCTCCCCAATTCGGCCGCCCTGGACCAGCTGATCGAGCGGTGGTTAGGCGCTTTGCTGGCCTACGACGCCCGCACTCGCTCCCAGCTCACTAGCACCCTTGGCAGCTATCTCGACCACGGCTTGGCGTACGAGGCGACGGCGCGGGAGCTGTCTGTGCACCGCAGCACCCTCAAGTACCGCCTCGGCCGCATCCGGGAAATCTCCGGCCTTGACCTCGGGGACCCCGAAGCCCGCTTCCAGCTCCAATTGGCCATACGCGCGTGGCACACCCGCCAGGCATTGAAGGCCCAATAGGCTTCTGCCGTTTGTCTCCTTCGGACCAGGATCTTGACCCCGAAGGACCATAGGTACCACAGGCCCGGCGCGCAGGATTTATGCAGGGGTCGTAATAAGGAGGTGCGGTCATGGAGACGAAGCTGTCGCTCGGGACGGAGGACTACGTCCGCCAGCTCGAAAACCATCTCGAGTCGGCGCTTTTCGAAGCCGGCCGGGTACGTGAAGACCCCGATGGCGCCGTCATCCTGGTGCAATCGGCAATAGCTGTCGGCGAGCGAGAACGTGCCCAGGCGCTGGTCGCCCGGCTCGAAAAAGGTGCCGCGGCCCACCCCCACTCTGCGAGGCTGGCCGGCGCGACCTCCTACTGCCGCACCCTGCTGCAGCGCGATAGTGCCCGTCCACCGGCCCCGGCTCAGCCCCCAGCCCGCACGATTGCACCTCTCGTGCCTTTGGCTCTTGTGCCGGCGCGGGCCCCGTCGCCCGGTTCGGCCGCCGGCCAGCGCCTGTCGTTCGGGTGGGACAGCCTCACCGGTACTGAGTACCGGGTGGCCGCGCTGGTGGCCCTGGGGCTGACCAACCGGCAGGTGGCCAGAGAGGCCTTTATGTCCCGCCATACGGTGGATTCTCACCTGCGCCACATCTTCCGCAAGCTCGGCATCGGGTCGCGTGTCCAGCTCGCTCGCCTCGTGGTCGAGCGCGGTCCCGCCGGCGGGCAGCCGTCGCCTTGGCAACGGCCGCCCGGTGCCGCCTGAGCAAGCTGGTTAGGCTGCCGGCTGGGCCTGCGCCGGCGGGTTCTCGTAGCCGACGGCCAGCTCGCCCTCGGCCACGTCCACCCGGATGATCGCCCCGTCTTGGACCTCGCCCCCGAGGAGGGCGCGTCCTACGCGGGTCTCGAGCTGGTGGGCGATAAAACGGCGCAACGGCCGGGCCCCGAAGACGGGGTCGTAACCGGCTTTGGCCATAAATCGG
>DATJMJ010000046.1:0-18024 GCA_035508795.1 Acidimicrobiales bacterium
GTCTCGGTCCTCTTCTGCGACCTCGTCGGCTTCACCCCGCTGTCTGAATCACGGGACCCAGAAGACGTCCGGGCACTGCTCTCGGGCTACTTCGACCTCTCCCGCTCGATCGTCTCTCGCTACGGCGGCATCGTCGAGAAATTCATCGGCGATGCCGTTATGGCGGTCTGGGGAGCGCGTACGGCCAATGAGGACGACGCAGAGCGGGCGGTCCGGGCCGGTCTCGAGCTCGTCTCTGCCGTGGCGGCTTATGGCCGCGGGCATGAGGTGGAGCTAGCGGCTCGGGTCGGTGTCGTCACAGGCGAAGTCGCCACTCTCGAAACCTGGGAGGAGGGGATGGTCGCAGGCGATGCCGTCAACACCGCGGCAAGGATCCAGTCTGTGGCACCTCCTGGGTGCTGCTATGTCGACGAGACGACCCGGGCGGCCAGCGCAGCCGCGATCGCCTACAGGGACACCGGCGAGCACGCCCTCAAGGGGAAGAGCGAGCCGGCCCGTCTCTTCGAGGCGGCCCGGGTCGTCGCGACAGTGGCCGGCTCCGAACGCTCGAGCGTTTTGGAGGCCCCTTTCATCGGGCGTGACCACGAGCTGCGCCTCGTGAAGGAGCTCTTCCACACCTCTTCGGAGCGCCACTCAGCCCGGCTCGTCCTCGTCTCGGGAGTGGCAGGCATCGGCAAGTCGCGCCTCGCCTGGGAGTTCGAGAAGTACATCGACGGGCTGGCGGGGACGGTCCTGTGGCACGCCGGTCGCTGCCTCTCCTACGGGGAGGGGGTGAGCTACTGGGCTCTTTCGGAGATGGTGCGCGCCCGCCTCCAGATTGCCGAAGAGGACCCTCAAGAGATCGCCGCCGAGCGACTGAAAATCGGCCTCGAACGATGGATCCCCGACCCTGCCGACCGCGAGTTCATCGCGCCCCGCCTCGGTCAGCTGCTCGGGCTCCCGGGCCAACAGGTGCTCGCCAAGGAAGAGCTGTTCTCGGGTTGGAGGCTCTTTTTCGAGCGGCTTTCCGAGCACCAGCCCGTCGTCATGGTCATCCAGGACCTGCAGTGGGCGGATCCTGGCATGGTCGAGTTCCTGGACCACCTGCTCGACTGGTCCGCCGACCACGCCATCTTCTTACTCGTGCTCACGCGCCCGGAGGGGACGGAGAAAAAAGGTCTCGTCCTCACCCGCCGGAGCGTCACCACCGTCCCCCTTCACCCACTTCCTGACGAGGCGATCGGGGAGCTCTTGGAGGGCCTCGTCCCGGACCTACCCGCCTCTGTGCGCTCGAGCATCGTGCAACGAGCCGAGGGGATCCCCCTTTACGCGATCGAGACGATCCGAAGCCTCTTGGACAAAGGGATCCTCACAAAAGGTCAGGACGACGCGCTCCATCTCACCGGCGAGCTTGGTGACCTCGAGACCCCGCCGGGGCTCACGGCTCTGATCGCCTCGAGGCTCGACGCACTCTCGCTCGAGGAACGGCAACTCGTCAAGGAGTGCTCGGTCCTCGGCAGCTCGTTCCCCCGCCAGGCGGTCGAGGCCGTGAGCGACATCGCGACGTCAGAAATCGGCGAGCTCCTCACCTCCCTCATGAGAAAGGAGATCCTCACCGTCCGGGCTGACAGGCTCTCCCCCGAAAGGGGGCAGTACGCCTTCACCCAGTCGATCATCAGGTCCGTCGCCTACGACACCTTGACCCGCCAGGAGCGAAAGGCGAGGCACCTTCGCACCGCCTCCCACCTGCGGGCCTCGTTCCCCGAGGAGGGAGCCGAGGTGGCAGAAGTCATCGCGGTCCACTTGAGCGACGCATACAAAGCGGCAAGGACGGACCCCGACGCCGACGAGCTGCGCGAAGAGGCGAAGAAAGCGTACGTGCGGGCTGCCGAGCGCGCCGAGGCAGTCGGCGCCCCGGGAGCTGCAGAGGCGTTCTACCTGACGGCCACTGAACTGAGCCCCGATGAGACCGAAGGGGCCAACCTCACCGAGAAGGCTGGCCGCATGGCCTTCGGTGCAGGGCACTATGCTCGGTCGCTCGCCCACTTCGAGGTGGCACTGTCGGCTTACGAGGCCGCCGGGCGCCTCATAGACGCGGCTCAGTTGACCGCGAAGATTGGTCAAACGCTCGCCAGCCTCGGACGTGGTGAAGAGGCGATCGTCCGCATGACGGGCGCCATCTCGTCCCTCGGCTCGGGGCGCGCTCCGCCCGCCGTCATCGCCGACCTGCAAGAGAGCCTCGGTAGGGCTTTCGCCTTCACCGGCCACGGCGACAAGGCAGCCGCGCCGCTCGAGGAAGCCCTCAGGCTCGCCCAGCATTTCGACCTTCCTGAGCCGCTCGCCCGGGCGCTCAATGCGAGGGCGGTCCTTCTCACCCATGCCGGCCGAGCCGAAGAGGGGCGCCTCCTTTTCGAGGGGAGCGCCAGTGTCGCCCGGCGTCACGGCCTGGCGCGGGTTGAGATGTCCGCCGAGGGCAACCTGGCGGACCTGTGCATGACCCACGACCTTCCCGGTGCAGAGGAGCACTGCCAGGCGAGCTTGGCAATCGCCCGCAGGTGGGGGGACAGGGGTGCCGAGGCCGTCGTCGCCGGCAACCTCATGTACGTGCTCACGATGGCCGGGAGCTTCGACAAGGCCTACCGGCTCGGTGCAGACCTGATCGAGGCGGGCGCCGACGAGACTGAAAGGGTCTGGCAGCTTCATCTCCGCTTGGCGCTCATCGATGCCCTTCGCGGCCGCCACGAGGACGCCCGGCGACATCTCGCCTTTTGCGAGGCGTCGGCGAAGAGCGACGACCCGCAGGACCGGGCGGGCTTCGCAGCCGGAGAAAGCGCGGTCGCCCTCGCTTCAGGGGATGTCCCGAACGCGCTGAAGACTGCGTCACAGGCAATCCAGTGGTCCGTCTCGGGTGGTCTCGCCATATCCCACGAGGCCATCCGGACTGCCTTGCCCGAAGCCATCGACGCCGCGATCGCGCTCCCTGATCTCGGCGAAGCCGACCGGTTCGTCGACCTCATCGACAGCCGCCCCCCGGGCGAGGTCGCACCCTTCCTGCGCACCCAGGTCCGCCGCGCCCGCTCACTACTTGCCGCCGCAAGAGGCAACGACGAGGGCGTAGAGGGGGGCCTCGTCGCGGCCGAGAAGGAGTTCTTCGAGATGGGCTACCCGTACTGGACCGCGCGAGCACAGCTCGAGCTAGCCGAGTGGCTCGACCGCCAAGGTCACGTTGCTGGGGCGGCCGAAAGGGCTGCAAAGGCAGTTAGCACCTTCGAGCGGCTCGGAGTAGAGCCGATGCTCGTTCGCGCCCGAGCCGCTCTCGAGCGCATGCCGGTCAAAAGCGCCGGCTCTCTCCCGGACGGTTGAGGCAGTACCCACCTTCGGCGTGCTCGCTCTATCGCAGTTCGGGCCCCGCTCGACCACCCCATCCACGGACCATGTCATCAGAGAGCGTGGGCCGTTTTGAGCTCATGGACGAACTCGAGCAGGTCCGCAACTGAGGCCCGCAGCACCGGGAGCCGCGCCAACCCGATTGCCCGTACCACTAACGGGATAGTGCGCGCCGCCAGAGTACGCGTGCGCGCGGCCCCTTCGCTCGGGTCGTGCACCCAGTACAGGACGATGCCCATGAAGTACAGCCACAGGAGCTCCGGGAGATCGGTGCGCAGGACCTTGGGGATCTTGGCATCGGACCCCTCGACGGCGCGCCGCCAAAGGCCGATAGCCATCTCCCGGGCGGCGGCCGATTCGGGGCTGAAAGGGCTGAGCGGGCTGGACGGGTCGGCGGCGTTCTTGAAGAACGTGCCTGCAAACGCCCGGTAGGGCTCCATCACGTCCAGCCAGGCATCGGTGACTCCCAGGAGCCGCTTCGCCAGGTCGGTCTCCCGGTCGAAGACGGCTTGGGTGGCCTGGGCATGTTCGGCCTGGCTCCGATCGTAGAAAGCCTCGATCAAATGTTCTTTGGACGTGAAGTAGTAGTAGGCGTTACCTACTGACACTCCGGCGGCGGCAGCTACACCTCGCATAGTCGTGGCTTCGTAGCCTTGCTCGCGGAACAGCCGCAGCGCCGCGTCAATGATCGCGGAACGTGTGCGGGCGGCCTTTGGCCCGAGTTCGTTCTCCTGGCCCGGGACCTCGTTCGCCACGGGTCTAGCCCGGCCATGGGGGGCCGGTCCGGCACGAGTCACAATTCGGACCATAGAGCTAGGTCACAACAGTCAGGTCCATCAGGCCTCCTAATAGTTGAACGTGTTCAAATACCTACTGACAAGTACTACAGGAGCGCGGGCAGTCTGTCAAGTCATTCTTGAACACGTTCAACTTGGTGACGACGTGAGCGGTCGCGCCTTTCTTCCGCTCGTCAAATCTTCCGCTCGTCAAACCGTGAGCCCGCGTTCGGTTCGGCGCGGTCCTCGGGCGTAGGCTCTGCCGATGATTTCGGAGCGGCTCATCCAACTCGGCATGGCACTTCCACCCGTCTTTCCGCCAGCCGGCAACTACCTCGGGTGCGTCATAGACGACGGCCTCGTCTACGTCGGCGGGCACGGGCCCATCGACGGAGCAAACGTGATTTCCGGCAAGGTAGGAGGCGCCGTCTCGCTCGAAGAGGGCTACCGAGCCGCGCGGCTCACGGCGTTGTCGATCCTGGCGACGCTGCAGCAGGAGTTGGGCGATCTCGATCGGATCGAGAGGATCGTAAAGGTGTTCGGTATGGTCAATGTTGCCCCCGGCTTCAACCAGACACCTGCAGTCATCGATGGGTGCTCGGACCTGCTCATCGAAGTCTTCGGGGAAGCAGGACGCCACACTCGGAGTGCGGTAGGGCTCGCCGAACTTCCGTTCAATATCGCCGTCGAAATAGAGCTCATCGCCCGCGTCAGAGCGGGATGACCGCTGGATGGACCAGAGCCAGGTAGCGCTCCCTGACGGTCGCTCGCTGGATGTCTACTTCTCGGGTTTGGCCGGTGCATTTCCGATCATCTATCACCACCCCACGCCAGGCGCTCGCCTGCCCAACCCGCGAACCGAGCGAGCAGTGCACGAAGCGGGGCTTCGACTGGTGTCGTTCTCGCGACCCGGGTACGGTGACTCGACGCGTGCCGAAGGCCGTCGCGTCGCGGATATTGCAGCCGACGTTCGATGGCTGCTCGAGGAGTTCGAGATCGAGCGCGCCGTTACCTGGGGGCACTCCGGAGGCGGACCGCACGCCCTAGCGACCGCCGCACTCAATCCCGACGTCATCACCGGCGTCGCGGTGTCATCGTGCCTCGCCCCGATCGACGCCGACGGTCTCGACTTCTTCGAGGGGATGATCCCGGACAATGCCGCCGAGTTCGAGCTCAGCCTTAACGATGAGGTCGGGCTGCGGGCCCTGCTCCAAGCTCAAGCTGACGAGATCAACCAGGACCCCTTGGGGCGTTTCCTTTCAGAACCCGAACGCGCCCGGCTAAGTCCTGAGGACGCCCAAAAGTGGCGTGCCGCGTTGGGAGAGGGGCTTCGCACCGGCGTGGATGGTTGGGTCGACGACATGACCAGTCTGGCGCACCCCTGGGCCTTGGACTTGATGGCGATCAGCACCCCGACCTTCGTGTGGCACGGGCAAGCCGACCAGAACGTCCCGTCGACGCACGCCAAGTGGTTAGCCTCGCGCCTGCCCGACGCAACGATGCACATATTGGAGGGCGAAGGCCACGGGCTGACCCGTACCCACCTCCCGCAAATCCTCGCTGACCTAGCCGGGACGGCACGGTAGGCCACCCGTAGTTGAGCACGGCACCCACCAGCGGGCCCGCCTCGCCGCGAACGCGTCTACGCCTGGAGGGCGCTTAGGCCGAACTTAGGTCAGCTTGAGTTCCATGAAGACCCAATGAGGCTTGTACTCATCAGGAATCTCGCTCTCCGGGTACGGACCGATATCATCAAAACCGGTTGACCGGTACAAGCGGTGAGCGGCGGCCATGAACTCGGAGCTGTCGAGACGGATCCGTGCATACCCCGCCAGACGTGCTGCGACAACCAACTGGTCGAGTATGGCGCGGCCCGAACCACGACATCGATGGGACGGGTCAACATACATGCGTTTGATCTCGGCGGTACCGGGACCTATGCGGCGCAAACAGCCGATCCCGAAGGCCTCGTCGCCGTCGAAGGCCAACAGAAGCCGACCATCAGGGGGTTGAAATGAGTTTGTCAACTCGGATTGGCCCCACCGTGCTCATCTGAATTGGCCCCACCATATGGGTCCGGTTGGGACGTGAGGCCGGCGTGGTCGTCTGGGATGATGGAGCCGTGAGCGAGGTGGTCGACCCAGCGGGCCAGCTCCTTGGTGAGCTTGACGCTCGGATGGTGGAGCTCCGGCGCCAACTGGACGAGACGACTGACCGCGCGGCTAAGCGCAAGGTCCGTAGACAGGTTCGGAGCTTGCTGCTGCGGTCGGTGCGCGAAGCCGACAAGGTGCGCGCCGGGCATGGCGAGCACGCTGGGAGAACCTCTTAGCCATTGCGTCCCGACTTTGTCGTGCGCAGGCGGTAGCTCTCCGTGCCCGTCTCGATGATGTGAGCATTGAAGGTGACCCGGTCGACGATGGCGGCTATGAGGCGGGGGTCTGCGACCACGCCACCCCACTCGCTGAAGGGCAAGTTCGAGGCGAGCGCTATGGACGATTTCTCTTCTCGTTCCGCCATGATCTGGAACAGCAGCTCCGAGCCGCGGGCGTCCAGTTGGACGTAGCCGAACTCGTCCAGGCAGAGCAGGTCGACGCGTCCGTAGCGGGCGACCAGGCGGGACAGGCGCCGCTCGTCGGCCGCTTCAGCTAGCTCGTTGACCAATTGGGCGCAGGTGGCGTAACGCACGCGCCGCCCTCGCTCACAAGCAGCGATGCCGAGGCCAATGAGCAGATGGCTCTTGCCTGTGCCGCTGTCGCCGAGCAGCACGACGGGGTCCCCGGCATCTAGGTAGGCGCAGCTGGCCAGGGTCGAGATGGTGGCCGGGTTGACCGTCGGGGCGGCGCCCAGGTCGAAATCGACTAGGCGTTTGAGACGCGGGAAGCGGGCCTCGGTGATGCGCCGCTGCCTTCGCCGCTCGCTGCGCCGGTCAACTTCGGCCGAGAGGACCTCGGCCAGGAACCCCAGATAGGACAACTGCGAACGCTGGGCTATCTCGGCCAGGCGGCCCGAGTCGGAGCGCACAACGGGCAGGCGGAGCTCCTTGGTGGCCGCGTAGATGGCAGCACCGGCGGCTGCATCGGTCATGTTCGTCTTTGTCATCTGGAACCCTCCAAGAGTTGGTCGTAGTGGGCGGTGGTGGGCTTGGGCCGGTCGAAACGGGCCAAGCCCTGGCCTATGGGCACCGCCACCTGGTTGGCCTCGCCCGAGCGACGGCCTTCAATAGCCACCACGGCCGGGCTCAGCGAGCCAGTGGCCAATGCGGCCTCCATGCCGGCGATGACGGCTCTGGCCGCCATGGTGCGGTGCAACAAGAGGACCTCGATGAGCGCCCTGGTGCCGTCGCGGTCTCCGAGGCGACGGCGGGCCTCGGCCCAAAAGCGTTCGTGAACCTCGCTAAACGCGCCACCGGCGCGTGCCCGTGACAAGGCGGTGGCCCCGGGCAAGGCTCCCGGCTTTATGGCCAGGACCTCCAAGTAATGGTCCAAGACAAGGTTCTCTTGACCCTTTTGGCTCCGGGGATGGTGGGCCAGCACCCTTGGCCCATCTAGTACTTCGACGCTCTCGGCGCCGATGCGAGCGTCCAGACGACGGCCGGAGTAACGGGCCGGGACCGAGTAGAACGCACCCCGGACCGACACCCGGGCTTTGCGGTCCACCCTGAAGCTGCCTAGCGCTTTGTAGTCGAAACGCTGGGCTGGCAAAGGCCGCAACTCCAGAGCTTCCAAGGCAAAGTGCTCACCGACCCGGATGCGCCGGCCGGTGATGAAACGCCGGTCGTCCTCGGCCGCCCCGGCCAGGAGAGCTCGTTCAGCTCGGCCATGGAGGCGACCTGGGGCACCGGGACCATGTGCCGGCGGCGGAACCGGCCGATCTCGCTTTCCACGCCGCCTTTTTCGTGGGCACCTTTCACCCCGGGCTGGCAGAAGAAGCTGTCGAAGCCGTAGTGAGAACGAAGGGCCACGAACCGGTCGGACTCGAGGCGGTCACGGCCCCGGAGGATCTTCTCGACGGCCGCTTTCAAGTTGTCGTAACGGATGCGGCCCGGGACGCCACCGAAGTGCTCGAAGGCGCAGACGTGGCCGTCCAAGAAGACTTCTTGGCCTTCGTTCAAATAAGCGTGCGGGTAACCCCGTCCCGACGCTGACAGGCGCATGATGAACAGCTGGACCTCGGTCGCCAGGCCAGCAAGCACGACCGTCGCAGTGCCGAAGTCCACCTCGGCCTCCTCGCCCAGGCGGTGGTGCTGGGGGACGGCGACTTCGGCCAGGGGCAGCTCCTGGCGGGCGCGCACCTCTGCCACAAAACGCCGCACCGACGACTCGCCCACGTCGGCGCCGTGTTCTTCGACCAGGCGCTGCCAGACCCGACGGGCGGTGTGGCGCTGCTTGCGGGGCGCGCTCTTGTCCGCCTCCAACCAGGCCACAATGGTCGGCTTCCAGGGGTCGAGCTTGGGCGCCGCCCGGGGCGGGCCCGGCCTGCGTGGCGGTGGGACTGCTGACGCCAGAGCCAAGCGCACATCGCGTCGGTGCACATGGAACCGTTTGGACAGGCCGCGCACGCTCAGGCCTTCGCGCTCATGGGCTCTGCGGATGTGCTCGTACATGCTTACCTTCGACCTCTTGGGCATCCACCCACGCTGAGGACTGGCCAGCTCTCGATGGTGGACCCTGGGGTGGGGCCAAATCAGATGAGCACTAGCCGCCTAAGTGGGGCCAAATCAGATGAGCACACTCAGGTTGAAACTTGGCGATGGTCCTCAGATCATGCTCTACAGCCTCCTCGACCGGCAGCCGAAACCCGTACCGGTCCTCCAACTGATCGTTGCCCCACGTGAGATAGGCCTTCCAGAGCCGCTCCACCGCTCCCAGATCTCCCGGAAGCTCGGCCTGGCGAACCTCAAACACGGGGCAAAGCATACGTTGGGCCAGGCCGATGCACTGCGCTCCAGCCCGAGCTCAGTAACTAACCCGGGCTGGCCAGATCGGAAGCCAGTCAGTCAAGCATGCACCCCGGCCGCACCAGAGCACGCGTCCATTCCGGTCTCCCAACGCCTGGACCAGCAGCGCCGACTCGGCGATCTCGGATTCCCGGTTTAGCCATACGGGTCTTCGGCAAATCCGAGAATGACGTCGGACGTGACCTCGCTGCCAACGCGCGTTATGTACTGAGTTATCTAGCGAACTCCTGGGGCGCTCCCGACCTGGACATCTTCTTCCAGGTCCTGGGCTCGTGTCACGTCGCGGGAGAGCAGCAAAGTCTCGTGCCGCCAAAGACCCAGGCCCCCGGGCCACTGCGACGATCCTAGCGACCCTGAGCTCGCCGGCGGTCACCATCGCAGCGATCGCTGCGTGCTCAGCGCAAAAACCCATGCTGCACGGCACGTCGATGGTGCAGCAGTCGTGATGAGATCCTCGCCCCGGATGTCAGCCACGTGGCGAAGTTAGTTGACGACGGACAGCATGGCCCTACAGGCTGTCGTCTCGATGGAACGACTAGCGCTCGCGTGCCCGAGCACTCTGGCGCGCCTACTTGCCCGCGCTGCGTGCGCCCCAACGGGCTAATGATGGGTTCCCCTGGAAACACGAGAAATCTCTCCCCAATGCAGGTCAGAGCGACCTATCGCGCCGCGATCTCCCTTCTTCCCACCAGCCGGGCTCGTCACCCTGCTCGCGGGAGTAGCTCAGCGACCGCGTCCCTTGGCAATGCCTCGCACGTATAACCAACATAATGACCGCCTTGGGCCACACATGCCTCCTGTGGCGGAACTCTTCCTCCGAGGCCCGAAAGGTCGCTCTTGTTGAGTGGGTCGTGGTCGACATAGTCATTGGCGTTCGCCGAACCCCCGAATAAAGGGTCTACCTGCAAGAATCTCCCCGTTAATGCGTCATAGAGCCGGGCCCCAACGAGAGCGAGCCCCCCGGCGTCCGTGTCTGTCCCTATCCCGTTCTCGCCTTCGAAACCGTAGGCCAGCTCACCGTCAAGAGTCGCCTGATCGTTGCCCGAAACACCGTTGGGGGGCAGAAGAATCTCGCGCGAACGCTCCCGGTGGAAGAGCCAGTCCTCGAGGTCGGGGCGTGACAGCTCGAAACGATCGCGTTACGAACACCCGGTTTTTCTTTGGCGAGCGAGCGTGTACTGGTCGCGATATTCCCTTTCGAGCGACTATGCCGTACCGCCACCCAGCGACACGGAGCCTTGCCCGAGGACTCGGAGTGGCCGAGCCGCGCCATGGCGTCGGCAACCAACGCCCGTCCATTCCTGGCTCGAAACTCCCCGTCACTTGCCGTGGGTGAGGGCCAAGCGCCACGCTGTGGCCGACTGCCACCCGGGTACCGCTCAAGCGCACGTGGCGCCGGAGAGTGCGAAAAGTTTGCTGGATGAATCCCCACATTCACCAAGCCAACTTTTCGGACGCTCGCGGGTGGTCATAAGGCCACTGACTAGGCCTTTCTTGGCGGGATGTCTTGCGACCGGAGTTGTCGGCTGACCTCGTGTGCCCGAGGGACGACGGCCGGCCTAGCGGTGCCCCGGTCAGGTCGCCTCAGTGCGCAACGGGACTTCGCCCAGGATTGCTCGGCCGAGGATGATCCCCATGAGCCGGCACCGCCGCAACGGCGGGGACCGGCCCGCCCGCGCACGGAGAGTAGTTGAATACCCGTCAGCTCAGGCAATAGGGCCGGTCTTTACGGGCGACAGCCGCTTCCTGTCCCCCATTTCGGCCGCCCTAAACGCAGGTTATGAACGGGCTATGACTGAGGAGACAGCCTGAAAAGCTCGGTATCACGGCCGTTTCAGTTAGCTGCCGTTATGGCGCGACGTTATGTGCGCGAAAACCTGCGGAAAGCCTTGCATTTCCGGAGGACGCGGGGGCAAGAACCGTCGATCGGTCGCGAAAGACCTGGTCAAGAAGCTGTCTTTGCGCGAGCACAGAATTGGCCAGTCTGAGCGCTCCTTCCGGCGAAGTCATCAGCCGCCTCCCATCGAACTCCAAGAGCGCCGGTTTCAGGGCCGGCGAACGGCCTCTGGATGGGGTGGGGCTTTGACGTGAACGGGAGCGCCGAAGTCGGACAGGCTCGTCAAAGTGGTGGACCTCAAGGACCCGGTCCGTCCCTTGACGGTCTCGACCTCATGGGACAAGGTGCGCAGGACACGGCCCTTCTGGTCGAGTCAAACATCTACGCTGAAGGGCTCGAGCTTGGTGCCCGACAAGCTCGCCGACGGCGCTATTGACCTAGGGGACTGGGCCCGCGATCATCGCAATGCCGACACTGGTCACCCGGTCAGGCGGTCCCGTGGACCTGGCGCTCGGGTGGCCCATTGAGCTGGCGGGCGACACCGGCGAGGAAGCGTTGCGAGCGTGACGAGCACGGCGGTGACCAGAGCGGAAAACCTCAACCCCCGCGGCGCTGCCATCCGACGACCGAGCATTGCGCCAGCAGTCCAATCCCCAGAACCTGTTACCATTACTCGGGCATTCTTCTGGCGTATGTCGTCGCTTCGCCCATAAGCGATGCCCCGACACTCATCGTCGTACTCAGCCCTGCCCTGTCAAGAATCACGAGGGCCGGAATCGCCACCGCGCGAAGCTCAAGTTCGAGGACCAGGTGCCGTCCTTCGCCAGCTGTAGACAACAGATGAGTGACAAAGCCCGCGAACACCTGCGCGTCGATCCTGACAGAGTCCTCCGTTGTCTGAGTAAAACCGGCCTCCAGGCCATACACCCGCTCCAGCGATCGCACGTACTCAACGTAGATCTGGCCCACTCTTAGCGCGGGACTCCATACGGTCCGGTCTTCGACCTCGAACAGATAACTCATGGTGCCCACTGGAGCTTGATGGTTACCCCCGGGTTGGCAGCCCGCAGATTCTCGATGGCCTGATCGACCTGGGCTTGGAACGCGGGATCGGCGCCGGACGACGTGAAATCGAACCCGATTGGCGCATTCTCGTATCCAGGCAAGTACTGGCGGGCATCAAGGTAGGAGTAGAACTTGTTGACTACCTGCTTCTGAATCCACTGCTCCGGATCCGGAGCATTAGTAGCTGATTTCTCCTCCCAAAGCGTTCCGTCCTCGATTCGGTCAATGTCCGTGATCGTTCTTCCAGGGTCGGCTGGATCATTCACCTGATAGTTGGTGGCTCCGTCAAGTGATCCCCCCTCTGGGGCAGATGGGCCTACGTCCATCTCCCCCGAGCCAGGGCCCAGGAACATCAGACCGGTTCCAGCCATAATGTAGAGATAGCCCTGCTCCCGGGGGCTCATTTGGAGCTGCCGCTCGAGGGAGCAAGCGTACGCTGGGTCGTGCTGGTAGACGCTCGCGATGTACGCCTGGTCCGCGCCATAGACGTAGGAGGATGCCTGTTCCTCGATCGTGCTCAGCATCTGGGTCAAAAAGGCGCGGTTCGTGGTGTGATAGGCGATTGCGCACGCGCTCCATATCGCTTGGGCATCGGGGACACTTCCTGGGCCCGTCGGAATGATGCCGCATGGCGTGGGTACCGCTCCGTAGAGCCAGCCGTTCGTCGCTGCTGTCGCTAACCCGCTCGGGTCCGAGCTATTCACCGGGTCGTCGCCGGCGTAGGCGTACGGCTGGTCCGTTTCTGCGAGATCTGGGTCCACACTGGTGAACTCACCGCTCCCCGCCTCGTACCACCGGGCCCTCATGTCCGATAGCCCCGTGGAGGCGTCTGTGTACTGGCCGGCGTAGCCGAACCCAGACGTGGGGGTCCCGAAGGAGAGCGTGCCGAAGGCGTCGTAGCCCCAGAACCCTGTTTCTTCCCCGGCAGCATTGGTGCTGAGCCAGGTCCCGTCGGTTTGGTCGTAGCTGAGGTACGTGGGCGTAGAAGTGCTGAGAGCCACCTGCTCCACCGGGGTCGTGCCCGGCCCGTAGACGTAGTCGTAGCTCCCGTCGGACAGGAGGAGCGGCAAAGAGCCGCTCACGTCCCAGGTGTACTGCGTCGTCGTGCTGGCCGTCGTGCTGGCAGCCTCGAGGCCGTCGCCGTCGTAGAGGTAGGTCGTCCCCGAGGCGCTCGGCGGCGTGAAACTCGACAGTTGGCCGACCTGGTCGTAGCCGTAGGTGGTGGTCGCCGTGCTAGTCAGGACGGTCGCTTGGTCCCCGAGCGTGTCGTAGGTGTAGCTCGACGAGGAGCCTCCGGAGCCGCTCACCGGGGCTTGGGCTGTCACCTCGCCGTTGTCGTCGAAGCTCTGGGTGTAGGTGTCGAAGTCCCCCGAGCTGTCGTGCTCGGAAATCGTCGTCGGGTCACCGGCACTGTCGTAGGCAAAGTTGTCCGCTGATGAGCCCTGGGCAGCGGTCCCCTGGTAGACGACCCGGCCGGCCCGGTCGTAGCTGTAGTAGGCACCCTCGGGCCCCTCGCCCGAGCACGAGCCGCTATAGCTGGCGCTGTACTCGGTCAGCTGGCCGTCGGCGTTGCGCGACCCGCCGCTGCCGGAGAACGCCTGGGTGAGCGACTCGGCCCCTCCGCAGGTCTGTGCCAAGGCGGACGTCGCCCCGGTCATCTCGTCGGCGGCGTCGTAGGAGAAGGCCGTGGAGCTCGTCCCGTCCGGGTCCGAGGAGCTGACGGCGTTGTCCTGCGCCGTCAGGTTGCCGTCGCTGTCGTGGGCGAAGGTTACCTCGTCGCCTTCCCAGTCGGTGGCAGACGCCATCACGCCTGTCGGGTCGTAGCTGTAGCCGACGACTGGGTCAGAAGAGCCCGAGTAGGCGGGGTAGGTGAGCGACGCCAGGTCCCCGGTGCTGAAGTAGCTGTAGGAAACGGCTTTGTCCGAAAGGCCCGTGCCGCTCCCGGCAACGAGCGAAACCGAGGTGAGGTCGCCGTCGGCGTCGTAGCCATAGGTAGTCGTGCCGGTGGCGTCCGTCATCGTGGCGGTGCTGCCGTCCACGTTGTAGGTCCTCGTCACCTCGGCTGGCGTGCTGTAGCCGCTCGCAGTTCCCGAATAACTGACCGAAGTGAGATCTCCGTTGGCGTCGTAAGCGTCTGTCGTGACACCGGCCGGCGTGGCAGTGGTGTCGGCCTCACCCCCTGGGAAGTAGGTGTAGTAGGTCGTTTCCCCT
The DNA here is from genome assembly GCA_035508795.1 of Acidimicrobiales bacterium. Classification (GTDB taxonomy): domain Bacteria; phylum Actinomycetota; class Acidimicrobiia; order Acidimicrobiales; family Palsa-688; genus DATJMJ01. Next base: position 14,213 of record DATJMJ010000046.1, read on the forward strand.
GAGGGGTCGGCTGAGGTGTCCGGTGTTGTCGTCGAGTAGAGGTCGTCGGCCGACCCGCCCCCCGAAGGTGCCCCGGCGGCGCACTGCCCCGAGGTGTCCTCGTAGTAGTAGCAGTTGGTCGTGACGTTGCCAAGAGGGTTCGTCGTGGTGAGGACCGAGCCGCCCGGGCTGTAGGTGTAAGAAGTCGTGTCGCCGAGCGGGTCGGTGGTGGAAAGCGCCTGGCCTTCGGCGTCGTAAATGGTGGTCGTATAACCGGGGTCAGAGCCGCTCGACGGCGCGGTGGTGCGCGGCGAGCTCGGGCAGAGGTATGGGTAAGAGCCCGACGAGTGGGCGGCAAGCCAAGTTGCGACATTGGTGGCGTCGGCACTGCAGTACTGGCGCCCGTCGCCGTCGTAAGCGCTGATAGAGGTCTGGACGTCTGGGCCCGTGCTCTGCAGTTCGTTCCCGTCGGCGTCGTAGAAGGTCGTGGTGACGTCGTCGGCCTGGGAGGTGCTCGGCGTGGACGAGTAGAGCGACGAGGGGCTCGGGGGCGCCGCTGCCCAAGAGGCCTGCCACGGCGGGCACTGGTAGCCGCCGGTCGCGTAAGCATTGGCCGAGACCGAGCAGTAGACGTTGCCGTCGGGGTCGTAGGACTGGAGGGTGGTGGCGGCCTGTGAGCCGCCAGGGTCCACGGTCGTCGAGGTGACACGGTCGTCGGCGTCGTAGGCATAAGACGTGACGACGTCGGGGTCGGTGCTCGAGTCGTCGGACTCGACCGTGGTCTCGGTGAGGTTGCCGTCGGCGTCGTACTCGCTGAGAGTTATCCCGCCGAGGGGGTTGGTGACCTGGGCGACCTGGCCTGAGCTGTCGTAGGTCGTGATGGTGGCACCGAGGTAAGGGTCGCTCCCAGGTGTTGGCGACGAGGTCGGGGGCGACGAGGGGCAGGTGACGCCATCGGCCGCTTCGGTCGGCGCGACGGTGCAGTAGGCGTTGCCGGCGTCGTCGTAGGCGGTGTAGCTGATGCCGCCCAATGGGTTGGTCACCTGGACCGCTTGGCCGGCGGAATTGTAGGTCGTGATGGTGGCACCGAGGTAAGGGTCGCTCCCAGGTGTAGGCGGGCTCGATGGGGACGACGACGGGCAGGTGACCCCGTCGGCCACCTCGTCCGGGGCTACTTCGCAGTAGCGGTCGCCTGCGGCGTCGTAGGCGTAGAGGGTCGTCGCCGAGTAGCTCCCCGAGCTTTCGGTCTCAGAGACCACCTGGCCGGCCGAATCGTAGGTGTAGGACGTGGTAGTGCCGTCTGGGCTCGTCTCGGAGGACACGAGGCCGGGGTGGCCCGATGCGGCGTAGTAGTAAGTCGTCGTGGCCCCGTCGGCGTCGGTCGTAGAGGTCACGTCCCCGGCTGAGTCGAAGGTCGCCGTCGTCGTTCCCGTGACGTGGGTGGCCCCATAGGCGGGGCAGGTGACGTCATTTTGGTAGTCGACTGGGTCGACGCTGCAGTAGGCGAGGCCGTCGGGGACCCCGCTCACGCCCGAGGTGTACGAGTAGGTCGTCGTGTTGCCGAGCGGGTCGGTCTCGGCCGTGAGCTCTCCGGCCGAGCCGTAATAGTTGATGGCCGCACCTAGCTCGGGGTCGGAGGCACCAGGTGAGGGAGGGGAAGATGGGGCGCTCGACGGGCAGGTGACGCCGTCTAGGGACTCGCCCGGGGAGACCTCGCACCAGACCTGGTTGGCGTCGTTGTAGGCGTACAGGGTCGTGTTGCCGATCGCATCGGTGGACACGGTGACGTCGCCCGCCTGCTCCGGGTCCCCCGAGGTGCCGCCTACGAGCGTGGACGAGCTCTGGTCCCCGTCGCCGTCTTGCACGGTCGTCGGGACGAGCGATGTCGGGTCGAGGTCGAGGTACTGCGTGGAGGCTGCCGGGGTGCCGTAGCCGGTCGTCTCGGCGACGAGCGCCCCGCTAGAGAACTGGTAGTCCACGACTTCGGGCGCGACCGAGCCGGAGGTGCCCGCAGGCCAGGTGGAGACGATTGTCGAGCCGCCCGAAACTGCTTGGTTGTCGCCGCTGTAGGACAAGGTGACGTCCCCCGACGGGGCGTCTTGCGAAGCCACTTGGCCTGAGCTGTTGAAGGTGTTCGTGACCGTCCCGCCGCTCGGTAGGTCCTCGCTCAAGATGTCGTGGTCGTAAGCCGTGGTCGAGTTTGACGAGTCGTAGCCGTAGGTCGTGGTGGCCCCGCCCGGAGCCGTCACCGAGTAGAGGTCCTCTGCACCGCCGTTGGCAGCCCCGGCGGCGCAGGACTGGCCGAAGTAGCAGTACGAAACTGAGTTACCGGCATCGTCCGTCGCCGCAAGCAACCTTCCCGAGCTGTCGAAGGCGAGCGTCAGCGAGCGCCCAGAGGCCGAGCTCGTCCACACGGTGCAGCTCGACGCAGCGCTCGGGCACTGCCCGCTCCCTGGGCTGCCTGCAGTGGCGTCGAGGGACTGGCCGGTCTGGTCTGTCTCAGTGGTAAGCGCCCCGGCGGAGGAGAACTCGAAGGTCGTCTCTTCGCCGCCGCTGTAGCGGACGAAGGTCCAGCTGCCGTCGGAGTTTTGTTCGAGGGTTGCCAGGTCCCTCGGCGCGTCTGCGCAGTAGTCCTGCGAACCCGTGCACCAAGAGGGCGAAGACGACGAAGCGTAGGGCGAAAAACCTATCTCGCTCCCGTCCTCTTGGTCGACCGTCGCCGCCCCAGTCGACGAGTCGTAGACGAGGTTCATGCCGAGGTTGTAGGACCACCCATAGCCGAGCGGGCCCGGAGAGCTCGAAGCGTTGACCTGTTGCTGGGCCAGGCCCGAGTCGTAAGTCCTCGTCAGCTCGAGCGGGAAACCTGCCCCCGGGACGGAAATGTCCGTCGAGCTCTCGACAAGGTCGCCGTCGCCGGGCGCGATGCCGTAGGGCTTCTTGATGACAGGTATATAGCACCTGCACTGCGCGGAAAGGTCCGAGCCGCCGTAGGCGTCGGTTGTAACAGGTTTACCGAGCGGGGTCACGTCTTGTGCAGACAGTTGGCCTGGGCCAAGGAGGAGCGACACGTCGCTCCAGTAGGGCCCGCTATAGGACAGGTCAACTGGGGCAGTTTCCATGGCGGTACCGAGTGCCTCGTCGTAAGCCCAGAACGAGTCGGAGTCCGAGCTCGAGTAACTGCCATAATCGGAGCTGCCCAGCTCAGTCATCCCACTTGGCGTGTCCATATATGCTTTCGCCCAGTTGGAGTACGAAGCCACCACCCATACGTCGTCCGGCTGGGACGCGCTGAGCGCTGGCAAGGTGGCCGTGTCGGTCGTCGCCCCGAAGATCGCCGGGGCGCCGTCCAGGCCCGAGGTGCCGCTGAACGCCAACAGGGTCCCGCCCATATCGGCGACCGAACTGTCCCCCGTGAAGGTGTAGGAGCTTGGTTCATCGTCCCCGGCCACCTTGGTGAAGACCCACATCGGCTCGCCCGAAGCGGGGGTGCCGCTCAGCTCGACCGGCGTCCAGGAGCTGTCTGGGGCCTCGATCGGACTGTAGGAGCAGCAGCCAACGCCGGCTGCGCCGAGAATCGCCACGAGCTCGTCACCTGCAATCACGCCTCCGGGCGTGCTCAGAGTCAACGAACCGGCGCCGCCACCAGCCGAGACTGTCGTAGAACCTACGAGCGAGACTTGTTCGCGTGCCGAGCTCGGGCCAAGGAGGAGCGACACGTCGCTCCAGTAGGGCCCGCTATAGGACAGGTCAACTGGGGCAGTTTCCATGGCGGTACCGAGTGCCTCGTCGTAAGCCCAGAACGAGTCGGAGTCCGAGCTCGAGTAACTGCCATA
>DATJMJ010000047.1:0-8572 GCA_035508795.1 Acidimicrobiales bacterium
TCGCCCCGGCAGATTCCAAGCGGGGCTGGACAAGTTGGGGCATCGGCGTAAGGAGGCGGACGACCGAGCCGGAGCTCTTTTTTATGAGATCCTCCACGCTCGAGTCTGCGATCAGGTGGCCCCGTCCGATCACGATGACATGCGACGCCGTCAAGGCCATTTCGCTCATAAGGTGGCTCGAGACAAAAACTGTGCGGCCCTGGCCCGCGAGGTGCTGGAGGAGCGTACGCACCCAAACGATGCCTTCTGGGTCGAGCCCGTTGATGGGTTCGTCGAAGAGAAGTACAGGCGGGTCCCCGAGGAGGGCGGCCGCAATCCCGAGCCGCTGCGACATGCCCAGGGAAAAGGTACCGGCACGCCGCCCTGCCACCTCGGTGAGGCCGACCAGGTCGAGGACTTCGTCGACACGTTTCGTCGGGATACGCGACCCCCGGGCGAGCACGAGCAGGTGGTCACGGGCCTTGCGCCCGGGATGGTACGACCTCGCGTCCAGGAGGGCACCGACGTGGCGGCACGGTGCGGGCAGGCTGCGGTAAGAAACGCCGTCGATCGCGGTACTGCCTCGGTCCGGCGCTGCCAAGCCGACGAGCATGCGGAGCGTGGTCGTTTTACCGGCACCGTTCGGACCGAGAAAGCCGGTGACCATGCCTGCGGGCACCTGGAAGCTGAGGTCGTTGACGGCCAGCTTCGGGCCGAAACGCTTGGTCAGGTTGCGGACTTCGATCACTCGTGACCCTTTCGCCTTGCTACCTGGTCACGGTACCAGTGATCGAAGTCTGACCGCGGAAGTACGGGTGCAGCTTCGCAGGTAATTGGACCGACCCGTCCGGTTGGCGGTACGTCTCCACAAGCGCGGCCCAAATGCGTGGGACTGCCAACGCAGACCCGTTGAGGGTGTCGCACAATTGGACCGCACCACCCCCGGTGGGCCGGTACCGGATCGAAGCCCTACGGGCCTGGTAGTCGCTGAACCAAGAAATTGACGAGACCTCTAGCCACATATCGCAACCCGGCGCGTACACCTCGATGTCGTACTGGCGCGCCTGGGATTGGCCGAGGTCGCCCGCGCAAATCTCGACGAGGCGGTATGGCAGCCCGAGCATCGTGACAGAAGCCGTTGCACGTTCTATCAATTCCTGGTGCAGGGCGCCGGATTGGGCACGGGTGCAAATGGCAAGGATTTCGACCTTGTCAAATTCATGGACCCGCAGCAGCCCGCGGGTATCCCGCCCGGCGGCCCCGGCTTCCCTGCGAAAGCACGGTGTGTAAGCCATCAGGCGCAGAGGGAGCTCAGCTTCAACAAGGATCTCGCCCGCCCTGAACGAGGTCAGAGGTACCTCGGCGGTCGGGACCGCCCAGAGGTCGTCCCGTTCGAGGTGGTAAGCGTCGTAGGCGAACTTCGGCAGCTGGCCCACTGCTTCCATGACGGGCGAGCGCACCAGCGTTGGCGGCCTGATCTCGGTGAAAGCGTCGGCGTTGGCGTCCAAAGCGAGCTGGCAGAGCGCGCGGACAAGGGTGGCACCCCCGCCCTGGAACAGCGGGAACATAGAGCCCGAGATCTTGGCACCACGTTCGAGGTCGAGGATCCCGAGATCGGCGCCGATGTCCCAGTGGGGCACGCGCTGGTGGGGCCCGTAGTTCGAAGGGTCGTAGCCGACGGTCCGCACGACCACGTTGTCGGCCTCCGACGCCCCGTCCGGGACCTCGGGCGCCGGCAGGTTGGGGAGCCGGAGCATTGCGTCACGGAGGTCGGCCCCCACGGTCGCGGTTTGGTCTTCGATATCCGACAGCTGTTCGCCGATGCGCTTGCTCTCCTCCCGCAGCGCCTCGGCTCGGGGACCGTCGCCACCACGCATGCTCTCGCCGACCTGACGGGAGAGGGCCTTGACCTGGGAGCGCATCTCTTCGCCTTGGGCCAGTAGGCGCCTGTGCTGGGCGTCGAGGGCAGCGGCGCGGTCAACCTCCTGTCCCGGGACGCCCTTGCGAGCCAGCGATGCCTTCGTCTCTTGCAACTCCGTCCGCAGCCGGCGTACGTCGATCACCAGGAAGAAGCTAACAGCTGCGCCCGCCGGCACCCTTGGGAGGCGCCAGGTCGGGTCGCCTCGCGGCCTCCGGGCTGGGGCCGCCGGGCCGGCGGCTACGGGCGGGCGCCGAGCACATCTACCGTGACCGGCGAGCGGCGAAAGGTGAGGGGGCGCGAGGGCCAGGGGCAATCGCAACGGCAACGGCATCGGCGACCAACGGGCTCGTCCAGCGGGCCAGGGCTTTGCCCGTTTACTTCGCAGGCCGCTCCGGTCGCTCTGCTCTGGTTGCGCTCGGGAACTCTGGTCGCGCTCGGAAATCGCGGTTGCGCTACGTGGCGATTTTTCGGCTCGGATCGCGCCCGCCTTTGTTTGGCGCGACCAGAGTGCACGAACCGCAACCAGAGTGCACCGGCTCGCTCAGTTAACGAAGGAGGACGTCGACCGCCATCGCGACGAACAGCAAGCTCAGGTAGGTGATCGACCAGTGGAATACCCGCATCGCAACTGCCGGCCGGGGCGACCTCAAGAGCTGCAGGCAGCACACGACGAAGACGCCCCCGGCGAGCAGTGCCGGTGCCCAGTAGACCCAGTCCATCCCGGCCACGGCACCGAAGGCCACCGAGACCCCGACGGTCGCCAACGCGTAGGCGAGGATCTGCCAGCAGGTGCGCCCCAAACTGCTCACCACGGGCATCATCGGGACGTTCGCCCTCGCGTAGTCGTCGCGGTAACGGATCGCGAGCGCCCAGAAATGGGGTGGCGTCCAGACGAACACAAGCACGAACAGCAGCAGCGGCGCCCACCCGAGGGACCCCGTCACCGCCGCCCAGCCCACCAGCACCGGCACGGCCCCCGCAGCCCCCCCGATAACGATGTTCTGAGGCGATATGCGCTTCAAGAGGGCCGTGTAGACGAACACGTAAAACAACGCGGCCGAAAGCGACAGGACCGCCGCGAGCGCGTTGACGGCTAGCCAAAGAAGGAGGAAGGAGCAAACCTCGAGCGTCGTGGCGAACAGGAGCGCTGCACGAGGGCTCACGGCACCGGTCACTAGGGGCCGCTGCGACGTCCGCTTCATCAAGGCGTCGATGTCGCGCTCGAACCACATGTTGGCCGCATTGGCCCCGCCTGCCGACATTGCACCACCGACGAGGGTCACGAGGACGAGCCGAAGGGACGGCCATCCGCCGGCGGCGACGACCATCGTCGGCAGCGTCGTGACGAGGAGCAATTCGATGATCCGCGGTTTGGTGAGGGCGACGAACGCCGCCACCCTGGCCATCCCGCCCGCCTGCACCCGAGCCGGGCGCGCGTCCGCCGAGGGCCGCGAGGGCACAGAGGGGGCGGGCCGAGGGGACCGGGAAAGCGGCAGCGTGCCGCCGTCAGTTACGACTTGTACCACTTGCTCAAAGGTTAGGGGTTGACCGGTGGGACGACAAACCAGCCCCTGCCAGCCCTAGCATCGACCCGATGGCACCGACGGGCCCCGGAGCGGAAGAGCCGCACGTCGCCGCTTTGCCGAATGCTCCTTTGGCAGCTCGGGCCCAGGTGGCCACGTGGGTGAAGGACGCCTGGGCTGCCACGTCCACGCCGGCCTTCCTCGACAAGGTCGCCGGGTTATCGGTGCTCGCGGTAGCGATCGCGATAGTTAGCGGGAGCGCCGTCAGGCTGACCGGCTCTGGCCTCGGCTGCAGCGATTGGCCGGCCTGCACGGCCACGAGCGTCGTGGCACCGCTCCAGTTCCACGCCTGGGTCGAGTTCGGCAACCGTCTTGTCAATGTGGCGATCACGGTCTGCATCGTGCTGGTCGCGCTCGCTGCCATGCGGCGGACGCCCAGGCGGCGCGACCTCGACTGGCTGGCGGGCGGATTGGTCGCAGGCATCCTGGCCGAGGTGGTGCTCGGTGGGGAGACCGTGCTCCACAAGCTCGCCCCCCAGTTCGTCATGGCACACTTCCTCCTGGCCGTGGCGCTCCTGGTCAACGCCCTTGTGCTCTACCACCGGGCACGCCAGCCGGAGACGGCCGAGGAGCACCGCACCTGCCCCAAGCCGAGGCGCTACAACCTTTCCCGGTTGCCCCCGGCGGTCCTCCTGGTGCGCCGTGGCCAGCTGGTGGCGGCCCGGTGCATGCTCGGCCTGTCGCTGCTGGTCGTTGCCCTGGGGACCGTCGTAACGTCCACCGGCCCCCACGCCGGGGCACCCGGCGTGCCGAGGTTCGCGTTCTCGCTGCACACGGTCGCGCAGTTGCACGGGACCTCTGTTGAGGTGCTGCTGGCCGTCACAGTGGCGACGCTGTGGTCGCTGCACCTTTCCCGCGCTCCACGGCCCGTGATGCTCCGGGGTGAGGTCCTCCTCGTCGTCCTCGTCGCTCAGGCGGCCGTCGGCTACACGCAGTACTTCACAGGCGACCCCGTGCTCCTTGTAGGGTTCCATGAAGCCGGTGCCACCATGGTGGTGATCGCAATGACAGCGTTCAACCTCGGCCTGTACGAGCGCCGCTCGCCGGCTGAGGTGCCGGCGGTGGGGCAGGCGGGCGCGCACCCGACTGTCCCGCACGTGAGGGCCGAGAGGATCCAGAGGTACAGCTAGCAGATGACATCAACAGCCCCGGTCGAGGTCAAGCGGCCAGAAAGCTCGGAGGTCACAGACCTCGCCCGGCCGTGGAAGGTCATCGTCTGGAACGACCCGATCAACCTCATGACCTACGTGACCTTCGTGCTCCAAAAGCTGTTCGGGTACAGCAAGCAAAAGGCCCACAAGCTCATGATGGACGTGCACACCAAGGGCAAGGCGGTGGTTTCGAGCGGGCCGCGTGAGAAGGCCGAGCTCGACGTTTTCAGGCTGCACGAGCACGGGTTATGGGCGACGATGGAGCAGGACAGCTGAGCGACTACGACGAAAGTTCTCAAGACATCTTCTGGCGTTGTGGGCCAGGACGCTACGCGGTCGAGCTCGGCCCGGAAGAACGGGCCCTCCTGAAGGAGCTCCCGCTGCAGCTGAAACAGGCTTTTTCCGAGGAGAGCGAAAGAGCTAACCTCCGGCGGCTTTTCCCGCCCGCATACGCGACCGACCCCCAAGCCGAGGCCGGCTACCGCGCTCTCGTGGGCCAGGAGCTGGAAGGCAACAAGGCGGCAGAGCTCGAGACCCTTTCACAGACTGCTGAGGCCACCGAGCTGAGCGCCGAGGAGCTGGACGCTTGGATGAGGGCCATAAACGACATCCGGCTCTGGCTCGGCACCCTCCTCGATGTGACCGAGGAGGAAATGCCCGACGACCCTCAAGATCCTCCCCACATCCTTTACCACGTGCTCACGGCTCTCCAGTCGCTCGTGATCGACGCGCTCGCCGAGGACCTCGATGGCTGAAGATCCGCTCGAGTTTTTCCGGCACAACCACAGAGCCGTTCTCGCTACGCAGCGTCGCGACGGCAGCATCCAGATGTCGCCGATCGTCCAGGCAGTGGGAAATGATGGCCGGATCTTGATTTCGACGACGGCGCCGACTGCCAAGGTGCGCAACATCAAGCGGGATCCGCGGGTTTCGATATGCGCGCTCAACGACGGGTTCTTCGGGAGCTGGGCACAAGTCGACGGCACCGCGTCCATCATCGAGCTCCCTGCGGCTATGGCACTGCTGCGCTTTATCTATGCCCAGATTGCGGGCGAGCACCCCAATTGGGAAGAGTTCGAGCGCGACATGGTCGCCCAGGTACGAGTCGTCGTCGCTATCAGCCCGGCTCATCGCCGTCCGTCCAGTCCAGCCTCGACGGTGTGAGGGGACCATTGCGCCGCCAGCTCGTGTAAATAGGCGCTCCGCACGTTGCCCCGCTTGCTCTGCATCCTCGGCTCGGGAGAGACGACGCCGACGATGGCCAAGGTGCACAGGCAGTTGTTCGAGCGGGTCGGTGAGGCAGGCGCAGTGATACTGGACACGCCCTATGGGTTCCAGCCCAATGCGGCGGACATCTCGGCCAAAGCCGTGCGGTACTTCAAGGAAAGTGCCGGCCGCGACGTCGGAGTTGCCTCCCTCCGGCGAGCCGAGGGTGCTCCCGCCCTGGAAGTAGAGACGGCACAGGCACGAGTTGGCGAGGCAGGATGGGTTTTCTCCGGCCCGGGCAGCCCGACGTACGCCTTGCGCCAGTGGCGCCTCACGGCTTTTCCCCGCTTGTTCGCCGGCAAACTCTCCTCGGGTGGTTGCCTCGTGTTTTCCTCAGCAGCGGCGCTTACGCTCGGGCACTGGACGGTACCTGTCTATGAGATCTACAAAGCCGGCACCGACCCCTCGTGGTACGAAGGCCTCGATTTGTTGGGGCCGTTCGGCCTCGAGGTCGCCGTCATCCCGCATTTCGACAACGCCGAAGGGGGCACGCACGACACGCGTTATTGCTACCTGGGCGAGCAACGTCTCCGGCTGATGGAGGACCAGTTGCCGCCGACGGGCTGGGTGCTCGGGGTCGACGAGCACACCGCTTGCCTCTTTGATTTCGACGAGGGCACCATGAGCGTGTCCGGTCTCGGCACGGTCACCGTCCGTAACCGGGGCGAGCAGACGAAGCTCCCGGCGGGTGCTGTCGCCGGCATCGAAGAGCTCCCGGGGCTGGCGGCTGCCACCGGCCGTGGCGTAGGCGAGCGCTCCCCCAAGGCTGTGACCGATAGCAGCGACGAGCTCCGAGCGCGGCGCTCTCCGAGCCCCGCCAGGCCCGGTCCGAGCCCTCTCATGTCCGAGGTGGCGACGCTGAGCGAGGCGTTCGACCAGGCTTTGGCTTCGGGGGACCCCGCCGCCGCCACCGAGGCAACCTTGCAGCTCGAGACTGCGGTGCACGAGTGGTCGGCCGATACCTTCGAGTCCGACGAGCTCGATCGCGCTCGCGACACCTTACGGCGCGAGGTCCTCCGGCTCGGCGAGGCCGCGGACGGGGGCATGACCGATCCTCGGGACCAGCTGGCGCCGCTGGTGGAGGCCCTCTTAGCCGACCGCCGGCTCGCTCGCGACGAGGGACGCTTTGCCGATGCAGATCGTGCTCGCTCCCTGCTCGAGGCTGCGGGGATCGAAGTTCAGGACACACCCTCGGGGACGAACTGGCAGCTCCGGCCACATCCCCGAGAGCACGGCTGAGCTGGGGCCGGAGCCCGTAGACTTCACAGCTCTAGCCCCCATCGTCTAGCGGCCTAGGACACCGCCCTTTCAAGGCGGCGGCACGGGTTCGAATCCCGTTGGGGGTGCACGGTTTTTCACCGGGTTAGCCGATCTATCCCGCGTCCATCCCGCGGGCGGAAACGCTCTCCCATGAGCTCGGCAGCGCGCCGGTCCGCTTCGGCGGTCGCCCGGGCGTACACCTGGAGCGTCAGCGTGACATTGGAGTGCCCCAACCGCCGCTGTGCGGTCTTCACGTCGACACCGGCAGCCACCATGGCCGACGCCGCCACCGAGCGCAGGTCGTGGAAGCGTAACCGGGGAACACCGGCCGCGGTACAGGCATCGCTCCACCGTGTCCTCCGCCACGCCGAGTAGTTCAACGGCCCGCCAGACTGGTTCACGAACACCAGGGCGCTGCCGTCGGCTGCGGTCAAGCCCCGGGAGGCGAGCAGGGCGGCGACCTCATCGAGCAGCCACGCGGGAGCGGCCAACCTGCGACGTCCCGCGAGGGACTTCGGGCCCGACAGCTGGCGGTCGCGGCCCAGCTGCTGTGTCACGGCGATCGACCCGTGCAGGAAGTCGAAGCTGTCCACTGTGAGCGCGGCCACCTCACCCCAGCGCAGCCCGAGCACGGCTCCAAGCCAGACCATGGGCCCGTGGTCGCCGAGCCCGTCCGCCACCGCGGCCAGCTGGTCGACTTCGAGGGCCGGGCGGTCCACCAACTCAGCAGCCGGTAGCCGGATATGACGACAAGGGCTCCGGGCGATCAGTTCGGCCGCTTCTGCGTAATTGAACATGGCCCGCACCGCCGAGTACACGCGCCGGACCGTCGAGGGGGCCAGTTCAGCACGCCATATGTCGACCAGACGCTGCACGTCGGCCCGGGTCACCGAGACGACACGACGCGAGGGGCCCAGCGCCGCCGCGGCCGCCCCGACGATCTCGCGGTCACGGTCGAGAGTCCTCGGCCGCTTGGCTGGGTTCGATTGGAGCCAGTGGTCAGCGAGCTCGCTCAGCCGGGTACGAGCCAAACGCGGGTCGATCCAGTCCCCACGTCTGCGGTCGGTCCGCTCGGCCGCCTCGAACTCCTCCGCCCCGCGCTTGGTGAGAAAAGTCTTCGAGTACTCCCTGCCGTCGTGGTCACGCAGCCGGACGTCATATACACGCCGGCCATCCCGCTTGCGAACTCGAGGCTGGATCATCGAGTGCTCCTTCCGGTCACTGCCAAGTCTTGCGCGGCGTGGGCCGGTCAGTCGTGTTCGATCGAACCGAAAGCGCGGATGCTTGCTGTTGGAACGAGCCGCCGGCGCCCGATGGTGACGCTAGCCAAGCGGCCTGTAGCTATGAGTTGCTTCACCTTCGTGGTACCCACACCGAGCCGCTCTGCGGCCTCCGCTACCGACAGCATGAAC
>DATJMJ010000048.1:0-22710 GCA_035508795.1 Acidimicrobiales bacterium
AACGCACTTGCCGTTGCTTGCACCTCGCCCTAGGGCTCACCAGCTCGTTTTTCCAAGCTGGCCCGAGGCTCTCCAGCGACCCGGCCCGACAGTGCACCCGTTCAAGGAGAACGAGGAAAAGTCCCCCAAGGGCGGGAAGGACCCTGGCGAAACGCCGGGAGGGCTGCTGGCCGTGGGCAGCGAGCCCGGCTCGGGCGTGACCGAAACACTAACGACGGGGCCTGTGTACTGGTACGCAGGTGCCTTCAGCTCGCTGGCGGCGGCAGGGTAGGTCTCGTCCTCGGAAAGCACAGGCCCGCGGCACGACCACTGGGAGGACAGTACTAGCGCCTCCACTCCCTCAGCTACGGCCCTTGCCCGGGCGCCAACCCATGCCAGCGTGCCGGGTGGGAGGACGGGCGCGCTAACTGAGGCACAGAAGCCCCATATGGGGCAACCCGTCCACAACTTCCAGGCCCGGCGACCGCTCAAGCGAGCCTCCCTAGGTACTCCGAACACCAACCTAGCGAACGGCACATGGCAGGGCAAAGGTGCCTCTGGGCCCGGCAACTATGTCCACACCCTCCAGATGGCAGAGGTGTTGGCTTACGTAGTGAAACCTGCACCCGGCGTTAGGGGTCAGAATTGGACCGGCGTTGACAAAAGCGCCTCCGCATGATCGGTCGGCTGACGCTCCCTTCGCGCCGGGCGGATCGACGATACGCCACGCTGCTGCAGGCAGAAGGGCTAGCACGGCAACGCCTCGCCCACCATCCCAACGACCGCTACACCTACCATGTACTCGGCGATGACGCAACCATTGAGGAAATGAAGACTGCGGAGGCCAATATTCCCGATCCGGAATTCGCCCGGGATCGCCGCAAGTTTGAAGCAGCGCGGAGACGGTTAGCAGCACAAGCTTCAGCGGACCGTCGAAGTCCGGACGAGGAGCCAACAAGCGATGACACCGACCTAATCCACCACAACGAAGTGTGGCACGGTCAAGGAAGGCTTTATCGGCCGTCACCTAACCTTTGTGCCATTGGGCGGCCTCCATATCGGCCCGGACGACCTGCAGGTCGTAGTGACCAAGGAGCAGGTCCAGTCGGCGCCGAACATCGAGATGCACGGCGAAGAGCTATCGCAAGCGGACGAGTCAACGCTTTATCACCACTTCGAGCTGAACTACACGCCGCCCAATACCCAAAGCGGCCGTCGTCTCGCCCGTAGGTAAAAGCTCAATCGGGCCGCCCTGGCGCAATGCCGGTGGAGGAAGTCAGCGCGTCGAGCAGTTCGGTCATATCGACCTGAGCGAAGCCGACGGCTCTGTCGGAAAAACCGTACGGCAGCACCAGTGCCTGGCCGTGGATGAGAGCCCCGCACGAATAGACGACATTTGGGACATAGCCCTCGCGCTCTTCCTCGTTGGGGGCTAACAACGGGTAGGGGAGCTTCCCGATAACGCGGCGGGGGTCGTCGAGGTCGAGGAGGACCGCACCGATCCCGTACGTGCGCATAGCCCCGACACCATGTGTCAAAACGAGCCAACCCTCAGGGGTTTCGACCGGTGAGCCGCAATTGCCCACCTGGACCAGTTCCCACGGTCGGCGGGCCAAGGACAACGTGGTCGCCTCGGCCCATTCGTTCAGGTCGTCGGAGGTCGCGATGGCGAGGTTCTCCCGGTCCCAGCGCGATAGGGCCATGTACCGGCCCGCGATCTTCCTAGGGAACAACGCCATACCCTTGTTTGTGGCGTAGGGGCCGGACAGTTGGGTGACCTCGAAGGTGCGGAAGTCGGTTGTCTTCAGGAGTTGTGGGGCGATGAGCACCTGGTCAAAGGCGGTATAGATGCCGAAGTAGGTGACGGTGCCGTCGTCGTCGACGAAACGGACGAAGCGGGCATCCTCCATGCCGCCAGCCTCCGTCGGGCCGCGGGGCCAGAGCACGCGCTCGGCAATCTCCGTCCCAGGGGGGAACTTGACGGTGTAGTTGTTAGCCGCCACCCAGCGGATACCGAGGAGAGCTTCCCTTACGGCCTCCCTGGAGCGGAGGTCAGGGTGCAGAGCCTCCATGGCCGAGTCGAGCTCTGCCGGCCCGAAGACGGGCTCGAGGCAGTCCAACACTTGAGCGGCTGCGTTGTTGTCGCACCCTCGTTCCGCCAACTTGGCGTGGAAAAGGCGCCGGCTGTAAGGGCCGGGCGAATGCTCGCCGCACTCGAGGAACTTCCCCGAAGCATCGAGATGAACTGCCCCGGCCGCATCCACGGTGCCCGTGCGGAACTCGATGGACGAGATGTGGCCCTCGCCGACCGCCCGCAGGCTCATCACGTAACGGGTTTCACCCGGGGCCAGGCGGCTCTGGTCGGGGTGGGCGACGATGGACGGGTTGAAAAGGGCGGCACCTTCGAGCGAAACCTCGCGGGTAAAATATGCACCAATAAGCAGTGCCTTTTCATCCGGGACATCATCGACCGGCCCAATACGCTGAGCGGCCACGCGAAAATGTTCTGACCATGTGGCCTCGAGGTCGCGGTGGCGATGGGAAAACCGCCGCCTGACCTCGGCGAGCGTGGCGTTGACTTCGGCGTCGTCCATGCTGAGGATGCGTTCGGCCACCGATTTGGCGCGGGAGTCGCCGCCGTGCATCTCCTCGCCGGGGACGAAAAGGGCCGTAATGACCCGCCCGGCGTCTGCTCGAAGCCGGAGCGTGCCCCGTGACACGATGTTTTGGACTTGCTCCGTGCTCCTCAATGGACGGGCTCGGTCAAACGGCGGCCATGTTGCAACGTCGAGATCAATGCCAGAGTGGACTCCGCCCCTTGGTTGAGGTTTGGCCCATCGGCACTCAGCCCGTCGTACCCCCCTCCAGTGATCGGGTCCCACATCGGGGCCCCCGCGTCGTTGTTGCCCAGGAACCAGCCCACGGCACTTTCGACTCCGCTCATCCAGCGGTCACCGGGCATGAGAGCTGCGGCGCGAGCGCAGGCGTCCGCCAGGGTCGCGACCTCGATCGGCTGCTGGTCGAAGGCGGGCCGCGGGTCCCCTGGGCCGCTCCCGCCCACGGGCGTCACCGAGAGGTGCCCGTCGTTCGTCTCGTGGTCCAGAAGCCAGGCCAACAGAGCCGCCCCCTTGTCGACGAGGTTTGGGCGGCCCAGCGCGGCGCCGGCCGCCATCATTGAATCGGGCAGCACCGCGTTGGCGTACCGGAGACGGGGTTCGGGCCACGGCCACGAGCCGCCGCAGGTGTCGTCGCCGTCGCCTACCACTTCGGCGGCGGCGCTGAGAAGGTCAAGCGCGGCCTGGCTGCCGGGACGGGCAACTAGGACCTCGTGCGCGCCCAGGGCTGCGAACGCCATGGCCCGGGGCCACGGCGAACGCTGCCGGGCGCCGCGCTCGAAGTGGGCGAGGGCGACTTGGCGTACCAACTCGTCTGGGCTACGGACGGCGGCGGTGCCTAAACCCCAGAGGCTTCGGCCCCAGCAGTCCTCGACGCTGTAAGTGCCAAGCCAATGCCCAGCGCAGTCCCGCCGGCTCAAGCACGCGCCTCCCGCGCCCTGAGCTCTCACCAGAAATCGGAGCGCTTTACGAGCGAGGTCTCTGACCAGCTCGCTGGGCTCGGGCTCGCGGGCCGCCACGACCAGGACCCGGGCCATGTCGTCGGTGCAATAGCCGTGCTCCCGGCGAGGACTGGCGCGGTCGGCGTGCTCGAACGTACCCCACTCGTCCGTCATCCGTTGCAGGTGCGCAAAGCTGGGCTGGGGGGAGGTCAACCTGGCAAAGCCTTGGAGCGGAGCAGGATCCGGTCGGCCAAGCGGGCGTACTGGTTGGCTACCGAGCGCCAACTGAACGCGGGGCCGAGACGGGCCGCTTCGCGCTCCATCGACCCGGCGAGACCAGGCTCGGTAAGTACCCGACGCAACGCCGTGCTGAGAGCGGTGGCATCCCCATGGGGGACGACGAGCCCGGCCCCGCTGGCCAGCAGCTCAACGGCGTGAGGGAACGCCGTCGCCACCACGGGCCTGCCTGCCGCGAGGGCGTCGACAAGCACACCCGAAGTGACTTGGTCGCGCGAGTCGTACGGCAGGACGACGACCGAAGCGTCCTGGATCAGGTGTGTCAGCGAGCGCACGTCGCGATAAGCGGAGTCGAAGGTCACCGACGGGACGACCCCCTCGGCCGAGGCCCGTGCCACCAGCATGTCCCGATATGCTTCGCCCTGGGAGGAAACGACCTTGGGGTGCGTGCGGCCGGCGACGACGTACCGCGGCCGGGGCGAGAGGTCTTTCAACTGCGCCATGGCGTCGATGGCCCACTCGATGCCCTTTCCCGGGCCCAGCAGGCCCCAGCTCAGCAACATCGGGCGACCAGAGCGGGACGGGCGATAGTCCCGGTCAGGGCTAGCCGCTCCATGGTGCACAGCAGCCACTTTCGAGGGGTCAACGTCGAAGCGGCTGCACAGCCGCCGGCGCGCCGTCTGAGCCATGACTACCACCGCGCTGGCCTCGGCGGCGATTTCTTCCAGCACCTGTCTTTGGTGGTCGGTCGGTTCGACCAGCACGGTGTGGGCTACGACGATGGACGGGACCGTGAGCCCACGCAGTACCTCGAGCACCTCGTCGCCGTCGGCGCCACCGTACAAGCCGTAGTCATGCTGCACGATGGCAACGTCGCAGCTGTTCAAGGTCGCCCCTGCCTCCGCCAATGAGGCGGGTACACCGTTGTCCAGCTCGCCCAGTACCCTTGGGTCGGGCGACGTCGTCCCGTCCGCCACCCGCACGATACCCACAGCGGCACCGTTCATTTCCAGGCCCCTCGCTAGGGCAGCGCTGAAGGTGGCCAGCCCGCACGGCGTGGGAGGGTAGCTACTGAGTATGCCGTAGAGCCGTGCTCGCTGGCGCGCGGAAGCCGAGGTATAGGGCATTGCGACGACGGTCACGTGCGGAACTCCTCGCTGTGGCTCGGTCGAGTCGAAACGAAAACGTGTGCCCGCCAGCACGCAGCCCAAGCCAGGGCTCTACCGAGGATCTGGCGCCATACTACCCGAGCACGCGGCATCGCCGATCGGGGTGGTGCGCGGTTGCCGCGCGATGCCTTCTGAGTGGGACAGTGGGACGATGGCTGCTGACCCGGGCGTGACGGCGTTGGAGGGCGGAAGGCCGATGTTGCTGCGGACCGAAGAGCTCGCCCATAGCACCGAGCGGGCTTGCGCCGCCTTCCCGGACTGCGTCAAAGGCCCGGCATGGTAAGGGTCGCCATGCTGGCGCCGATCGCCTGGCCCAGCCCTCCGCGCGGCTACGGGCCTTGGGAACAGGTCGTCGCCACTCTCACTGACGCCCTCATCGAGCTCGGGGCCCATGTCACCCTGTACGCCACAGGTGACTCGGCGACGCGGGCCGAGCTCCGCTCGGTCGTCCCTCACGGTTACGAGGAGGACGACAGCTACGACGTCAAGGTGTACGAGGCCCTACACATCGCCCGCGTTTTTGAAGAGGCGGGCGAGCACGACCTGATCCACAACCACTTCGATTTCTTGCCCCTTGCTTGGAGCCGCTTTGTCGAGACGCCCCTGGTGACCACGATCCACGGTTTCTCCAGCGAGCGCGTCCTGCCTGCCTACAGGGCTTACGACGACCGGGCCTACTACGTCGCCATCAGCCACGCCGACCGCCACCCCGACCTCACCTATGCGGCTACCGTCTACCACGGCATCGACCTCGACGCGTTCGCATTTCGCGCCGACCCCGACCCCGACGGCCACTTGGTGTCTTTTGCCCGGATCCACCCGGACAAAGGCACTGCGGCGGCGATCGATATCGCCCGGGCTGCCGAACGGCCCATCCGCCTCGCCGGCATCATCCACGACCAGGACTACTTCAATACGGAGGTCAAACCTCGTCTCGGCGCAGACGCCGAGTACGTTGGCCCGGTTGAAGGGCCCGACCGTGCCCGGTTCCTGGGCAGCGCCGCCGCCCTCGTGCACCCGGTCGCCTTCGCAGAACCGTTCGGTCTGTCAGTCGTGGAAGCCTTCGCGTGCGGCACGCCGGTCGTCGCCTACCGGAAGGGCGCGCTCGTCGAGCTCGTTCGTCCCGGCGTCAACGGTTTCCTGGCCGGCGGGGCAGAAGAGGCGGTGTCCGCCCTCGGCATGATCGGCACCATTGACCGGGCCTCCTGCCGGCGCGACGCCGAGGAGCGCTTCTCGGCCCAGCGCATGGCCGCTGACTACCTCGCCGTCTACCAGAGCATCCTCGGCGTTGCTCTGCCGGGCACCGGCCGGCACAGATAGGACGACCGTTAGCTCTTCACGCTCACGGTCGGTTGTTCGGACCGCTCGATTTACCGAAGGAAATCCAGATGACGAGTGCCGGGACCGCCGTGGCCGGCACCGTGAATGTGTTCCGTGTCAAAAAACCCAGAAAACACAAGACATTTTGAGCGGCGCCAGCGAGTTGGCCCGCCGGGCCCGCGTGGCCGGGCTCCTGGACCGGCGACCGGGCTACCGAGCGGGCCGGCCCTGTTGGCTTCTCAGCGCCGCGTAGCGCTCGCGAAGCGGCTAAGATCTCAGCTTGAGCAGGTTGGCGCGTAAGCGCACGCCGACCTCCGGCCGTTGTCCACGATGGATCCTTCGGCGATAATTGCGCACGAAAGGAAGTCCAATGGCTAGAGGGACAGTGAAATGGTTCAGCTCCGAAAAGGGTTTCGGCTTCATCAGCCAAGGTGACGGCGGCTCGGACGTTTTCGTCCATCACTCGGCGATCGAGGGCTCGGGGTACCGTAACCTCGAAGAGGGCCAGCAAGTCGAGTTCGAGACCACCCAGGGGCCCAAGGGGTTGCAAGCGAGCGCGGTACGGCCTGTCTAGGCACGGTAAGCCCTGTCCTTCGGCGTCGAGCGACGCCTCGAGACGCGCGTGAACGGATGAGCCATTCGAGCGGCATGTGAGCATGGGCATGCCGCAGCAACCCCCCGTCACCGTTGCCGGCCGGAGAGGGCACAACAGTGCCGTAGCGGGGATAAATCGCCTTTGCCAACGCGTGATTGGCATCGGGGAAGGTCGTGGTCAATGCCCGCTCGAAGCCACCTGGATGGGCACGCTCCATGTTGGCCGGGACCTCTATGTCGTGGAGTCCTGCGATCGGCACCGCTCCGGTCTCATCGACGCCGAGCCGCTCGACGGCAACTGGGAACGGCGCTGACCCAGGCCTAATTGCCCTCCCCGCCACCGGGCGTGTAAGCGAGGGACGCGTGTAACATGCAATAGCCGACCACTCCGGTCGTGTGCGCAAGACCCGGTCCCCGTGGAGCGCCCGGGGCTCGCCCCGGCAACCGTTCACCGGCGTTTCGCTGGTCGGGCCCGGACCATCGTCAAGTGAGGAAGGTCGGTCGCGTTGTGACGAGGTCGCTCGGGAGCCGTCGCGTAGAGTTGCGGACATCGTGATGACATAGGAGGTACATTGGCCGGCCTCATCAACGGACTCGACTCGGACGCGCTTTCGCTTCTTGCGTCTCACTACTTGGGCAACGATGGCGCATCCACTGTCGATTCCGCACAGGTAAAAACGGGGGACCTGCCTCCGGGGAAGACTGACTCTCAGATCGCCCAGGTTTATGCGACCTTGGCTCTTGTCGGGGCTGTCCGCGAGCTGACGGATCAACTGAAGGATCCCGGGCCCTCGCGTTCCAGCCGTTCAGCCTCATAAATAACGAGCTCGTCATCGGCAGTCACACCAACCGTCGAAAAAGTCTGAGGTCTCGTCGAAGCCCAAGAAAGAACCCAGTAACTATGAGACGTTTTGAACGCACTTGGACGTCGGACGCAGGCTCCGCGGGTTCTGGGCCCGGATCCCAGGGGTGCCGATACACCATGGTCGACCGCTCGGAAGCGGAGGAAAAGGTTCAGATTGGAGGGCTAGGTAGCCCCGGCGGACCGGGGCTACCCTCCCTGAACACCAACGAGCTGCCCGAGTTTTAGAAGTTGTACTGCAGGTAGTTGGCCTTGGTGAACTCCAGGGGTGCCGAGAATATAACGGTGTTGGTCGTCGCACCCGTCGCCGGGCTGGCGGCCGCGGCCACCGTCCAGCTGCCCGAGAGGCCGACCGATGCCCCGCTGAAGCTCTGCACCTTGCCGTAGTTGGTCTTGATGCCACACCATTGCGAAGGCGTCGGGTTGGCAGGAGGCGTCATTGCGGTGCACTCCGGCGCACCGTGAGCGCCCTCGTAGGCGAGCCTGGCCATCAGCATGTCCATCTTGCCTTGGTTGATCTCATTCCACAGGAAGAGCGCCTGGAGGGCGCCGCTGGCGAAGTACGTCCGGTCTTCGGTTGGGGGCCCGATACCGAAGACGCCGATCTTGCCCGACTCGTGCAGGTCTGCGATCGCCTTGGCGGTTCCCGGGATCGCGGCGCTGTCGATGGGGATGATGGCCTTGATGTCGGGGTAGGCATGGATGATGCCCTCGGCCACCGAGAAGGATACCGACTCGACGGACTGGCCGTAACCAGTGGCGACGATCTTCAAGCCGGGGTACTTGGCGGCGATGTAGGTCTTCATGGCCCCTATCCAGGCGTTCTGGATTGTGGCGTCAGCAGTGGACGACATGATGGCGATATCCGCTTTCGGCCCGGTGTACGCCTCTACGGCGTTGATCAGGCCCGATGCGATCGTGTTGTAGGCCGTGTCCTGCATGAAGAAGTCACGGGCGGTCGGTACGTCGGAGTCGTACGTGATCACCTGGATGCCATCCTTCATGGCCTCTTGGAGCACGGGCGCCGGAACGGTCGGGTCGTCCGATGACATCGTGATGACGTTGTAGTGCTGTGCTATCTCGGCCTTGAAGATGGCTACCTGTCCCTCGGCAGATGCGGTCGCAGGGGCCGTATAGGTGAACTTGATCCCGAGCTTGCCCGCTACCTGCTGAGCGCCCTTTTCATTGGCTTCGAAGACAGTCAAGCCGAGCAGCTTGGGGACCATCGAAACCTTGATTGTGGCTAAGCTGCCGGCTGCTGCACTAGCAGTAGAGGGCGCCGCAGTAATGGCCGTAGTCGCACCCATTGCTACGCAGGCCACTGCGGCGCCTATCTTCCAAACCAGCTTCCGCTGGATGGTGGTAATCGGCCTCAATTTGTCCTTTCCTCCTCTGTTCGTGCCTCTCTACGAGGCGGTTTCTTTCCTTCACCCCCTGCCGGCGTCGACGGCACAGGCCGCAGGCGCGCAGCATGGGAGGCCAAAGGCCCTGGTGGGCCCGCCGAGCTAAGCATCTGTTACCGCCGGAGCTCGTGGCGCGCTGCCGAAGCGGGCCTGAAGGCGCTCCTTCAGGTGCACGCCTGCCCTCCGGTCGAGAGCGATCTTCAAGATGAGGCACAGAACCAGGACGATGCCTCCGACCATCGTTGCCGTGAGAGAGCTGTTGCCCTCTATCAGCATGCCCTGGAAGAGGAAGCCGAGCAGGAAGGTGCCGATTATGACGCCGCTTACCCGCCCCTTCCCTCCGAAGATGTCGACACCTCCGAGCACAACGATGGTGATCGCCGGGAGCAGCAGCGAGTCGCCGATGTCGTCGCGGGCGGCATTGTAATAGCCCGACACGAAAATCCCTGCCACCCCCGCAAGCAGTCCGCTGGCTATGAACGCGCTGAACAGAGTGCGCTGCACGTTGATCCCGCTGTAGCGCGAGGCAGCGCGGTTGTAACCGATGAGCACCAGCCCCCGCCCGTAACGGGTCCGGGCTACCACCACCCACACTATGGTCGCGATCACGGCGAAGCCGATCAGCTGGTCCGGGACCGGCCCGACACTGCCCGTGCCGGCAAAGTCGACGAAGGACTTGGGGAAGTTGTACGGAGGCGAGTTGCCTCCCACCGCGGTTGCGATGCTGCCGAAGATGAACTGGGTCCCCAGTGTCACAAGCAGGGAGGCGATGCCAAACCTGGTCACGAACAGGCCGTTTATCGCCCCACCCAGGGCTGAGATGAGCAGCGCGACGACAACTGCCAGCCAAATGTTGAGGCCCTGTTGCCAGAGCGCGGCCATCATGATGCCCGAGAGGCTCGACATCGCACCGCTGGAGATGTCGATCTCCCCCGTAAAGATCACCAGCGCCTCACCCAATGCGATCAGCCCGGTGAAGAGGAACCCCTCGCAGAGAGCGAGCACCCCCGAAGCGCCGAGTTCCCTGAAGTCCGGGACAGCCAGGCAGAAGTAGGCGAGCAGCGCTACAAGCAAGACGGCGACGGTGACGACCCAGGCCGTCTCCTGGCGCCCAGCGGTCCGGGCCCGGGGACGCCTCGCGGCAGGGCTGGTGCTGCTCAGGCTCATTGAGCGGGTCTCGCGGCTTGACGTAAGGGCTGGCGGAAGGGCTGGCGGAAGAGCTGGCGGACGGGTGCTCCCTTGCGATCGGCCACGACGGCGATCAGTATGAGCACTCCTACGCCAGCCGGATCCCAGAGCTCGTTGATCCGGAAGCTGATCATCGCCTGCAGGGCCTCGGACAAGAAAACTGCGCCCAAGGCGCTCCCGACAGGTCCGCCCCGGCCACCAAGCAGCGTCGTGCCACCGATCAGGGTTGCTGCTATCGACATCAGGTTGGTATTGCTGTCGGTCCCTGTGGTGGAAGTCGCCGAACCGATCTGGCACAGATAGATGAAACCCGCCAGCCCCGCCAGGAGCCCGCAGATGACGTAGGTCGTGAACAGGATGCGCCGGACCGGGATCCCTGCTCGGAACGCGGCGTCGGCGTTGTTGCCGATGGCGTATATGGACCTGCCGGTGACGGTCCTGGTAAGGAACAGAGAAGTGGCCGCCACGGTTGCAACGCCGACGACTAGCAGCCACGGCACAACAGGCAGCAGGTTTGCGTCGCCGAAGTTGCTGTAGGTAGCTGGGACACTGACCACCGATGACGTGCCGCAAAGGATGAACTGCCAACCGCCATAGATCGTCAGTGTCGCCAGGGTGGCGATTATCGGCGGTATACCGATGACGGAGACCAACAAACCATTGCCGATCCCGAGGCCGGCACCAATGAGCAAGGCGAAGAGCAGGGCCAGCCAGATGTTGAGGTTTTGGTCCTGAGCGGGGAAGCCAATAGCGACGACCGCAATCCCGAGCACCGGTGACACGGAGAGATCGATCCCGCGCCCGAGCACCACTATGGTCTGGCCGGTTGCCACGATCATGATCGTTACGGAGTCCGCCAGTATGAAAGCAATGTTGCTCGCCACACCAAACTGGGGGTGAAGCGCCGTGCACAGTGCAAAGAGCCCCAGGATGGCTAGTGCAAGCTGGATCTCCCGGCGTCGCAATAGCACAAGGGCGGAGCTGCCGAGCCCCGTTCCGGGCAGGATCGGGGCCGCTTGCGCTCGCGCAGGCGGCGCGGGCGGTGTGGAAAGGGCCGTCACTTGTGTGCTCCAACGACGAGGGCGCCGAGGCTCGCGTCAGTGATCTCGGCACCGGAAAGCTCGCCGACGACGCGGCCCTCGTACATAACAAGGACGCGGTCGCAGGTGATGGTGAGCTCGCTGAGCTCAGACGATATGAAGACGCAGGCCAGGCCGTCCTCTGCG
This sequence comes from Acidimicrobiales bacterium, assembly GCA_035508795.1. Lineage (GTDB taxonomy): Bacteria > Actinomycetota > Acidimicrobiia > Acidimicrobiales > Palsa-688 > DATJMJ01. The sequence goes on from DATJMJ010000048.1 coordinate 11,535, forward strand.
AGGCGCGCGACCAGTTGGTAGATGTCGTCCTTGGCGCCGACGTCCACGCCCCTCGTCGGCTCGTCGAAGATCGCCACCCGCGGCCCAGCCAGCAGCCAGCGTGAAAGCATGGCGCGCTGCTGGTTGCCGCCGGACAGGGCCTTCATCAGGGTGTCCAACGATGCCATGCGCACGGCCGTCCGCTCGGTTGCTTGCTTTGCCATCAGGCGCTCAGGAGCAAGCTTGATCAGCGGTCCGAACCGCGCAAAGTGGGGGATGACCCCGGCCGTGACGTTGCGCGCCACCTCCACGTCGGCGAAGATGCCGTGGCGGGCGCGGTCCTCGGGGAGGTACACCAACCCGGCGTCGATACAGATCCTCGGGCTGCGATGTACTAATGACCTGCCCTCGACTCGCACCGTGCCCCTGTCCGTCGGGCGTAGGCCGAAGATGGTCTCGGCCAACTCTGTGCGCCCGCTGCCAACCAGTCCGGCGAGGCCGAGGATCTCGCCTTCGCGCACTTGGAAGCTGACTCCCTCAAAAGATGGCCGGGAAGTGAGGTCCTCCACGGCCAACATCTCTTTGCGGGCCTTTGCGTCGAAGTAAGGGCGAACGCGCTCCCTGGTAGTCAGCTCGCGCCCGATCATCGCCTTTACGAGCGCGGCCCTGTCGACTTCGGAGCGGAGTGCGCTCAGCACTTTGGCACCGTCCCTCAGTACTGTGACGCGGTCGCTGATGGCGAGCACCTCGTCCAACCTGTGGCTGATGAAGCCGAGCGTGTAGCCGGCGGCGCGGAGGCTCCTCATAACCTCGAACAGGGTCCCGGCCTCTTTCCCGGTTAGCGGGGAGGTCGGCTCGTCGAAGTAGATCACTACGCATCGATGGACCAGGGCGCGCGCACATTCGACGAGCTGCTGCTGGGCGACGCTCAGCTGTTCTGCTTTCACCTCCGGGTCTATGTCCAAGCCCACTCTGTCGAGGTACGCGGAAGCGTCGCGCCTCATGGGCCTCCAGTCCACGTTGAACCCCAGCCGACCGCGTCGCAAGATGCCGACGAAAAGGTTCTCGGTGATGGACAGCGACTGCATCAACGCTGGTTCCTGAGGCACGAGGTAGATCCCCCGGTGCTGAGCAGAACGCGGTGACAGCCCGCTAAGGCGGTCCTCGCCGAGGAGAAGGTCCCCCGAGTCAGGCTGGTAGACGCCGGACATGATCTTGAGCAAGGTGGATTTTCCCGCGCCGTTCTCCCCGACGACCGAGTGGATCTCCCCAGGTTCGAAGGTGATGTCTACCTGCGCGAGCACGGTCGCCCCATCGAACGATTTGGTCAGACGGCGGCCCTGGTAGCACAAACCCGCGGGTTGCCGCGCCAGGACCCCCCCTGGTTGATCGTCATCATCCAGTTCGGGGACCACAAAGGTCGGCCCCGTGTGAGCGTTCATGCCCTAATTCCGTGCCGCACAGTCGTGGCTAAACACGTCAGAAGAGAATGTTTCGGAAAAACATGGGACCGATTCGCGAGCGCGTTTCATCAAAGGACATCGACCCACCTATCTCGCTGCACCCCTTGCTCACTCTTGTGAGAGCGCTAACATGATAGCGCTCACATGACCATAGCAGCAATCGCACGATTCATGTACGCGCGATCGGCCCCTACCAAATTCCCTTGCACCAAGGCAAAGGTTTTCCTTGGATGACGGCCAAATGAGCTAGTCACATGAGCCACAATTTCTATATGCCTGGACGTGCCGGGGGGTCGACGGGTTCGGTCGTCTTCTCCCGGCGTACAACAGCTGGGACACGCCAATAAACCGCGCGCCAGCATAAAGGAAGTCGCAAAGGCGGCGGGTACAATGCTCGGTGCCGTTTACGCGATGGCCCAGTCCGAGGACCCCGGAGACCACTGTGTGATACCAGACGATGTGGGCGTGGTCACCTCGCGGTCACCCATCTCATCGAGTTCGGAAAGGGGATTGCCCATATAACCGGACCGCGGCACTTTGAAGCAGCGTGTCGCCGGGCCAGGGGAGCGATGACGACCCTCGCCCAGGCAATTTGGACGGCTGGCCGCGCTAGAACTGCTGGCCGCGATCGACCGCCCTCCCGTGGGCTTATAACCGTACCCTGCACCCCGCGTAACGCAAGGTTGGGTAACAATTACAGAGGAACCGTTTGAGCGTTCGGGGAGCTAAATGGTGAGCCACCGCAACTGCAATTGCTCCCTCGCAGTGCGGCCGCTCCATTGGTTGCCCCGACCCAGCTACCCTGGCCCCCGATCGGCGCACCGCGACGTCTCACGGCTCCTGGCAACCCGGGACAAGCCCGCCTCGCGACCTGACCGCGCCCAACCCGCTAGAGCCGAGCTCTCGGGTGACCGTGGCCCCTTTTGTCCTCAGCCCGGCGAACACGAAGAGCCGTGCTGTCTCGGCGCCGCTAACCACGGAGCGGAGGTCGGGCCCGGGCTGAAGTCCCCCGTAAGGGGGTCCTGGACGTAGTAGACGGGCGCTTCCTCGAGGGAGGCCAGGCGTGCGACGGCGGCGCAAAGATGCTCCACGTCGGCGACTGAGCCATTGATCCCAAGGCTTGCCCGCACGCCGCCTGGCATCCGGGTGCGGTCGCCTCGACTGACCTGAGCTCGGTACTCCTCGATCTCCTGTTTCCCGAGGCCGAGCAACCGCATGAGGTAGGGATGGGCGCAGAAGCAGCCGTGGCGGACGGCTATAGCGTTTTCGGCCGCCAGCCTTGCGGCGACGAGGCCATGTGGCATGCCGTCTACGGTGAAGGTCGCCACCGGTAAGGTTTCGGTCCCGAGACCAGGGCCAAGCAGGTTTACCCCGGGGATGGCTGCCAGCCCTTTCCGAAGAGCGGAAGAAATTTCTTTGTCGTGGGCTGTGACGGCTCGCCACCCGATCTCTTCGAACTGGTTGATGGCGGCGTTGAGGGCCACGGCGCCAATGACGTTTGGCGAGCCCGCTTCTTCCCGATCGGGCGGCACCGTCCACACGACCTGGTCCAAGTCGACCAGGTCGACAGCGCCGCCTCCGACGATGAAGGGGTCCCCCTCGGCGAAGGCCCGGCGCGGCCCTATGAGGATCCCGGCACCGAAGGGGGCGTACATCTTGTGGCCACTCCAGACGATGTAATCGGCCGCTGTGGGCAGCGGCCGGTGTGGGGCAAGTTGTGCGGCGTCGACCGCGACGGGGACACCGCGCTTATGGGCTTCCGCGACAAGCTCATCAACGGGTGGCATCCACCCCGTGATGTTGGAGGCCCCGGTAACCGCGAGCAGCCTTGGCGCCGGCGTGGCCTCGAGCGCCTCCACGACATCGGCGGTACTAAAGGTGCCGTCCGCGCCGCAGTCGACGAAGCGGCAGTGAGCCACCCGCGACCATGGGAGCAGGTTGGCGTGGTGCTCTACGACGGTGGTGGCTACCACGTCCCCGGCCGACAGCCTCAGGCGGTAGGCGAGGTGGTTGATGGCCTCCGTGGTGTTGCGGCAAAAGATGGCCACGTCGTCACGGCCTGACCTGCCTGCGAAGCGCAGAGCGGCCTCCCGCGCGCTTTCGTAGGCGTCGGTCGCCCGCTGTGATTTGTACCCCGCCCCGCGGTGCACGCTCGAGTACCACGGTACGAAGTCCTCGACCGCTTCGAGGACCGCCCTGAAGGCTGCCGTGGAGGCCGCGGCGTCGCACGACAGGTAGCGCCGCTCCTGACCGTCGACGCACGGCACAAGGAGGTCGTCCCCAACCAGGGGCACGGGGGGTACTTGTGGGTGCTGAGGCTCGGTCACCAGCGCCCCCGTGCCGTCAGCGGCGGCCCAGGAGCCGGCTGAGCAGGCCCCCTGCGGTCTTTGGTTCCTTGGGGTGACCGGGGCAGCGCTGGGCGGCCGGTACCGCGCGCAGGACTTGGTCGACGTGTTGGCCGCAACCCGCCCACGTCGTCTTCCCGCACGTCCTGCACTTGACTGCATGGCACATTTCGTCGTCCTTTGTCTCTGGGCTCCCATGTACCTCGGGGTCTATGTGGGATGGTCCAAGTATACCCTAGGGGGTATCACGGTCAAATGAACTCAGGGCTGCCGAGGCGTCGCGGCCAGGAGGCCCTCGTTCGTAGGTAGTGGGCTATGTACCTTACCCGGGTAGGTATATATATCCGCCTTACCCGGTGGGGTATAGTGGTCGAGGCTGCGATGAAGAAAGCGAAGGAGGGCTGGTGGAACTAGAGGCTTCCGCATTGAGCGACGTCACTAAACGGCTGCGGCGTGTCCAGGGCCAGATAGGCGGCGTCATCCAGATGATCGAGGACGGTCGGGAATGCACAGACGTCCTTACGCAGATCGCGGCGGCTTCGCGCGCCCTCGACCGCGCGGGGTTCAAGCTGGTCGCGACCGGGTTGCGCCAGTGCCTTTCGCCCGCCGACGGCACTGGTCAGGCGGCCCCAAGCGTGCAGGAGCTCGAGCGGCTGTTCATGTCGCTTGCCTGAGCCGGGGGCTCTGGGCCTGACGGAGCAAGGCACTCGGCAGGGCTCCGGGGCTCGTTGGTGGAGCGGGCCTTGTCATAGAAACACCGCAGCCGCGTTCTGGTGGTCGTGCTCGACCTGCTCCTAGCTGTCCCGGTCGGCGCACTCGTCGGGCTGAGCCTCGGCGCCCTTGGTGGTGGGGGCTCGATCCTCACAGTCCCAGCTCTGGTCTACCTGCTCGGCCAGGATGCCCACGGGGCCACCACCGCCTCGCTTGTCATCGTCGGGGTCACCGCCCTGGCGGGCAGTGCGGCCCACGCCCGGGCCGGCCGGGTACGAGCCGGCAAGGGGCTCGTGTTCGGAGCCCTCGGGATCGCCGGTTCTTTTGTAGGGAGCCGGTTGTCATCAGGGATCGGTACCAACTTGCTACTGGGCGCGTTCTCGGGGCTCCTGCTCGTCGCATCCGGGGCCATGGCACGCAGGTCCCGGCAATTGGCGGCACGCACAGGTGATGTCGTCCTCGAGCCGGTCGCCTTGAGTGGTGCGCGGGGGCCTGAGGCGGCCGTTCGCCCTCAAGGCAGAGAGCTGCCAGTGGTGACCGAGGTTCAAAGAGCGCCGGTCGCCCGCGCTGCGGCAACCGGCCACTCCGCGCTCGCGACCGGGCGCTATTGGGCCAAGGTCGTCGCCGCGGCGAGCGTTGTCGGCCTGCTCACCGGCTTTTTCGGCGTCGGCGGAGGCTTCGTCGTGGTGCCCGCGCTCGTGCTCGCGCTCGGCCTCACGATGCCCGAGGCCGTGGGCACGTCGCTCCTCGTGATCGCCATCAACAGCGCGGCGGCGCTCGTTTCCCGGGTGGGCACACACCCCCGGGTCGACTGGTCGCTCGCCGCCGTCTTCGTCTTCGCCGCTATTACCGGCTCTGTCTTCGGCAACCGGGTCGCGAGCCGTGCCCGCCCGGAGCGGCTCGGGCTCGCCTTCAGCCTCCTGCTCCTCGGGGTCGCCTCCTATACCGCGGCGCGCAGCCTGCCCCATCTCTGGTGAGGACAGGGTGCCAAGCTCGTCAGCAAGCGGCAACTCACTCGGTTCGCAGGAGCAGTGCCGCTGGGGTCCGAGCAGCGATGAGCCCCGGGACGGCGGCCACGACATTGGCGAGCACCAGAGCACCAACCGCCATCAGGACTATGGGGACAACGGGCACCGCGGGGGACGGGACTGCATTGATCTCTTGGGCAAACAGGTCCCAGAGCGTCCGGCCGAGCGTAATGCCGACCGGGATCCCCACAACCGTGCCGATAGCCACGGCCACATTTGATTGCCAGGCGACCACCGCACTGAGCTGGTTTCGGGTAAACCCGATGGTCTTGAGGACTGCCATGTCGCGACGCCGGCGACGTACGGAGGCAAGCAGCGTGAGCCCAAGGGCGGTGAGAGCTCCAGCTCCAAGCGCCGCCCCGAGGATCGCCGGCGTGGTCCCCATCGACCGGTAATCGACGATCTCGGCTGGACGGAGCACCGACTGGAGGACGACGCCGAAGTTGTAGGAGTTCGAGAGCGGGCCGGTCATCTCCTCCAGAGAACGTCTGGCAGCCAGCGGGTTGGCTCCTGGGCGGATATCGACGAGATAGGCCTCTGGTCCGGTCTCGGGGTCGCCGAAGGGGTTGCGCTCGATTTCTGGGACGAGCGAAGTAGCTACCACTGCACCCGTGCCCATCTCGAGATGTACCGCGCCGCTGCCGCCGATCGCGGGCATCGTGGCCACGCCCACGATGCGCAGGAGGTGCGACGCGCCCGCCCCGTTTGAAACAGTGACTGTGCCACCGAGCTTTTTGTGCAGCGACGCCAAAGTCAGTGCACCCAGGACTATCTGGTTGGACTGTTGGAGGTCGTGGCCGTGCAGGAGCGGGGGTTGGACGCTGGCGCCGGGAACAGTGCTGATCACCGGGATGTCCTGGCCGTCGACGAGAACGCTGACAAGGTAGACGGGCGAGTAAGCCGAGACGTAACGGTCGTGGCCCAGTAGTGCGGCTGCCTGCTTTGCCGGTATGTCGCCGCCCCCGCCGCCCCCCCCGCCCGAGAGGGCGTAGCTCCAGTTCCACCCGTAAAGGCGTGGGGTCGAGACGAGATGGTCAAGGCTGGCACCGAAGGTTACGGTGGTCACCAGCACGATGGCCGCCAGCGCGGCGCCTACTATCGCCGATCGCATCGGCACCGTGTCGACCTCGTTGCCAGGGCCGAGGGCAAATTGGAGGCCGGTCGCCGCCGGTGCCGGCAGGCCGAGTACCCCTTCGCTGCGGAGCAGGACCCAGCTCCTCGGTGCGAACCGCTGACGGCGGGCCAAGCGCTTGGGCGAGTTGCGCCTGGCGAGCGCTATGGCGGCGAGGGTGAGGCCTCCAAAGATGACCACGAACCCACCGCCGAGGACGGTCCAGTCAAAAGCCACCCCGGGGGTCGGGTAGAAGGGCCGGGTCGGGCCGAGAGGACCGAGCGGCGAAAGCGCGACCGCCACCCCAACGGCCAGCAGCGACCCGACGGCGAGCGCGCCGAAAACACCGACAAGGGCGTCGGTGGCGAGGGCCCTCGGGTCAGCACCGAGTGCACGCAGCACTTCCGACTCTTGCCTGTGCCGGCGCAGGTTCCGTCCTATGACCTGCATCGCGATCAGCAGGGCCGCCAGTGCCGTGATCCCGCCAAACACCCCGAGTGCGATCGACAGGGGCTTCATCGCCCGGTCAACCTTCCCAGCGTCGTCTTCAGCGGTTGCGTTGAAGCCCGGTGGGAGACCACCGGGCGATGCTCTCGTTATCTCGTCTACCAACCCGGCGACCTGGTCCGCCTTGGCCACCTTTATGGCGGTCTCGGTGTAGTTGACACAGCAGCTGAGCAGTTGGCTCGTGAGGGCCGGGGTGAAATAACCCAGGGCGGCGTAACTGCTATCGACGTCGTCGGTGATGATCTCCGTGACCGGCAGCCCTATGCCGACCAGTCGCATGTCGACCCGCCGGTAGGGCTTGACCCGCGAGGTCCCGAACCCTGCCAAGTTGGTTTGGCTATTGGTGTAAAACCCCATCGGGACGATCTCACCGACGTGGAAGCCGTAAGCAGCTGCAGCCGTCGTCGAGCTCACGAACTCGTCCGGGCGGGCTGGGTCGGCGAGACGGCCCTCACTAATGGCGAGGCGGTCCATCGAGAAGTACTCGCCCCCCACGCTCCCCAGGCCCGCCCCCGCCTGGACTGGGTAGTTCGGACCGGCGGAAAGCGGGGCACCGTTCGCGCCGAGAGGCTCGGCGTCGACCCCGGTCCCGCTGGCCACGGCCGTGACGTGAGGAGCTTGGGCAATCTCGCGGACGATGGCCGGGTTGTACCCTTGCCCGTTGCCGATGCCAGGGCTGGCGATCGCGGTGGCCACGACGACCTGGGACGGGTTAGTGCTTTCCAACAAGGCGGAGTAGGAGGACTGGGTCCGCCGTGCCGCCGCCACCGAGCCCATTGCCAGCCCACCGAGCAGGCCAAGGAGCAACGCGATCGTGAGGTACGAGCCCCACTCGTGCCGGAAGGTTGCCCGGAAGCGGTACCACGAGGCCCGAAAGGCGCTGCTCACCAGACGGTGCCGCCGGGATCGGTGTGGTCCATCTGCCAGCCTCCCACGAGCGAAGACGTACTTGGACGGGTCGGAGCAACAACTAGCTTTCACCTCCGCCGAGGCACGGACAAGGTGGCGAGCTTGGATATCAGGTTCGTGCCAGCACCCCCGTCGCCAACCACAGGGTGCATCGGGGCTCCTGCTCGGCGGGGCACAAGGTCAGAGCTCCGGGGCGGCAACGCGCCGGCGGCAGTAATCCCACGGGTCAACCGCAAAGGCCTGCCGGTCGATAAATCCTGTAATGCCCAAGCCGAGGGGCGACGGTCGGCCGTCGCGGCGCGCCCTAGGTGCCTTGGTTGCAAAGGGGGCGCCTTGGGGGCTGGTCATCGTCGCTGGCGTGGCTGCCAGACGGCGCTTCGGCAGAGGACCTGTCGGCCCGGCTCCCGACGACGCGCCCAAACTTAGCGAGGACCGCTGGCGGCCACATCGGGCCCTCGCCGCCCTGCTGTCCGTCGCGTCCCTGGTGGGCCCGTTCGCCCTGTCCATCCTGGTCGCCGTCGTGGTCGGGAGGATCTTCCACCGGGGCGACGGTGTGGAGCAGGAAGTCCTTTGGTGGGGGGCCGTGCTCGGGACTTCGGCCGTCGCCTTCGTCGCGACCGAGCGGTTCTGCCGGGCGCTGCTCCCCATGGCAGCGCTTCTCAAGATGACGATGCTTTTTCCCGACCAGGCACCCAAGCGGCTCAAGGTTGCCCGGAGAGCGGGGACGACAAGGGATCTCGAAAGAGCCGCGCAGGGAGAGCCCGGCCCCGGCGGAGCGGTGCCGACGGATGTGGCCGCCGAGGTGCTCGCGCTCGCTGCCTCGCTCACCCGGCACGACCGCAGGACACGCGGCCATTCGGAAAGGGTTCGGGCTCTGACCGACGTGATCGCCACAGAATTACGCCTACCGACGGCTGACCGCGACCGTTTGCGGTGGGCATCGCTTCTTCACGACGTCGGCAAGCTGGCAGTCCACCCCGAGGTACTCAACAAGACCGGTGAGCCGTCGGACGAGGAGTGGGCGCGCATCCGTGAGCACCCAGTGGAGGGAGGCCGTTTAGTTGCTCCGCTCGCCCCGTGGCTTGGCGACTGGAGCCTGGCGATCGAACAGCACCACGAGCGCTACGACGGCAAGGGGTACCCCTTTGGACTAGCCGGGGACGGGATATCGCTTGGCGCCCGCATCGTTTCAGTCGCCGATGCTTACGAGGTCATGACCGCGGCGCGCTCTTACAAAAAGGCCATGACGGCCGAAGCGGCCCGGAAAGAGCTGGCACGCTGTGCGGGAAAGCAGTTTGACCCCCAGATCGTCCGTGCATTTCTCAATATCTCTGTCGGCAAGCTCCGTTGGACGGGGGGGCCGATTTGCTGGCTGGCCGGCATCCCGCTTATGGCACGGGTGGGTGCCGCCGGTAGGGTATTGCTCGCCGGCGCTCAAGTTACTGCCGGCAGCGTCGCAATTGCCGCTGTCGGGACTGTCGCTGTCAACGTCGTACTCCCTCAAGCGACCATGCACCCCCAACCCGGGAGCGAGCTCGTTGGGGGAGCTCCGCCCGCTACGACATCGCCGCCTTCGGAGCTTCCCAAACTCGAGACTGCGCACGCAGCGCACCAAAGCGAAGCCCGGGGGGCTCCTGTGCGGCACAAATCCGGCACGGAGCGACCCCGCCTTGCCGAGCCGCACGATCGAAACGCGGGCAACCCGATCTCTTGGGTTGCGACAACGATGCGCCGGGACAATGGTTCACTCCAGTTGGTTTTTTCGCTCTTCCCCGCTCACCATAAGGCGGTGGTGCAGCGCGTAATGACGATCTCGCGGGAGGGCGGCCAGCCAACGGGCCAAGGCGGGACGACGAGCCCAAGCTCCGGAAAACCCGCTAAATTGCACGGGTCTTCTAAATCAACTGCGCCTCGGGCGACTACGGCCCTCCCCGGCCCGACATTGCCGGGACCGCCTGCCGGCCGGTCAACTGCTACCTCAACGGCCCCGAGGGCAGCGACCAGTGCCGGGCAGACAACTACGACGACGGGGCGTCACAAACCTGCCGGCGGTGCTGCCGGCACGCCCACTTCCGCTAACACCGGAAGGACTTCGTCGACGGTGACCAGAACTGCGGTGCCGACGCGTTCGGTTGTCCCCACGACGGCACGCTCCTCGACAACTACTCCCCTTCCGCCCGCTACCGGCGCCCCTTCGACGAATGGGCTAACGACGACGACTACCCTCAGGGCGACGCCTGCAACGACCACAGCGCGTCCCACTAAGACGCGCTCCACTACACCGCGCCCCACTACAACTCGGCCGCCCACAACACGCGCTGCCACAACGACGCCGGCGCCAACGACGTCGACGGCGCGCGCGACGACCACGACGAGGCAAGTGACGACCACGACGAGGCAAGTGACGACCACGGCGAGGCAAGTGACGACCGTTACAGCGTCGCCAACGACGGCAGCGGCCACGACGACGACGGTTGCGACAACGTCCACGGCGACGCCGACGACGACGGCGGCCCAGCCCACCACGACGAAAGCGACGACGACCACGGCCGCGACCACTACGACTACGGCAGCGAGCACTACCAGCCGCCCATCGACGACGACTACCCGCTTCAGGACGACCACCACCCGGGCCACGACGACGACGACCGCCGGAACAACGACTACAGCTCCCACGACGACGACCGGTGCCACGACGACGACCGGTGCCACGACGACGACGGGTGCCACGACCACGACGGGTGCTACCACCACGACGGGTGCTACGACCACGACGGCTACCACGAGCGCGACCTCGACGACTGAGCCGCCAGGCACAACTACTACGCAGCCAACGGGCGCGACTACTACCCAGCCGAAGCGGACCACCACGACCATTTGCATCCTGGGGATCTGCGTCTGAAGGCGGTGTCGCGGGTAATCGCAGCGTTGGTGCGCGCTCGGCTGCAAGGGGCTGTCAGATGAGCAGCGTCATGGCCAATCGTTCTGCGCTGCGATCGGGTCCTCGAGTAGAGCCGTCCGTAACGGGTCGAGGACTTGCCTCAAGCCGTCCACACCGCGGTCACGCACCAACCGGCGCGCTTCGGCGTTGAGCCAACGGTCGCTCGGTAAAAGCCTCACGCT
>DATJMJ010000049.1:0-2071 GCA_035508795.1 Acidimicrobiales bacterium
ACCGAAGAGCCACCTGTGGGTCGCTGCCCGAGACCAGGCCCGTCACGAGCCCCTGTACCACCGAGGCGGTGAGGAACTGGGCTGTCGGCGCCCATTTCGGGGTCAACGCGATCACGCCCACCGGAATCGCCGTCTGGCCAAGGAGCGGCTCGTCATAGACAACCGATACCGCGACCGTCGATAGGAGCGAGTTGTTCTTGGCGAACAGCCGGAACATCGGATAGGCCGCGTCAACGCAGTTGAACGGCGATTGCGCGGTCCCGCCAGCCGGTAGATAGAGCGACGACGAGCTGACGTGCCCGGTGACGCCAAAAGGCTCTCCACCCGGCACGAGCTTGGCCCCACGGGTGAGAGTCCACCCCGGGGCGCTGCCATTGAAGTCGCTACCGGGTACGAGTTTGTACTGGTTCGAGTCGCTCCAGGGCAGGAACGGCTGCGTGAGAGTCGACCCGTCGCACGGGTCGGTGCTAATCAATGCCGCGTGTGCAGACCCGGCGAACATCAGGGCGCACGCGACGGCGGCCAACAGGCCCGCCAGCAACAGCTGGGGGCGCGATGGGCGAAGTGACGCAATCGGACTGAACAAGTAGAGCCCTCCTTGGCTGTACTGGCAGCCGGGCTGTCTCGCGCTCCACGAGACCCCTAGCTTTGCGTCACCGGCTCACGCCGGGTTTGCCCTTTTCAGTTGGGTTACGAGCGCTTCATCGTCCACCCGGAGCCCCAACGGACATCGGCGGCCGCAAAAGTTGGACACTTGTTGGAGGTTTGGGCCGTTTTGGCACGACTCTGTAAGGCTCGTCGGGCTGCGGCTCGATATTGCCAGGGAGATGTCCTTCGAGCCAACCTTCGACGAGCAGGAACTGCTCGCCGACACCTTCGTGCGCCAAGCGTCACGCCCGACTGCGCGTGAACGGGCGGCCTGGGTCATCCTCGGTGCCGGTTTGATCGCCGCGGTGGGCGCGCTTTGGTTGCTAAGCCCGCCTAAAGCGTTTGCCGTAGCCCCTGCCCTCCTGTGCATGCTCGTCTTCGTGCTCGCGACGCTCGTTCAAATCGACACACCGCTCGGTTTCACCGTCCCGACGCAACTGCCCTTCGTCGCCTTGCTGTTTGCCATGCCGGCGGCGACCGTACCGCTGGGGGTGGCAGTCGGACTTGCGATCGGGCGCCTCCCGGGTGTCGTGCGCGGTCGGTTGCCGATGAGCAGATTGCCCCAGGCGCCGATCAATGCGTGGTTCGCCGTCGGCCCGGCGGCGGTGCTGGCGATTGCGCACGTGCAACCGAGCGCGGCAGGCCCGGCCCTGCTGCTCGCCGCACTGGCGGCGCAGTTCGTAGTCGATTTCGGGGCCTCGGCGGCGCTCGTGGCAATTGCGCGCGGACTGACGCTGGCCTCGCTCGTGCGTAGCTCCTGGGTTTACCTGATCGACGCGGCGCTGGCCGGCATCGGCTTGGTCGTGGCCAAGGACAGCTCCCCGTATGCCGTCTTGGCGCTGGTCCCGCTCCTCGGCCTATTCGCCCTGTTTGCCAACGAGCGCCATCGCCGCCTCGAGGGCATGCTCGAGCTCTCGAGCGCCTACCGGGGCACCGCGCTCGTGCTGGGCGACGTGATCGAGGCCGACGACGGCTACACCGGCGAGCACTGCAAGAGCGTGGTCACCCTGGCCCTCGAAATGGCCGAACACCTCGGACTGAGTCCCGAGCGTCAGCGCAACCTCGAGTTCGCCGCGCTCCTGCACGACGTCGGGAAGATCGCCATCCCCAAGGAGATCATCAACAAGCCCGGCAAGCTCGACCCCCACGAGTGGACGATCATCAAGACCCACACCCTCGAGGGCCAGAAGATGCTCGAGCGGGTCGGAGGCTTCATGCGTCAGGTCGGGCTGATCGTCCGTTCCCACCACGAGCGCTGGGATGGGACCGGCTACCCCGATGGCGTCGCCGGCGAGCGGATCCCACTCGAGGCGCGGATCATCGCCTGCTGCGACACCTGGAACGCGATGCGAACCGAGCGCCCCTACCGCAGGGCGATGCCTTTCAAGGCCGCCATCGCTGAGCTCGAGAGGATCTCCGGCAG
>DATJMJ010000050.1:0-26902 GCA_035508795.1 Acidimicrobiales bacterium
CGAGGAGGTTGGCGATCTGGTCGTCCACCTCCTGGCCGAGGAACACGATGCGTTCCCGGAGCAGGAGCGAGTAAATGTCGAAGGCGCGCTCGCCTCTGCTCGACTGGTCGAGGACGGTGGGTATAACGGACATGGCTCCTCCTTTGCCCGAGGCCTTTGGGACTACTGTTGGTGCAGCTGGTATGAGCGATATGGTATCTCTTTTGTAAGATATCGTTCTCGGGATAGAATTCGTGGGTAGAAGTCAGGACGGCATCGGGGCGTTTTGGTGACCTCGGACGAACGCAAGCACGACCCGGTCTTCCCCGGGTTCAGGGAGATGGCGAGGGAGCGGCGTTCTCTCACCGCGACGTTGTCGGCCAAGCGTGTCGAGCTGGGACTTTCCCAAACCGAAGTCGCCGCCAGGATGGGCACCTCCCAGTCGGCGGTCGCCCGCTTGGAATCAGGTGAGACCGACCTGCGCCTATCGACCCTCGAGCGCTACGCCGCCGCTATCGGCCAGCAGCTCGACTGGAAATTGTCCCTCAAGCCGGCACAGGACTGAGGCCCGATGCCGGATTGGCCAGGTTACCCGAAGGCCCCCGAGCCGCTCGGCCCCGACGGGCAACCCGCGGGCCAGCCCGGGCAGGGCGCGGGGCTCGGCCCGCCCTGGGGCTCGGCAGGGTTCCTCGACGCCCACCTCCTCGACCAGCGGGTCGTACGCCTCTGGGGGAAGCTGGACGACAGCGCGGTCAGCCGCGCTTGCGCAGAGCTGATGGCTCTGGACGCGACCGGCGACAGCGCCGTCGCGCTGTACGTAGGTTCGTGCGACGGGCCGATCGACGCCGCCCTGTCGATCGTCGACACGATCGACCTTCTCGGGGTCCCCGTCAACATCACCGCCCTCGGCCGGGCGGAAGGGGCGGCAGTCGGGATAGTCGCTTCGGGCGCCAGGCGTTTGGCGGCACCGCACTCCCAGTTCCATTTGAGCGAGCCGCAAGTCACCGTGAGCGGGAGCGCCACGCAGCTCGCGGCCTGGGCAGAGCATCATCGCTCTCAAGTGGAGCGCTACGTGGCGCGCCTGGCCGCCGCCACCAGGCGCCAGATGGAGCACGTCGAAGCCGACCTTTCGATCGGCCGTTGGCTGAGCGCCGACGACGCCGTGGCGTACGGCTTGGTGGACGAAGTTTGGGCGCCGGGGCCCAGGCCGTCGAGCGGAGCGGGCCAGGACGGCCCGGAGCGGCCGTTCGGTTTCGGTCCCAGAGGCACGTGAGGCGCTTGGCGAGCGCTGCAGCGCCGAGGCTCCTCGTGGCACCGGTACGCGACGAGCTTTTCGAGAGTGCTGTCGAGCGGGGCGGAGGCGTAGCCGTCGGCGAGGACGGGCCAGCAAGCCGGGACGGTATCGACGGGCTCATCTGGTCGTCGTTCTCGGTCGAGGGGCTCCCAGACGTCCTCGGAGCCCACCAGGCTGTCCGCTGGGTGCAGCTGCCGATGGCGGGCGTGGAGATCCTTTTCGAAAGCGGTCTCTTGGACGACCCTCGCTGGAGGGGCGTCACCTGGACCTGCGCCAAGGGGAGCTACGCCCGCCCGGTGGCAGAGCACGCCCTCGCCCTGGCACTTGCGGGCCTGCGGCGCCTGCCGGAGCGGGCGCGGGCGGTCAGCTGGGGACAAAGGGCGGCCACGACGCTCTTTGGCGCCGAGGTGACAATCCTGGGCGGGGGTGGCATTGCGACCGAGCTCCTGGCTCTCCTAGCCCCGTTCGAGGTCAGGGCCACCGTCGTGCGGGCCAACCCGCTGCCTTTGGAGGGGGCCGCCCGCACGGTTGGCAGCGCTCAACTCCGTTCGGTCCTGCCAGGTTCGCTGGTGGTTTTCGTGGCTCTGGCGCTAAGTCCTGCCACCGTGGGCATCATCGGCGCGCAGGAGCTCGCCCTCATGGGCCCCGACGCCTGGCTCGTGAACGTCGCCCGCGGGCGTCATGTCCGCACCGGCGACCTCGTCGACGCGCTGCGAGCGGGGCGGATCGGTGGCGCGGCGCTCGACGTTACCGACCCTGAGCCTCTGCCGGACGGGCACCCCCTTTGGTCGATGCCCAACTGCCTGATAACGCCCCACACCGCCGATACCGATGAAATGACCCGCCTCCTGCTGGCGGTACGGGTCGAGGAAAACGTGCGGAGGCTGGCTGCGGGCCTGCCTCTGGCCGGAGCAGTGGACCCCGTGGCCGGTTACTGAGGCCGGCGACGCCTTGCACACGGTTGTCGCCTCGGACCTTGTCCTCGGGCCGATGCTGGCCGAGGGCGGGGAGGGAAGGGTTTTCGAAGTAGTCGCGGCACCGGGGCCCGCCCGCCAGCCAAATGGGCCGCTCGTCTTCAAGCAGCTCCGCCGGCCGCGGCCTATACGCGATGTCGAGCCTGTGGTCGATCTCCCCACCCAGCTCGGGGCGCTCGACCCGGCCCGCGCACGGCGCGTCGCGTCGTCGAGCGCCTGGCCGGTGGCCGCCGTGGTCGACGGGGGCCCGGACGCCATCGGCCTGCTGATGCCGCGCGCTCCGGCGGCGTTCTGGTTGAGGCACCGGGACGGCAAGGGCAGGCTGGCAAACCTCAGCTACCTGGTGAGCGACCCCGACCGCATTGCCATTGCCTACGGGGCGCAGGTCCCTCCGCCTGGCGACCCTGAACGGGTGGCGCTCGTCTACGCCTTGAGCCGCTTGCTCGACGGTTGGGAGGGCGCACAGGGCCCGCTCCGGGCTGTCCATGGCGACCTGTCCGCCAAAAACGTCCTCTGGTCCATGGTCCCCGGCCCGGCCGTCTACGTGCTCGACTGTGACGGGGCCACAGTCCTCGGCCCGCCGGCACCAGCCGGCCCCGGTCCCGAAGAGGTGCCCAAGCCCCGGGCCACCACGCCCAATTGGGAGGACCCGGCGACCGCGGCCGGCGCCGGCGCCGGCGCCGGGCTCTGCGGGGCGAGCGACCGCTACGCGCTCGGGCTCGCGTTCCTCCGGGTGGTAGGGGCGGCCCACTTCCCCCTCCAGGGAAGGCAGCGCAGTGGGCAAAGAGTCGATGTCGACCTGGAGCTCCCACGGTCCTGGCGGCGCCTCCCGGACATGCCCGCCCTCTGGCACACATGTGAGGCGGCACTGTCTTTGGTGGCGCCCGCAGGCCGGCCGGCGCCGGCCGAGTGGTGCGCGCGGCTGGAGGAGCTGCTGGCTGCCCTCGGGGCGAGCGAACTGGCCGCATCCGTCCGCCAAGCCCAGGGCGACCCGGTGGCGAGCGGCCCCGCCCTACCCGAGCCGGGTCATCCGACGCTCCTGACCCTGCCCCCTACGGGCCAGGCCCGCCACGTCCCCGACGTCGTGGTGCGGCCGGTCCTGCGGGCCCGGGCGCCGTCCACGTGGCAGCTTGTCAAGCCCGTCACCTTCGACAGCTCGGGCGAGCTGGCCGGCCTAGCCGGGAGCGCAGGCTCGGCCGTCACCGCCTCGGCCAGCCCGCGGGAACTGGCGAGGAGAGCGGCCGCCGCATGGGGGGCGGCGCACCGTCTTTCCGTCCGGCTCGTGCGCTCACCGGGAAGGCGGTTGCACGGGTTGCGCAGGCTTGGGGGCGTGCTCGCCCTCGATGTCGCTGCGGCATGTCTGGCGGTGTTCGTGGTCGGCATGATCGTGAGCCCCTGGATAGGGCTTTGAGCAGCTCGCGCAGGGCTTGATTTTGGGGCCGGGCCCGGTAGCGTCGTTCGGGCCATGCCAAACGAGCACGTCGGGACGGAGGAGCGCTATGCCGTTTTCCCCTTCTACCTCTGCCTTGACGTGTCCCAATCGATGGCCGGGGAGCCGATCGCGCAGGTCAACGCCGAGCTCCCCCAGATCCGTTCCGCCGTCGGCCAGGACCCCACCGTCGCCGAAGTGATCCGCTTCGGGGTCGTGACTTTCAGCGACTCGGCAAGGACCGTGCTGCCACTTTCGGACCTTGCCCTCGTCGAGTCGATGCCACGGGTCGACGTCGAGGGCCGGACGTCTTACGCTGCGGCGTTCGACCACCTGCGGCGCGTCATCGAGGGCGATTACCACACAGGCCGCGCTCTGGGGGAACGCTGGTACCGACCGGCCGTGCTGTTCGTCTCGGACGGGCGGCCGACCGACCCGGAGGAGCGCTGGCGCGGCTCGCATAGCCGCCTCGTCGAACCGGCTTGGCGCCGGCGCCCCAACATTTTGGCCTTCGGGTTCGGCGAAGCCGTACCCGAGATCCTCGCCGCCGTGGCCGAAAACAAGCCCAACCGGGCTTTCGTGGCGGCGCAGGGAGCCTCGCCATCGGCCGTCGTGCCCGAGCTGATGGCCGGCCTCGTGCAATCGATCGTCAGCTCCTCTGCGAGTGCCGTCTCGGGCGCTCCCCAACTCGTGCCCCCGCAACTCCCCAACATGCAAGCCATCCCGGTGGACGAGCTGGAATGACGACCGGGTGGGCTGGCCCGGTGTGGGGCGAGCCTTCCAGTGCAAACCAGTTGCCCGTCCCTCTCCGGGCGCTCGCTGCGGCCCCGGACGCCGCCTACCGCGCCGAAGGTGGTGCCTCGGGGCACTTCAGGGTGATGGCGGCCTCCGTCGCCGGCGTGTCTCACCGCCTAGCCGGCAAACGCTGCGAAGACGCTTACGGCTGGGCCAACCCGGCTCCCGACCGGCTGGCGTTGGTGGTCGCGGACGGCGTGAGCACGGCCGGGAGGGGAGGAGAGGGCGCGGATCTGGCAGTGCGTGCCGCCTTGAGGGCCCTGTCCCGGGACGGGGAAGGTTGGGGGGAAATGGCGGGCCTGGCGGCTATCCGGGCGGCCGACGAGGAGGTCACCGCAGCAGGTGGTGACGCTGCGGCAGAGCTTTCTACAACCCTGGTCGTCGCGCTGGTGGAAGTTTCGCCGGGAGGTTGCGTGGTTTCGGTGTCCCGCGTCGGCGACAGCACCGCCTTCACAATGGGCGCGGACGGGCAGTGGGAGGAAGTCTTCGGCCCGGCGGGGTTCAGTGTGCCCGGAGATGGCGGGGAGGGCCTGAAGTCGACCCTTGTTTCCGTACTGCCGCTCGCAAGCCGCATGGGCGCAGCCAGTTCCCGTGCTCATCGCGGAGGGGTGCCGGCCGGGGTCGACACCTCGGTCGCCCGGCTCGAGCCCGGAGGAGCCTTCGTCCTGCAGTCGGACGGGGTGGCCGATCCGCTCCGGGACGGGCCGAACACGGTGGCACCTGCGCTCGCGGAGCTGCTCTGGCGCGCCGGCAGGGGAGAAGTGACGCCGCTCGAGCTGGCGCAGGCTGCCGATTTCAGCCGGCGGGGTGCGCACGACGACCGGACACTGCTCGCCGCGTGGCTCGTATAGAACCCGCCGGGCTCCTAGGGGTGGGGGGAGGTGGCAGCGGTGCCGGCGTCCTCGCCGAGCCCGAGGCGGGCCCGCTCCGCCTCCAGGAGCGAGGCCGGGAGCGGGTCACCTACCAGCCCCCCACCAGGTCCCCCTCGCCCAGGCTCTGCTCGAGGGGAAGCGTGCACGCCAGACGGCTCGGCTTCTTGGCCTTTCGGCCGGCCCAACACCAAGAGCACGGAAGTGGACACGGCGAAGACGCCGATACTCGTCCAGTCGTTGAGGCGGAGCCCGAGGTACCGGTGCGCCGGGTCTATCCGGAGGTACTCGGTGAAAAAGCGGCCGAGGGTGTAGAGCGACGCGTACGCGGCGAACAGGTAGCCGCGCCGCAGCTTCACCTTGCGCTCGATGGCGAGGAGGAGGCCGAAGGTGACCAGGTCCCAGATGCACTCGTAAAGGAACGTCGGTTGGTAGGTGCCCGCAGGGTGGGGCACGTTGAGAGCCGGCCGGTACTTGGCGGGGATTTGCTCGAGTTGCGAGAGGTTGGTTATGCGGACCGCCCAGGGCAGTTTCGAGGGGAGCCCGAAAAGCTCCTGGTTGAAGTAGTTGCCCCAACGCCCGATCGCCTGCGCGAGCGCCAACGTGGGTGCGACCACGTCGAGCAGGGGGGCGAGAGGCAGGTGCATCTGCCGCGCCCGCAGCCAACCTCCCACGACCCCTCCCGCGACGCCGCCCCAGATGCCGAGGCCACCGTCCCAGATTGCGAAGATCTCGAGCCAGTCCCCCCCGGTGTCCTGCTGCCAGCTCGTGGCGACCGAGTAAAGGCGGGCACCGATCAGGCCGCCGATGACGGCCCAAAACGCGATCGGCACGATCGTCGCCGGCATGCCGCCCAGTCGCGCCCAGCGTTTTTGCGCCACCCAGGCGGCAACAAGCACGGCGACCGCAATCAGGAGCCCATAAAAGTGCAGTTCGAACGGCCCTAAGCTGACGCCATTAGCCGGTGGGCTCGGGATGTAGGCGGTCACGTGCCGCCCAGGCTAGGAGACTGACGGAGGCCTCGTGCAGGCGAGGCGGTGGTTGTCGCCAACCTCACCGGGGCCCGGCGATGGTTTAGTCGAGCCAGGGGAAGGGGAAAAGGGATCAAGCCGACCATGAACGACCGACAGCGCCGCCACCCGGCCCGGCGCGGCCGCGCAAAGCGGCGTGCAACCTACCGGCTCCAACTGCACGCTGGCTTCCGCTTTTCCGATGCCGCCGCGATCGCGGCTTACCTGGCGGAGCTGGGGGTCAGCCACGTCTACCTTTCGCCGGTGCTCCAGGCCGCCAAAGGCAGTACGCATGGCTACGACGTCGTCGACCCGGCAACGGTCAACGAGGAGCTCGGTGGCGAGGCGGGCCATGCCGGCCTACAGGGGGCCCTCGGTGAGGAGGGCTTGGGCCAGATGCTCGACATCGTGCCCAACCACATGGCTGTTTCCTCGCCGGACAACCGTTGGTGGTGGGACGTCCTCGAAAACGGGCCGTCGAGTGTGTACGCGGGCTACTTCGACGTCGACTGGGGGCCGCCGGAGCACAGGGAAAACGGGGCGCAACAAGCCGGTGCCCACCAAAACAGCGTCGTCCTCCTGCCAATACTCGGCGACCACTATGGCCGCGAGCTCGAAGCTCGCAAGTTCGGCCTCGCCCACTCAAAGGGCACGTTCACGCTCGAGTATTTCGCCAACACGCTCCCGATCGCGCCGCGCAGCCTTGACCAGCTCATCTCGCGGGCAGCCAAACGGTTGCCAAGGGGCACCGAACCGGCTGTCCGGGCCGAGCTCGAAAGCCTTGGCACGGCGCTCGGGCGGCTGCCGCCTTCGTGGGCGACGGACCATGCAAGCGTGAGAGAGCGCCACCGCGACAAAGAAGTCCTGCGCGCCCGTCTCGCGGCCCTTTGCGAACAGCACGTCGAGGTCGAAGACGCTGTCGACGCCGAAGCGAAGGCCGTCGGGTCGGACGTCGATTCCCTCGATGCCTTGTTGCAAAGGCAAAACTACCGGTTGGCATTTTGGCGGACCGCCTCCGAAGAGGGACAGTACCGGCGTTTCTTCGACATCAACGACCTCGTGGGCATCCGGGTCGAGGACCCCGCCGTCTTCGCAGACAGCCACAGGCTCGTGTTGCGCTGGCTCCGTGACGGTGTCATCGACGCGCTCCGCGTCGACCATATCGACGGACTGCGCGACCCACTTGCCTACCTGCGGCGCCTCGAGGAGGCGGGTTCTGGGGTCTGGGCGCTGGTCGAGAAGATCCTTGCGCCGAGTGAACGGTTGCCTGCCAACTGGCCCGTGGCCGGGACCACGGGCTACGACTGGCTCAACCTCGCCGGCGGTCTTTTTATAAAGCCGGAAGGGGCGCTTTCCCTGCAACGCGCCTTCGGGTCCTTCACCGGTACTGACCAGTTGTGGGAGGACCTCGTCCACGACTGTAAAAGGCTCGTGCTCGACAGCTCGCTTTCGGCAGACCTGACGAGGATCGTCGAGCGGTTCGCCCGCGTTTGCGAGTTGCACCGCCGCCATTCGGACCATACCAGGCGGGAGTTGCGGGACTGCCTGGCAGAGGTGATCGCGGCGTTCAGCGTCTACCGGACTTACGTGGTCCCCGGAGCGCGGCCGGCGGCCCCCGACGTCGCGGTCGTGCAGAGAGCGGTCGTCGAGGCAGGCCTGCGCGTCCCCGAGCTCGATGGCGAACTGCTCCAGTTCGTGCGAGACGTCCTCCTTCTCCGGCTCCCCGGGGCCGGTCCGGCAGAAGTCGAAATGGCGATGCGTTTCCAGCAGCTGACGGGCCCGGTGATGGCCAAGGCTGTCGAAGACACGGCTTTTTACCGCTACTTCCCGCTCCTTGCCCTCAACGAGGTGGGCGGCGACCCGCGGAGCACGGGCACCCTGGCGGCGGACCTGCACGCCTGGTGCGCAGAGGCGCAAAAGCGTCACCCCTTCGGCTTGCTTGCAACCTCGACGCACGACACCAAACGGTCGGAGGACGTGCGTGCCAGGCTTTCGGTCCTGTCCGAGATGGCAGACGAGTGGGGGGAGACCACGTGGCGCTGGCATACGCTCAACCGGCGCCACTGGACGGCCGACATGCCCGGTCTTGCGACGGAATGGATGCTCTACCAAACACTTGTGGGGGCCTGGCCGATCGGTCCCGAGCGCGTGTCGGGTTTCCTCGAAAAGGCTGTGCGGGAAGCCAAATTGCACTCGAGCTGGGACCAGCCCAACGAGATATACGAGCGAGCCGCGATGCACTTTGCGACTTCGGTGCTCCGCAACAGGCGTTTCGTCGAGGAGCTCGAGGAGGTCGTGGAGCGCGTCCGTCGGCCCGGGCAGTCCAACTCGTTGGCGCTCAAATTGCTCACCCTCACCGCGCCAGGTGTGCCCGACCTCTACCAGGGGAGCGAACTGTGGGATCTCTCCCTGGTCGACCCCGACAACCGCCGCCCCGTCGATTACGAGACGAGGTGGAAACTCCTTCAGGAGCTCGAAGGGGAGGATCTGGCAGCCCGCTGGCAGGAGGGCGACGCTCAAGGGGTTACCAAGCTTGCTGTCGTGAAAGAGGCCCTCGCTCTCCGGGCGCGGAGGCCGGCGGCCTTCGGGCCGGGCACGCGGGGGGCGTATACCCCGCTCGAGGCGGGCGGCCCGACTGCCGACCACGTGATTGCTTTCGCCCGCGGTGCCGAGGCCGTCACGGTCATTACCCGGTGGCCGCTGTCGCTCGAACAAGGCGGCGGCTGGCGAGGGGCTCATCTCGTGCTCCCCGAAGGCAAGTGGCGGGACGTCCTGTGCGGCGGCAGCTGGGAGGGCCGGGTCGCGGTTGGCCGGCTGCTCGGGGGGCTCCCCGTCGCACTGCTCGAACGCGTGAAGGGCTGAAGCTTCGCCTCGGCCGGCGGGCGGCCGGCTGCGGGTACGTCTGACATCGGGCTCTCTGGGTAAGAGTTGTCGGCATGACTTTCGGCATCTGGGCGCCCGGCCACAAGGCGGTTGAAGTCGTCCTGGCAGGCAACCGCCGGCTCCCGATGGGACAGGAGGGCCGCGGGTGGTGGCAGCTGGTGCAACCCGCTTTGGTTCCCGGGACGCGCTACAGGTTCTCTGTCGACGGCGGTCCCGCGCGCCCCGACCCTCGCTCGCCGTGGCAACCTGAGGGTACCGACGGGGCGTCGGCCACGGTCGACTTCTCCCAGTTTGAGTGGTCAGACGCGGGATGGGTGCCGCCCGAGCTCGCCTCCGCCGTTATTTACGAGATGCATGTCGGGACATTCAGCCGGGCGGGCACGTTCGAAGGTGCCATCGACCACCTCGGGCACCTCGTGGAGCTCGGGGTCAACGCCCTCGAGGTCATGCCCGTGGCGGAGGCCAGCGGGGAGCGCGGCTGGGGCTACGACGGGGCCGACCTCTGGGCGCCCCACCACGCCTATGGCGGCCCGGCCGGCCTCAAACGTTTCGTCGACGCATGTCACGGGCGAGGCCTGGCAGTCATCCTCGACGTCGTCTACAACCATCTCGGGCCGGCCGGGAATTACCTGAGCGAGTTTGGGCCTTATTTCACCGAGGCGTACGAGACACCATGGGGCGCCGCGGTCAACATGGACGGCCCGGGGAGTTACGGGGTGCGCGATTTCGTCATCTCCAACGCCGTCATGTGGTTGCGGGACTACCACATCGACGGCTTGAGGCTCGACGCGGTTCACGCCATCTACGACGAGGGGCCCCTCCACGTGCTCGAGGAGCTTGCAACGGCTGTCGACGAACTGTCCTTCGAGGCCGGCCGAAAGATGTGGCTCATCGCCGAGGACGACCGCAACGACCCCCGCGTCGCTCGCCCGAGGAGCGAGCACGGCTACGGGTTGGACGCCTGCTGGGACGACGACTTCCACCATGCCCTCCACACCGTGCTGACAGGGGAAAGGCAAGGTTATTACTCGGATTTCGGGCTGATTGGCCAACTGGCCAAGGCTTACGAGGACGGGTTCGTCTACGACGGCACCTTCTCGGAGTACCGCCAGCGGAGCCAGGGCCGTCCCGCCGACGGTCTTGCCGGCTCGGCGTTCGTGTGCTGCCTTCAAAACCACGACCAGGTGGGCAACCGCGCCCTCGGCGAACGCACTTCCCACTTGCTCGGGACGGACCTGCTCAAGGTGGGCGCCGCACTGCTGTTGCTTTCTCCTTTTGTGCCGATGCTGTTCCAGGGGGAGGAGTGGGGAGCCTCTGCCCCGTTCCTCTACTTCACCGACCACAAAGACCCCGAGCTTGCCAAGGCGGTGAGCGAAGGACGGCGGCGGGAGCACCCGATGGGGGAGGGCCAAGAGGTGCCCGACCCGCAGGCACTGGAGACCTTCACGCGGTCAAAGCTCGACTGGGACGAGTTGAAACGAGAGCCGCACCGTTCCGTCCTCGATTGGCACCGCCGCCTCCTCGCCCTCCGGCGCCACGAGGCGGACCTGTCCAACTGCGACCGCTGGGCGGTGGTGACGAGGTACGACGAGGGCTCCAGGTGGCTCGTCGTCCGCCGGGGCCACTTCAGCATCGCCGCCAACCTGGCAGCGGAGCGGCAGGCATTGCCCCTCGGAGGGCCCGGCAGCAGCATCGCCCTCAGCTCGCAGGACGCTGCCGGCCTCGATGGCTCGAAGGTCTGGCTGCCCCCCAGGTCGGTCGCCGTGGTCTTCCACGAAGAGGCTGTCGCCGGGCCGCGAAGGCAGCGTGGGCGGCACCTACAAGGCGAGGGGTGAGGCGAGGACTGGTAAGGTGGCCCTGCTCGGGCGTATAGCTCAGTTGGTTAGAGCGCATGCATGACGCGCATGAGGTCCGGTGTTCGACTCACCGTACGCCCACCAGGTGACCAGCAGGGTTCTGAGGCTCTCTCGCAAGACGTAGGTCACCTATGCGGGCTGAAGCGGGCACAAACTAGCGCCTTGTTAACGGCCGCCCTCGATGCCGTCTCCGTTCGCCGCGACGATCACCTCGAGCCTTTTCATGGCCGCCTCAAATGATCCGAAGCGTTGCGGCGCGTCCATGAGCGGCCCGCTGGCGGTGAAAACGGTACTACCCGAACCTGAGTGCGGGCCGGACTTATTGATGGAGGCTGCAACCACCAACGCTGAGTTCCTCCCGCTCCAAACCGTCCCTTTCGGTAGGAGCACCACTTGGTCCGCGCTGACCCATTGCCAGTGATATGTCATGCGCCCGACGACATACCCAATAACGTCCAATATCTCTCCTGGCACTGCTCCGCCGCCGGTGTCGCCGGTTCTGGCTGGCATGCGAAGAGTGCTCGGAGGGTATAGCTGTTCGCGATGGCCGGGGTTTCGGTCCCGAGATCAGATTCCGGCCATCCAGCAGTTGCGCCCGCCCACCAGCACCGCGAACAAGGCTTCCCGGCCCGGGTAGCTCCCGCCTCATTGCCGGCCCTGCGCCCCCTCTATGTCTTTGCTGGCATCGCCGCGGTGACCGCGGATGGCTGAGGCTGCTCACCGTGGCCGAGAAAAAGCTCGCCGTCGGTGTAGTCGACCAGTACGGGGCTCAAGTGGACCAGGACCCCCGCACCGAGCACACCGACGGTGCCGGGGGGAATGAAACTGCTGCCCACAATTTGCTGGGGGAGTTGCACGTTCCCGAGCATTGCGGGCCCCACTGTGAAGTGGTTGACAGCGATCGGGCAGTCGAGGCCGGCGTAGGCGGTGCCTGGTAGCCCGATAGGCGCCAACCCGAGCTGTTTTACCACGCTCGGTGCAAGGGTTGTGTTGCCTGCGCCCGTGTCGAGCGTCATCGTGAGGCGGGAGGGCCCAATCGACAGCTCAACGGTAGGCCTTACCTCTACCAACCGCAGGTGGTCGGGGGAAAGGACCTTGCTCACGACCTCGACCGGCATCGGGCTGGCGAACGATGTGCCCTTTGTCAATGAGGAATCGGCCGGTACGCCGCCCGAGCCACCCGCGACGTCCGAACGGAGGAGGCCGCTTCGTGGCCCCAGAGTGAGGGTTTGTTGGCTGTAGTCGATCCTGACCGCACCGAAGGTGCTCAACGTGTCCGAGCCGAGCACCCCGGCCAGGTCCGAGAAAGCCGGGGACTCGATCCCGCCGACTTCTATGGTCTGGGGGAGCAATGCGGTGTTGCCGACCGACCATTGTGAGACAGATGCAAAGTAGATCTGCCGCTTGCAGGTGAACGACGTGACCGCCCGAGGCCCGTCAACGAGGTCGAGATGGAGCCGCGCCGCAAGGCTCGAGTCCACCAGAGTCCCCCCGCCGGTGTCCACCAGGAACGGGAACGGCCCTTTGCTCCCGATGCAGACGTTGGCGACGATCGCACCGCGGACTACTCTTATCGGCACGACGGCGGAAGCACCGGGTTGGCGTGCACAGGACTTTTCGAACACGGGTAGTTGCAAGCTTCGGGCTACCGGTGCCGCTGGACGGGCTTGGGGCTCGCTGCTCCCGCACCCGGTCAAAAGTGCGGCTAAAGCAATAACAACGAGCACACCTGAAGCTTTTAGCCCGGTGCGCGTCCGGTAGGGTCGCTCCTGCTTCATCTCTCCCATACTGCCCAGGCTCTTCGGGCCAAATGCCCCGTTGCCAGCTTTCGCGGAGGTCCCGGCGCCCTGAAGCGGTGCCCTCGATGACGATATGCATATCGTCGGCCAGGATTGCAACTGAGCACCTCGAGTCAGCACGTAGGTTGCGGCCCTTCTGCGCCGCCCGGCTCGACGTCGTGTAAAGCGCTTGCCCGTCCCAGACCGCCAAGACTGGCCGAGTGTGAGGACGGCCGCTTGGGTGCAAGGTGGTCAGCCAGTACCAGCGGGCTGCCTCGATGCGGGCGCGAGCGACCTCCCAGTCAAGGGGGTCGACGTCGTGCCCCTGTGGGCCCATGAGGTCGGAGCGTATGGGGATCATTGGGTTGACGCCCGGTCGCGTGGTGGGGGGTTGGCCACCCACCACCCGAGCCGTTCCTCACCATCTAAGCGGGTTGGCGACGGTCCGACCGCGCGCGATGACTTTGCCGCCCGGGGAAGGTCGGATCTATGACAGCCAAGCCAGTTCGCTGAACATACGGAAGGTGACAGGCCATGGAGGTAATCAACTTGGGGGCAGCAGACGGGCTGCCGCCGGTGCAATGGGAGCCCATCGTCGACAAGCTGGGTGCGAGGTCAGCGCCGGCAGCGGACGCGCACAACGCTCGCACGACATGGCTTGTGACACTGAATGAGGACGGCAGCCCGCACGTGACGGCGGTCGGCGCCATCTGGGTGGACGGCACCTTCTTGTTCCAGACTGGCGCCGGCACCCGCAAGGCCCGCAACGTCGAGCGCGACCCTCGCTGCTCGGTCGCTGTGTCGGTCCGCGACGCGGACGTCGTCCTCGAAGGTGACGCCGTCCGGGTGACCGACCCGGGCATCGTACGGCGCGCCGTGAGGACGTGGGCGGGCAATGGCTGGCCGGTCACCCCCTACGAAAGCGGCCCTGGCATCACGGCTCCCTTCAACGCGCCCTCGCAAGGTCCACCCCCGTGGGACGTGTACCAGGTGACGCCACGCTCGGCGACCGTCACGTTGGGGACCGAGCCGGGCGGCTTAACCCGCTTCAAGTTCTAGACGTCTCTCCCGGCGATCACGGCTTGGGAGGGCCGGCCCGGGGGTCGTCCTCGGCGTGGACGTAGTCGAGGCTTATCGGCCCGGTTGCCGTCACTTGCGTGATGTACTCCCCGGACTTGGCCCAGTGGAAGTGCGCAGTGCCTCCGGGAAGGACGATGACGGCACCTGGCGGGTATGCCTGCAACTTCGCCTCGTCGAATTCCTCGCCGACACCTATGTAGAAGACGCCCGATATCACGGTGTAGACGCGGTCTTCGTGGTGGCGGTGCGGCATCAACTTCACACCGGCTGGGACCTTCACCCTGACCACGTAGGGGGCGGCTTCCTCGGGATGCCCGACGACAACTGCGAGACGGGCTCCAGGGGGGAAAGCCGGGAACGGTTCCCAGTCGGTGTCCTCATTGAACGCCACCTTGAGCTGAGGCTCCTTTGGCCCGTGCGAGCTCACCTTCGTACCTCCTGACGGGGGGACGACGGCACCACCCCCACCAGCATCTTCCATCATCGCGGTGGCCGTTCGCACCCGTGGCCGGCCCTGGTGCGCGCCCCGGTTAGGGGCCCGCGCAAACAAGCGGAGTGAGCGTTCTTCCTGAGATAACACAAATTTGTGTGATCTTCGGAAATTGTGTGTTAGAGTACCCGGCATGCCGACTGATGCAGAGATCACCTTCACCGACCACACGGGCCGGTTCTATGCCCGCCGTTACGGGATGGCCCCGATGGTGGGCCGCCTCCTCGGGTACCTGTCCGTGTGCGACCCGCGGGGGCAGACGATCGGCGAGCTAGCCGACGCGCTCCTGGCGAGCCGTAGCGCCATCGCGGGCGCCGTCAACACGTTGGAGGCCCTCCGGCTGATCCGGCGGTCGCGAGCCGCCGGCGAGCGGATGGACAGGGTCTACATCGACATGTCGGGCCCCAATGCGATGGGCTTCGACATATCCGAGTACCAAGAGCAGGGCGACCTGGCGCGTGAGGGTCTCCGCGTCCTGGAGGGCGCCCCTCCCGAGCGCCGCGCGATCCTGCTCGAGTGGGCCGCGTTCGCAGACTTCCTGGTGGAGCGGATCCCCGTCCTGGAAAAGGAGTGGCACGACCGCCGCGAGGTGCTGCAAGCGGCTGGCCAGCTCCCCGAGGCGCCCGAGCACCGCCGCGAAGGCGGGGCGCGATGACCGGCCAGACCGCCGCCCCCGGGATCGTCGCCAGGGACGTGTGCAAATCGTTCGGCAACCACGTGGTGCTCGACCACGTCAACCTGTCGGTGGAGGAGGGCACGGTCCTGGCGCTCCTCGGCCCAAACGGAGCAGGCAAGACGACGATGGTCCGCATCCTGTCGACCCTCATCTCGCCCAGTTCCGGCTCCATGCAAATAGCCGGCCACGACGTAGCCGACGACCCCGATGGCGTCCGGGCCGTCATTGGGGTCACCGGCCAGTTCTCCGCCGTGGACAACCTGCTCACCGGGGCCGAGAACCTGCGCTTGATGGCAGACCTCCGCCACCTCGGCTGCGAGGCCGGGCAAAGACGGGTCGCCGAGTTATTGGAGCAGTTCGACCTGACCGACGCTGCCGGCAAGGTGCTCTCGGCTTATTCGGGCGGGATGCGGCGCCGCCTCGACCTGGCGATGACCCTTGTCGGCAGGCCGCGGGTGATCTTCTTGGACGAGCCCACCACCGGGTTGGACCCGCGCAGCCGGCTCACGATGTGGCAGAAGATCCGCGAGCTCGTCTCCGACGGCGTCACGGTCCTGCTCACAACCCAGTACCTCGACGAAGCGGACCAGCTTGCAGACCGGGTAGCGGTGCTCGACCAGGGCCGGGTAGTCGCCGAAGGTACGCCGGCCGAGCTCAAGAGCCGGATCCCCGGTGGCCACGTCCTGCTCCATTTCGCTCGTCCCGACCTGCTCCGTTCGGCGGCCGGCCTCCTGCCGGCGGCCGATCCCGACGAGGACCAGCTCGTTCTCCAGGTGCCCTCCGACGGCACCGTGAGCTCGCTGCGTGAGCTGCTCGACGAGCTGCACCATGCCCGGATCGACGTCGAGCGGCTAACTGTCCACACCCCCGACCTCGACGACGTGTTCTTCGCCGTGACCGGCAGCCATGTCGCCGCTCATGCCGGGACAGGTCACGCACCCCAAACCGGCCAGGCACCCCAAGCCGGCCACGCGCTACAAGGAGCTCAACGATGACCACGCTCGCCTACACCCTCAGCGACTCGCGGGTCATGCTCCGCCGCAACCTAAAGCGCCAGCTCCGCTACCCGTCCATGACCGTGATGCTCGTCGGCATGCCCATCGTCTTGTTGCTTCTCTTCGTGTACGTGTTCGGCGGCCAGCTCGGAGCCGGCCTCGGCAGCCACCAGGGACGCCACGCCTACCTCGACTACGTCGTGCCAGGCCTGCTGCTCATCACGGTCGCCTCGGCTGTCCAGGGCACGTCGATCATGGTCGCCATGGACATGACGGGTGGCATCATCGACCGGTTCCGCACGATGGCGATCGCTCGCGCCTCGGTCCTCACCGGCCACGTGCTGGGCAGCCTCATCCAGACGCTGGCCGGCATGGCGATCCTCGTCGGCGTCGCGATAGCGCTCGGGTTCCGCTCGAGCGCAGGCGTCCTCGAATGGCTCGCCGTAGCCGGGATCCTTGCCCTGTTCGCGTTCGGCCTGATCTGGCTCGCCGTCGCGCTCGGCCTTGCCGCCAAGAGCGTCGAGACCGCAAGCAACACCCCGATGGTGCTGTTGTTGCTTTGCTTTTTCGGCAACGGGTTCGTGCTCACCTCGACGATGCCCGCCGGGTTGCGCCAGTTCGCCGAGTACCAGCCCCTGACTCCCGTCGCTG
Source organism: Acidimicrobiales bacterium (assembly GCA_035508795.1). Classification (GTDB taxonomy): domain Bacteria; phylum Actinomycetota; class Acidimicrobiia; order Acidimicrobiales; family Palsa-688; genus DATJMJ01. The sequence continues at coordinate 16,760 of DATJMJ010000050.1, forward strand.
ACACCGTCCGCGGGCTGTTGACGGGTGCCGCCGTCGGGGACCACGCCATCGCCGCCACCGCCTGGAGCCTCGGCATCGCCGTCGCGGCCTACTTCTGGGCGATAAGCCTTTACAACAGGCGCCGGGCAGCCGAGCCAAACTGAGCCGAGCCAAACTAAGGCCACCGCTGGCATACCGGGACAAATGCCGGTGGTCCTGGCGCACTGGCTCGCCAGCTGCCGCATTCGGTCGAGAGCAGCGCGTGGAGTGCCGCCCTCCTGGCCCCCTTGAGGCTGCGGGGGCGGCCGGCTACTGCGACACTCGCGACGTCCAGACGAGGTCGGGCTCCACGCGCAGGGCGCGGTCGCGGAACAGCCGGGCACACGCGTCGACGACGTCCGGGTCGTACTTGGTGCCCCGGCCCTGTTCCACCTCGCTGAGCGCCATTTCGAGCCCTACGGCGTTGCGGTAAGGGCGGCCGGAAGTTATCGCCTCTACGACGTCCGCCACGGCGATGATCTTGGCCCCCTGGCTGATCTCGGTTCCCTTCAGCCCGAACGGGTAGCCCGAGCCGTCGACCCGCTCGTGGTGCTCGAGGACCATCCGGCTGACTTCGGTCGGGAAGTTGGCTGCGGCGAGCACAGCGGCCCCCGTCTCGGGGTGTTCCCGGACGATGTACATCTCGGCGTCGCTCAGCCGGCCCGGGCGCGACAGGATCTCGGACGGTACGCGTACCTTGCCGACGTCGTGGACCGTTGCGGCGAGCTCGATGTCCCTTATGTCGTCTTCGGGCAGCCCCTGGGCGCGCGCGATGGCGACTGCGATCTCGGCAACCTTTCTTTGGTGGCCGGCCGTGTACGGGTCGTGCATCTCGACCGTCGACGAGACGGCGCCGGCCATCGACTTGACAAGTTTGTCCTGAGAAAGCTTGAGGTTGTGCTCGGCGCTGACGTCGTAAACGAACGACCCGATGCCGATTATTTTGCCCTCGACCAGGACCGGGAAATTGGTCGACCGCCAGAAGTGGCCCTGGTCGCTACCCGGGGCGGGTCGCCCGGGAAGGTCCGGTACTGTCACGGCCTTCCCGGTCGAAAGGACGGCTTCGTAGGCAGGCCCGACGCGGTCCCATAGGTAGGGGACGACTTCGCTCAGCTTCTTTCCCACCAGGGCGTCCGGCTCGACGCCGACCGTACCGGCGAGCAGGTCGTTTATCCGCAGGACCCGCAGATGAGTGTCCACCAGGCACAAACCGACCGGAGCCGATCGTTGGATCGCGTCGATAAAAGCCGTTGTTTCGGCTTGCTCCCGGCTCACCTGGCGGAGCCGGTTTTCGAGCACTTCCCGGTCCTCCGGCACCGACGGTACCCCGGCGCTTTTGGGACTGCTCAGGTCGAGCGTCGTGCTGACCGAGCCCGTGAGCACCGACGCCCGGTCCCGGCCGGCAACTTTTGCGTCGTAAAGAGCCAGATCTGCGTCGCGAAGCCAACGTTCGGCCGTTGGGTCGTCGGCGAGGAGGGCAGCGACCCCTATGCTCAAGGTGAGGTCCGTGCACCGGCGGCACTCGTCGAGGATCCTTTCTGCCGCCTCGGAAGCCATTTCTGGCCCGGTGGCGGGCAGGATGATGGCAAACTCGTCTCCTCCCACGCGGCCTACGACGTCCGAGCGGCGGCTATTCGCGTGAAGTAGCGCACCCACCTCGGACAGCGCCCGATCGCCGGCCTGGTGGCCTCTGGCGTCGTTGAAGGACTTGAACAGGTCGACATCTATCATGAGAAGGCTTGCCATTACGCCGCACCGCAAGGCGCGGTCGACTTCATTATCCAGGCGTTGGTAAAACGAATCCTGGTTGAGGCACCCGGTCAGCCAGTCGACCGAGGCCCGGTAGGTCAGCTCGTCCCGCAGCGCCCGTTCACGGCTGTTGAGCGTGCTAAGCGCCCGGCTGGTCAGGATGGCGAAGACCGTCGTCCCGGCGACAAACGTGAGTGTCACGAGCAGTTTGCCGTCGGAGGACGTTATGCGGACGTCGGTACCAAACAGGCTGGCAAGTTCGGCCAACGACACGAGGCCGCAGATCGTGACAGCCCTGGGGGACAGTGCCACGGCCGCATTTACCACAGGCAAGGCGAAGAGGTAGACGAGCGGGCTGTCGATGCCCCCGTCGAGAGCGCAGCACCCGGTAAGGATCGCACCTGTCAGCAGAGCTGCACCGAACGCGAAGTCTGCTCGCCAGGTCTGGAGGGCGACCCAGCTCGCCAGGGGCAGCATGGCGAAACTCGCGACGGCGGTTGCGCCGGCGATCAGGAGGAGCGCCAACCTCCACGCAAGACTGGGCGCGATGAGAAAGTAGAGGAAAGTCGCAGTGGCTTCGGCCGCGAGCACGCAAAACGCGGCGAACAGGTAATTGGACCAAAATTCAGCCTGGTGCTCCGAGGTTCTGTTCATACTGAAGGGCCTTCTCGGCAGGGGTATCGGCCCTCCCTGTTGAGGGGTTTAGGTGCAGGGGCCGGACCGCCGCACCAAAGGGACTTTGGTCCTGATAGCCAAGCAACCGGGTACGGGCCCGGGACCGCCGCGAGCTACCTAGCCGCCTCAGAGGGCGCGGCCGGGCGCGCCAGCCTGGATCTCAACCGAGGCCGTGGTCTTTGCGGTAGGTGGCCCAAATTTGCTTCCACCGCCTGTAGTCGTCGTCGGTGAAGGGCTCGTAGCGCAAGGAACCTTCCCCGAACACACCGTGGGTGAACCAGCTGGCGGGGATGCCGAGTTCGGGCTGGACCTCGAGGTACTCGCGCCATTGCCCGATGTCGTACATCATCCAATTGTCCGTATTTACGAGCCAGTCTGAACAATTGCTGGCTATCTGCTGGCGGTAGCGGGCCTGTTCGACGACGTTGGGTACTTTGACGGCCCAGTCGTTGAGCCGGAGGACGTCGGTGACGTCGGCGAAGTAGGGGTGGGGGCAGTGGGTCATCACCATTGCGTCAGGCTTGGCAGCCTTGGAAGCCTCGTAGATCAGCCCGACGTAATCGTGCAGGAGCTCGATGCCCCCTTTGCCGCCCGCACTGACGGAACCGGGGCCCTCCGGCTGGGCGGCCGTAAAGTCGAGGAAAAACCCATCGATGTCGTAGCCGTCCTTGCCGAGCAGCCGGGTTATGTCGCCGGCGAGGACCTCCCTGTAGCCGGGGTGCCCCGGGTCCACTGAAACCGCCTTGCCTTCTTGGTCCGTGATGCACCACTCGAGAGGGGCGCCGTCGGCCAGCCAGAGGCCCCACCAGGCGATCACATGGCGGCCGGCATCGTGGTGCCACCTCACGAACTCGGTCAGGTCCTCGTAACGGCCCGGGTCAGGCAACAAACGGTACCGGTCGCGTTGCCATTTGTCGGACGTGCATGCCACGCCCACGGGCACCTCCCGGTCGACCAGCCGCTGCACCCACCGCCGTTGGTTGGCCTCGGTTTCGTAGCTCGCCACCGGGTGGTCGGCCGTGACCTTGCGGGCCTCGCGCTTCATCGGGCTCGCTATATTGCATTGCTCGCCCCAGGGGAAAACGAACGTGTCGTACCACCATGCGGCCGGTTGGCGCTGCGGGGTCGGTGCCCAACCGCGCCGGCGGAGATCCTCGGCGTAACTTGCGATCACTTCGTAGGGGCTCTCGAAGCGCTCCTCGACGCTGAGGAGGCAGATGCCGTCCATCTCGTCCACGGAGGCCCCGCCGTAGGAGACGACTACCATAAAACTTGCGGCGTCGATTGGCGAATAGCTAACTGACGAGTAGACGTTGCGGCCCGGGGGTGCCCCGATGCCCACCCCTCCCCAGCGCGCCCCGGCTCGGAGCGGGAAGACGAAAGGCGGGGGAGTGAACATCCACTGGAAGCCGAAGCGGCCATGTGCCCCGCTCATCGTGTAGGGGTCACCCGTCGCCACGCGGCCCCTCACCCCGGCGTCGTCGTAGCCGAGCCAGACGGTCTGCGAGGGGTGCGCGTAGCGGACGTCTTCGTTATTAGGAGCAGCGATGAAGATCTCGTGTAGGGGGGACCCGCGCCGCACGATGAACGACAGGTCCTTCACGTGCCCGTCGCCTCCCAAAGACGCCCGCCACCCCTGCCAGTGCGGGCCATCTTCCCGGCGCAGGCCTACGGCGAGCCCGCCTCGCGTGCAGACGACATCTGCTGCCACCGAGCGGAGGCCGCCCGGTCCCAGGTCGCTCTTCACTTCGCTCTCCGGCGTCACGGGCCCCCCTCAGGGCGCCGGGCGCACGCCGCAGCCATGCACCGGGCACGGGTTGCTCCGGGCGGCGTCATCGTCGGCACCCGCTCAACGTTAGGCCGCCGGGTGGCGCGCTTGCGACGTGCCCGGGCGAACGTAAATGGTCCCTTTTCGGCAGAGCCGGCGCTGGTTAGCATTAGCGGGTGCCTCAAGGCGGGAGGTCCGGCCGCTACCGGGAGAAGCGTTGGCGGTCTTAGTCGCCTGCGCTTTGGCCCTGCTCCTCCTCGGCGGGCTCTACCTGCTCCGCCTGGAGTGGGCACGATTTCGTGCCGACCGCAGCCCGGCCCCCCCACCTACCCCAGAGGAAGCGGCCCTCGACCGCTGGAACGCGGGCGTCGTCATCTTGGTGGCGGGCCTCTCGATAACCGGCGCCGTCCTCGCCTTTTGGGCCTCGAGCGACTTTTCGGCGGCGTCCGGCTTGAGCCAGCAAGCGCTCGGGCAGGTCACCGAGTACCAGACCGTCAAGGCCGAACAGGACAGCTACCTCGACTTCGGAGCGCGGCTCAACGAGACCTACCAGGAGCAGACAGTTGCCGAGAGCGCCCTTTACTCCGAAGCGGCTCAGGCCTGGGAAAGCGGCAACGCCACAGAGGCGAGGGCCCTCGAGGCGCAGGCGCGGGTAGAAGGTGCCGAGGAGCGGGCCATCATCCCCGGGTTCGTGTGTTACTGGCCCTCGAGCAGGGGCGCGAACGGCTCGGTTTTTTATGACGAGGCAAGCCTTCGCGCAAGCGAAGTCGAGTCGCCCTGCGTCCAGCCGGGCCAGGACCCTTCCTCCCTCCGGACACTTGGCCCCACCCAGGCCAACGCCCTGGAGGACGCTGCTTCGCGCGACCGCGGTCACGCCGAGGAGATCGTGCTCGCGGGTGCGTTCGTAATCGTTGCGGCTTTTTTCCTGACGATTTCCTACCTCGGTTGGCGCCATCGCCGCATGCGTTGGTCGGGGGCGGGCGTGCTCGCGATCGCCGTTGCTCTCGGGATCAGCCTTGCGGTGGGGCTCGCATGATCTCTGAGCCGCCGGGCGAGCCCTTTCTCGGGGCGTTGTCGGAAGCCGGCGGTCTGACGGAGCTGGCAAACGTCGCAGAGCTCGGAGAGGCCGTCCAAGAGGCGGCACAGGCCGAGCGCGCTGAAGAGGAGGGTGCACAGCAGGCGGAGCGCGCCGGTGCGGCCGGCGCCGGCGGCCCCGCCGCCGACGTTTTGAACACGGGCGCGCCCGCGCCGCCTCCGCCGCCAGGCGCGCCCGGCGGCAAGGCCCACGAGCCTTCGCCCGGCGAGGCGATCGCACTTTCGGCGGCGAGCGAGCACAAGCCGCAGGCGAGGCCCTCCGCACGGTTCCTCACGATCGTCGTCGTGCTGACGACTTTCGTCGCAGCCGTTGGCGGTTTTTTCCTCAACCGGGCCTCGGCTGCGTCGTCGAACGACTCGGACCTGGCTCAAGAGCTCAGCCTCCAGGCCAGCGGTGCCGAGACGAGCGCCTACCAGCAGGCAGAAACCGACTATGCCCAGTACCTCGCCCTCCAGGCGCTGAAGGCGCAAGCGGCAGACGAAATGTTGGAGTCCACCTACGACCAGCCGGGCGCTCTCGAATGGGTTGCCCGTTACCAGGCAACTTCGCAACAGGTGACCCAAACCGCGCCCGAGGTGCCGGCCGACCTCGACCCATACCTTGCGAACGGCAACCCGGACCCCAATTTTCCCTACGATTTCTTCGCCGGGCGCGCTTCGGGGGCCACCTACCTCGGGGCGGAGTCCAATGCTTACAACGACGTTGCCGGCAGATGGGGCAAGCTCGTCGATTCGTTCACGGCGCTGTTGACGATGGTCGCGGTGGCACTTTTCCTTTTCGGGTCGGCCTTCGTCCTTTACGGCCGCAACCGCATTATCTTCGTCGTCCTGGGCGGCGTCCTCGTGGCGACCGCTCTCGCATGGGGCGGCTGGCTGGCTGCCGCCAGGCAACCGGCGACGCCTTCGGACCAGGCGGCGCGCGACTACGCGGCAGGGGTCGTCGCCATGGAGCAGGCTTCGACGCCTTCGGGTTACCAGCCGGCCATAAACGACTTCGCAGCGGCGATAAAGCTCCGGCCAGATTACGCGCTCGCTTATGTGGAGCGGGCCAGCGCCGAGGCCCTCAGAGGGTCGGAGGAGGTTGGTGCCGGCTTTGTTTCGGTGACCGACCTCTCTCCGTACTGGGCGCGGCTTGCGGCTTCGGACGAGCTGGAGGGTTACGAGCTCGGCGACCACGATGCGAGCCAGCTGATCGATGTCGGTTGGGGTTATTACGTGCTCTGGACCGTGAACGGTGGCCGGGCGCCCGCTCCGGCGATAGCGGCACGCTTTTTCGCTCGAGCGACGGAGCTCGACCCGACCAACCCGCTGGCGTGGCTCGACCTGGGAATTGCGGATCTGGCTATCGGAGGGTACCGACAAGGCTGGCAGGCCTACCAGGCCGGGGTCACGCGGATGCTTTACGCGTGCACGGCATCTGGTGGCGAGACGACCTGCGACAAGCCGCAACCCACGACGAGTTACGCGCTCCGGCAGGCCTGGTTGGCGGGAGCGATGGAGAGCCTCGAGGCTCTTGCCGGTACGCACGAGGGCGCCTCGTCACCGGCGTTGCGGGCAGAGATCCTGAAGGTGGAGGGCCTTCTCACGGCCTCTCTGGCCAAGGGCGCCCTTGCCACGCGCTCGGCCGGACCGGTGCCCCGGGTGGGTGACCTCGAGGGGTTCCTCGACCCCAACTACCTCGAGCTGGACGTCCCGGTCCCGAGCGGGCTCTCGGCCCTCGAGATGGCCCGGACGCCCCTCACGGTGCTCTGGTACCAGCGGCCGGTCGGCTCGTCGCGCTGGAGCGCCATCTCCGAAACCGCCTGCTGGGGCCACGGGCAGCAGACCTGCGGGCGCTTCGACTCGGCGACCGACAGTTTCCAGTTCATCACGCAGCTCTTGCTCGCCGACAACCAGTGTTTCACCAACGTCGAGTACAAGGCAGAGCTGTGGGCGAGCGGGTCTCTCGCCGCCTCCCTCTTCCTCAGCCCCAAGGACGACTACATCCAGACCGACCTCGCCCCGGCCTTGGCGAAGAGCATGAACATCGGGATCTGCGTGCCATCGAACTGGACGCTCCAACCGCAACACCGGGTGCGGCTGTCGGTCTTCGGGAGCAAGACATCGGTGACGGGCCTCCTCGCCAGCTCGGAGATGGAGTACTCCGCCCCGGGCGGCGACCAAAGTGCCTATTTGTTCCGCCTCTACCCAGAGCGGACGTCGCCGGCGGGTACCGCGCTCAGCCTCCCCGAGGTGGTGGCCGAAGGGGAGCGGGAGGCGATCTCGCTCCTGCGCGGCCGCGGCCTGCCGCCCGACTTGGAGGCTCGCGAGTCCCAGTCTTCGGGCGTATGGGGCGCCAGCTTGTCCGACATGAACGTCACCGGTTACGTGAGCCCCACCACTCACACCGACGCATTGGTCGGCGCGGCCGTGATGACGCTCAAACCGGGCGAGGCGAGCGCCGCACAGGAGGACACCGCCGTGTCGGGCCTTGTGACCGAAGACGACGCCGTGACCGTTGTGATCGTGACGGGGCCGGCGCGTTCGGACCTGTGGTCGGGCGCCCACCCGTTGGGCCTGCAGATCTTCAGCTCGTTCTCATTGCTCAACTACGGCTGACTCAACGCCCGGGCAGCGGGCGGGCGGCCAACTGCAAGCAGGAGGCGGGACGGGTAGGGGACGGACGGTAGGGGATAAACGCACGAACTGAGCCGGAGACGTATCCTGAAGGTATGGCCGCGTCGGGTGCGGCGGGCAAGATCAGGTCGGGGTTTGGCGGTTGTTGGCGGGCCATTGGCACGCGCACCAAATTGCTCGTCCTGGTTTGTGCAGGGCTCAACTTGCTCGAGGCTGCCCTCGTGGCGGCGTTTTCGAACGGGGCTCATCCTGACCTGGCCCCTCAGGCGAGCGCTATCGCGCCGCTCGGCGTTTTCGGTGACCTGCGTTGGGTGAGCGTCTACCAGGACTCGTGGGCGGCCGCGGCAGCTGAGGTGGCAGGTGTCGTGGTCTTCCGGGGCGCCATTACCGCCGTTTCGATAGTGCTTGCCTGGCCGACCGGCCTGGCAGCCCCTGCTTGGTGGCCATCTATGCGGAGAGGAGCGGGCGCGACCTTGCTGGCAACCGTGCTGCTCGCCCCGAGCGTCACCTTGCTGTTCGGCGAGGCCGTAGTACCCGTTTCGTGGCTGTACCTGGCGGCTGTCCCGACGGCCCTGCTCGTTGCGGTCGCCGTCCACCCCGCTGCGATGCGGGCCGACTGGTGGCGTCGCCTCGTCACGTTGCGGGCGGCTGGGTGGGTCGTCCTGGCGTTCGCCGTGCTCAGCCTGGCGAGCGCTGCGATGGCTGCTTTACCGGCCGTCTTCTGGCCCTTCGTCGCCGTTTTGAGCGGGGTCTTCAACGCCCGCTGTTGGGCCGGGCTCGTGCGCGCCGTCGTCCTCCGGCCGGCGCACTGGCACTTGGTGCCGGTGGGTGGCCTGCTCCCGCTGCTCGTAGCCGGGTCGGTGGTCGGTGGCACCGTGACAGGGTTCACGATCTCGGGCGAGGCCGCCGCCCACGACGCACCGAAGGGCTACCACACCGTGGCTGCGGCGCCCCCGCTCACCAGGGCGAGCCTCTCGGGCCTTCTGCCTGCGGTACTCGTGGTGTCGGGGTACGGCTCCCAGTGGGACGGGGGCGCCGGCTTGCCGCTGCCCGCCAGCTTCGCCGGGGAGAGGTTCTCCTATCGCGGCCTGGGACCAGGCGGCCGCCCGCTGCCCTACACGAGCGCCGACACCGCCAAGCCCCTGATCGTGCTGGACAGGATGCTCCTCGCCGAGGTCGCCTCGCTGCACGAGCTGAGCGGCCGCCCGGTCGCCGTGGTAGCCGAGAGCGAAGGAGCGCTCATTGCCAAGAGCGCCCTGCTCGGTGACCCTCGGGCGGGAGTGGAAGACCTGGTGATGGCGAGCCCGCTTCAGGGCCCTGGGCGCGTCTGGTACCCGACCAAGAGCAACCAGGGTTGGGGTGTGGCAAGCAACGAGGCGATGTCGCTGATGGGCGCTGCCTTCCAAGGGGTGGCCCCGGTCGACCTTTCCCCGGACAATGCTTTCCTGGCTTCGCTCGACGACCGCGCACCGTTGCTCGAAAACGCCATGTCTTGCCCTCTCGCCGGCGTCCACCAGGTCGCGCTCCTGCCGCTCGCCGATGCGACCGTGGCCGAACCAGCCGAGAAGCTGCCGTTCCCATCGGTGGTGCTGCCCGGCTTCCACGGGGGGCTGCTATCGACGGCGCTCGGCGAAAAGACGGTGGCCGAGTTCCTCGAGGACCGGCCTGTGAGCTCGGCGCCGCTGCTGGCAATTGCCGACAAGGTGATCAGTTATGCCGCCACGGCCTGGCAAGTGCCCTCGCTGGCTGCCTCGGATTACCCTGACGGCGGCAGGCAGGCACCGAGCGGTGCACCGAGTTGTGGGGAGGCGTCGGCCAACCTGCACGCGGCGATCTTCGCCAAAGGCCCGGTGCCACCCTCGTCCGAAGTGGCTAACGCACCTCGCCGTCCGCCAGGGGCCGTGGCGCACCTCTAGGCGAGCTGGCGTTGGCCGCCTCGCTGGCGCCTTCCCGGGGCGCAGCCCCGAAATCTCTCCAGCTCTGGCGGCTGAGGCCCCACAACACGGCGGCAATGACGGCGCCACCTGCAGCGGGGAAAAACGGGGCGGGCCCAAAGTCGCGGACGACGAAACCGGCGGCTACGACCGAGATCGGGTACGTGCCGAAACTGCCGAGAAGGACGAGCCCCATCAATCTGCCGAGCATCGCTGGGGGCGCCCATTTTTGGAACTCGGTGATCATCAGCACGTCTCCGAAGCCGACCAGCGCGCCGGCCAGAGCGA
>DATJMJ010000051.1:0-16066 GCA_035508795.1 Acidimicrobiales bacterium
GAAACAGATAACTGTCAACCAGGCCCTAAAAAATCAGCTCCTCAGCCTCGTGGCCTATTACCACAACGTCAACCCGGCCCTCGCAAAAGAGACGACACTGTCCACGAGCGGGGTACCCGATAGTTACTATTACGGCGGCTACGAGATCGGCGACGTGCTCTTCCCCGTCCAACCGGACGACAACAACGTCATCCGGGCATGGGACCCTGAGGCGTTCCCCAAGGACGTAGCGCCCCGTTCCGTGAGCGTGGTGAGCCTCACCGGCAGTTATTACGCTGCCGCCGATGCCGGGGAGGCGCTCGCGTCGCACGGCCTGAAGGTTGCGGGCGAGAGCGTAGGAGAGGAGCCGGGGTCGCCGACCGAGACGCTCGTGCTCTACCACGCAAAGCAGGTCGCCATGGCGCTCGACGTCATGAAATACCTCTCCGGCGCGGTGATGATGGAGGAGAGCTCAGCAGTCCCGGCCGGGACGGTCCAGGTCGACCTCGGGAGCTTGGTGACGGTTTCAGCCAAGGAGGTCCCGACGACAACTACGTCGAGCGCTGTGGCCACCACGACTGCGCCGACGACTGTGCCGACAACTGCCACCACGACCGCCAGTACCACCACGGCGAGCACGGCTCACCCGGCGGTGACTACGACGACGGTGCCCACCCCCGATGGGGTGGTCAGTGCCTCCTCCGACCAAGAGGAACCCTGGGACCCGCGCGCCTGCCCCTCCTGACGGCCGACCAGCCCCAGCCTTCGCAGTTACTACTGGAGCGGCGAAGCCGGAGGCGAGCGGAGGATAACCTGTCCGCGATGCAAATTCCCGACCCGGAACCGGCCAAGCTCCTCGCTGCGTGGATGGAGTGGGAGCGCGGCGACGTGACGCCGGGGAGGGCGATGGCAAACCTCAAAACGGGCGGCATGCGCGAGTTGCTCGAAGGGCTTGCCGGCGATGCCGCCCGGGCCGCGGGCGCACCTCCCCAGGGCGGGGGCTCTGGCGCCGGTGCTAGCCCTGCCGCCGGTGCTAGCCCTGCCGCCGGTCCTGGCGAGGGGCCTCCTCAGGCGTGGGCGCCAGTCGTCTGAAAACGGCACCCGTGCCCCGCCCCCCGGGGGCTCTCCCGGGTGACGCGCCGCCCTGGTTTACCTTGCCGCCCGGGTTGCGGCGAGAAGTTACCCTCGACCAGGTGAGGGCGGCCTTCGCCGGCGCTCCCAAACCGCTCGGAGCCGCCAGGCCGCGCATCGTGGCTCCCCTGGAGCTGCCCCCAGGACGCGACGTGCGCCCAGCCGGTGTGCTTTGCCTGCTGTTTGGCGACGGGCCGCAAGCGAGCGTGGTACTGACCCGGCGTTCGCCTCACCTCCATTCGCACGCAGGCGAAGTCTCTTTCCCCGGTGGACGTTTGCGCCCCGGGGAGCTGCCGCTCCATGCCGCCTTACGCGAGGCAGAAGAGGAGGTGGGGGTCGACCCGTCCGACGTCGAGGTGATCGGGGAGCTCACGCCTCTCACAACTATGCGCAGCCCGGCACTCGTTTACTGCTTCGTGGCCACGTTCCCCGGCCCGGGCCCGGGTGGGAAGGACTTGCGTGCCCAGTGGTCGGAGGTCGAAAAGGTGTTCTGGGAGAGGCTTTCGGCGCTGGCGGGGGATGGGGTCTTCCACGAGGAGCTTTGGCCTGTCGGCGGAGAGGGCCCTTTGGAGGGCGGCGCGCCGGCGTACAGGGCGGTGCCCTTCTTCACCCTCGAGGAGGATGTCGTCTGGGGGGCGACGGCGCGCATGCTGTTCGAGCTCCTGAGCCTGACTTTGGATGGCGGGGGCGCAGCCGGCCTCGGCGGCGGTAGCCTGGAGGGGACATGATCTGCCCTCGCTGCGGCGTAGCCAATACGGCCGAGCGTCCGACATGCACGCGCTGCGCCGGCTCCCTTGCACCGCCGCCGGCTCGCAACGACGCCCCGCTGCCGCCGACGGTGCCGATCACGCGCCGTGCCGAGCTTGTCATGCGGCGGGCTGGCGGCGCTCCGCTGGCGAACGTGGTCGAAGCGGCGGCCCAGCAGGCGCCGCCCCAAGCCGACCCGGCGAGCCAGGCGGATCTTTATTTCCTCGCGAGTGAGCGTGCCACCGGCCAGCCGCCCCCTCCCGATGGCCCCTACGGCCCGACGGGCACGGTGCGGCCCGAGCGGCCGGCTCGCCTCGCGGTCGGGCTGTCGGGGGCCTGACCCGACGCTCCTGACCGGCCCAGCCTGAGCGGGGTCGCCCGAGCGGCGTCAGCTGGGCAGCCTTCGCGGCAGAGCCGCCCACGCTCGCCGCCGGCGTTGGCGGCCCTTTTTCGGCCCAGGAGCGAGTTCTCCGGGAGCGTCGCGCGGGGCCACTAGGCTCGAAAATCAAACCCTGACGAAGCGCATGAGAGGTGGGCACTGTGGAAATCGAGATCGGCAAAGGCAAGTCCGGCCGGCGGGCCTACGGGTTCGACGACATAGCGATCGTACCGAGCAGGCGGACGAGGGACCCAGAAGACGTAGATATTTCCTGGGAAATCGACGCCTACCGTTTCGACATCCCGCTGATGGGTGCGGCGATGGACGGCGTGATCAGCCCTGCAACGGCGATCGAGATCGGCCGGCTGGGCGGTGCCGGGGTGCTCAACCTCGAGGGGCTCTGGACGCGCTACGAGGATCCCGAGCCGTTCTTCGAGGAGATTTCCCAGCTAGCGCCTGACAAAGCGACTGCCCGGATGCAGCAGATCTATAGCGAGCCCATAAAACCCGAGCTGATAGGTGCCCGTGTGCGGGAGATAAAGGCGGCCGGAGTCGTCGCATGTGCCTCGCTCACGCCGCAGCGCACCGCCCAGTACGCCAAGGAACTGGTGCGAGCGGAGCTCGACCTGTTCGTCGTGCAGGGGACCGTCGTCTCGGCCGAGCACGTCTCCAAGACCGCCGAGCCGCTCAACCTGAAGCGCTTCATCCGCGAGTTCGAGATCCCCGTGATCGTGGGCGGGTGCGCCTCCTACCAGGCTGCCCTCCACCTGATGCGCACCGGGGCCGTCGGCGTGCTGGTGGGAGTGGGGCCGGGGCATGCATGCACGACGAGAGGCGTGCTCGGGATAGGCGTCCCTCAGGCCACGGCCATCGCCGACGCACGTGCCGCCAGGGCCCAGCACCTCGACGAAACCGGCGTCTACGTCCATGTCATCGCCGACGGGGGCATGGCTACTGGAGGCGATGTGGCCAAAGCCATCGTCTGCGGCGCCGACGCGGTCATGCTCGGCTCACCCCTGGCTGCAGCCCACGAGGCGCCCGGGCACGGGTACCACTGGGGGATGGCCACGTTCCATCCAACACTTCCCCGCGGGGCGAGGGTCAAGACCGAGGCGAGAGGGTCGCTCCGCGAAGTCCTTGTCGGCCCGGCGCACGATAACGACGGCCGGCTCAACCTTTTTGGGGCGCTCAGGACCTCGATGGCCACCTGCGGCTACGGCACGGTGAAAGAGTTCCAAAAGGCAGAAGTGATGGTGGCGCCTGCCCTTCTCACCGAGGGCAAGTCGCTCCAGCGGTCGCAGCACATCGGGATGGGCCACTGACGGCCGCCACGGCTGCCGACCTGCTGGAAGGGCTCAACCCCTCCCAACTGCAGGCGGTCACCCACCCGAGCGGGCCGCTCCTGGTCGTTGCCGGCGCCGGGTCGGGCAAGACCCGTGTGCTCACCCACCGCGTCGCCTGGCTGGTAAAGGAAAAGGGGCTCTCCCCGTTCAGCGTCCTAGCGATAACTTTCACCAACAAGGCGGCCGACGAAATGCGCCACAGGGTCGCGTCGCTCGTCGGCCCGGTTGCGGAGCGCATGTGGGTGTCGACCTTCCATGCCGCATGCGTGCGGATCCTGCGCCGCGAAGCTGAGCTGCTCGGCTACCAGAAGACTTTCACGATCTACGACCAGGCCGACGCGGTGCGGCTCACCGGCTATGCCGTGCGAGACCTCGGGCTCGACATCAAGAAGTTCCCTCCGCGAGCCGTGCACGGTGCGATCTCTACGGCCAAAAACGAACTTGTCGATGCCCCGGCGTACGCCGAGCGGGCGAGGCGCAGCTCCCCGTTCGAGCGAAAGATCGCCGACGTGTACCAGGAGTACCAACGGCGCCTGGTAGCGGCCAACGCAATGGACTTCGACGACCTGCTGGCGCTCACGGTCAAGTTGTTCCGCCAGCACCCCGAGACCCTCGAGTCCTACAGGCAGCGCTTCGAGCACCTCCTGGTCGACGAGTACCAGGACACCAACCACGCCCAAAACGAGCTGGTGATCCAGCTCGCCGGAGGCCATCACCAGGTGACCGCCGTCGGCGACTCGGACCAGTCCATCTATGGGTGGCGGGGCGCCGACGTGCGCAACATCCTCGAGTTCGAGCGCGCCTTCCCGGATACGACCGTGGTTGTCCTCGACCAGAACTACCGCTCCACCCAGACCATCCTCGACGCAGCCAATGCCGTGATCGCCAACAACATGGCGAGAAAACCGAAGGAGCTGTGGACTTCCAGTGGCGCCGGCGAACAGCTCGTGCGCTACGTGGCCGAGGACGAGCAAGACGAAGGCGCCTGGCTGGCCGCCGAGGTCGTCCGGCTGCGGCGCGAGCACGGCTACCGCTGGGGCGACGTGGCGGTCTTTTACCGCACGAACGCCCAGAGCAGAGCCATCGAACAGGAGCTCGTCCGCCAAAACGTGCCCTACAAGGTCGTAGGCGGCGCCCGCTTCTACGAGCGCCGTGAGGTCAAGGATCTGGTGGCGTACCTGCAGGCCATTGCCAACCCTGACGACGAAGTGCCCGTCAAGAGGGTCCTCAACGTGCCTCGCCGCGGGGTGGGCGAAACGAGCGTGGCGCGCCTCGACGAGTGGGCCCGGGCCAAGGAGATGACATTCGGGGAAGCGCTCGGCCACGCACGCGACGCAGGCGTGACCGGCAAAGCGCTCGGCGGCATCGCAGCGTTCCTCGAGCTTATGGACGGCCTGCGCTCGATGCTCGCCGCCGACCCGCCTGCCAACCCCGGTGAGCTGCTCCAGGCCGTGCTCGACCGCACGGGCTACCTCGAGGAGCTGAGCGCCGAGGGGTCGACCAGGGTCGAGGTGGAGGGCCGGCTCGAAAACGTCGAGGAGCTCATCGGCGACGCCCGCGATGCCGAGTCGCTGGCAGATTTCCTCACCAGGGTAAGCCTCGTGTCGGACACCGACGAGGTGGGCGAGGACGACTCGATGGTCACTTTGATGACGCTGCACACTGCCAAGGGCCTCGAGTACCCGGTCGTGTTCATCGCCGGGATGGAAGAGGGCGTGTTCCCGCACCTCCGGTCTATCGGCGAGCCCCACGAACTGGAAGAAGAGCGCCGCCTCTGCTACGTCGGGGTCACGCGGGCCAAGGAGCGGCTCTACCTTTCCTACGCCTGGTGCAGGAGCCTCTGGGGGGAGGCGCAGTACAACGCTCCCAGCCGGTTCGTGAGCGAGATCCCCGACGGCCTCTTGCGCCCGAGCGGGGCCGTCCGCGGCCTCCGCCACGGCCGGGCCGAGGCGAAGGCCCGTCTCGTGGAGTCAGCTCTGCGGCGGGGCCAGCCGGGCTCGCCGGTGCACGGGACGGGGGCCGAGTCGCTCGGGCTACAGGCAGGCGAGGCGGTCGTCCACTCGCGCTACGGGGAGGGGGTCGTGCTGGAGGTCACCGGGGAGGAGACGGAGGCCGAGGCAACGATCCGTTTCCCCAACGTGGGTGAGAAGCGCTTCAGCCTTCACCTGGCGCCGCTCAAAAGGGCCTAGCTCCCGGCTAGCTCCCGGGTCTTCCGGCGGCATACGGTTGGGCCCCCTAGGATTCGGGGGGTATGGGCAACCGCCGTGTGGTTGTGACAGGTGTTGGGGTTGTCAGCCCCCTCGGCCTGGACGTCGAGCAGACCTGGCAGGGCCTCCTCGCCGGGCGGAGCGGCGTCAGGACCATCACCGCTTTCGATGCCTCGACGTCGTCCGTCAAGATCGCCGCTCAGGTGTCAGGTTTCGACCCGGCTTCGTCGTTCGGGCGCCGCCGCGCACGGCACATGGACCGGGTTGTCCAGATAGCGCTCGCCGCTACCAAGGAAGCGCTCGAGGCTTCCAAGCTCGACGTGGCAGCCGCCGCCGAACGTACCGGTGTCGTTTACGCGTCGGGCATCGGCGGCATCCGCACGCTCGAGGACGGTATCCGGACCCTCATCAACAGGGGCGCCGAGTGGGTCAACCCGTACGTGGTGCCGATGATGATCCCCAACATGGCGGCCGGCGAGATCGCCATGGAATGGGGCCTGCTCGGCTACAACCTCTGCACCGTCACGGCCTGCTCCGCCTCGGCGCACGCGATCGGCACAGCATTCGACGCGATAAGGCTCGGCAGGGCGGACGCCATGGTTTGCGGTGGCAGCGAGGCGGCTGTGACCCCGGTCGGGATAGCGGGCTTCGCTGCAATGAAGGCGCTGTCGACGCGCAACGACGAACCGGAGCGGGCTTCACGCCCGTTCGACCTGGACCGTGACGGCTTCGTCCTCGGGGAGGCCGCAGCGACGCTCGTCCTCGAGGAGAGGGAGTTCGCTCTCAGCCGGGGCGCACCTGTGCTCGCCGAACTGGTCGGTTACGGCGCCACCTCGGACGCCTACCACATAACCCAGCCCCACCCGACGGGTGACGGCGCGGTGCGCGCGATGCAGGCCGCGCTCGCAGACGCCGGGATGTCGGCGGCGGACATCGGCTACGTCAACGCGCACGGCACATCGACGCCGCCCAACGACAGGGTGGAAACGCTGGCGCTGAAACGGGTTTTCGGGGAGGATATGCCGCTCGTATCGTCGACCAAGTCGATGACGGGCCACACGCTCGGGGCGGCAGGGGCGCTCGAATCGGTCTTTTCGATCCTTACCATCCAGTCCTCCATGGTCCCCCCCACGATCAACCTCGACACCCCGGACCCGGACTGCGATCTCGACTACGTGCCAAACGTGGCCCGCGCTGCCGAGGTCCGCTACGCCATGACCAACAGCCTCGGCTTCGGCGGTCACAACGCCACTTTGATCTTCGGGAAGATAGGCAACTAACAGGCGCCGGCTAAACGCTCCCGTAGAAAAGGCGTTCTACCGCCTTCCTGGAGCGGCGGGTGAGACGGCGGTACTGCTCCCTCAGTTCTGTGGCCGTCGTCCCGAGGCTCCTCGCCAGCACGGTGAGCTGGTGGCCCGCTGCTGGGAGGGAGTCCCCCGGCCGGCCGCGCACGAGGTAGAGGCGGTTGCGAGCGGCTTCGCAAAATCGGTAGGCCTCCGCAAGCACTTTGGCATCCGGTGCGTTCAGCGCCCCCGTTTTGGAAAGGGCGCCGAGCGCTTCGAGGGTGCCTTCCGCCCGCACTCCCGAGCGGAGCTGGAGCAGTTGGGCAGTCCACTCGACGTCGGAAAGTGAGCCGGGCCCGAGCTTTAGGTGGAACTCCGGGTCCTCGCCGGCGGGCACGCGTTCTTTTTCCACCCGTGCCTTCATCCGGCGGATCTCGCGGACGTCGTCGTCGGTGACGGGCCGGCCCCAGACGAACTCGCGAGCCAGCGCTGCGAAGCGTTCCCCGACAGAGCGGTCCCCGGCGACGACCCGGCCCCGCGTGAGGGCCTGGCGTTCCCACACCTGGGCCCAGCGGTTGTAATAAGCCTCGAAAGCCTTGAGGCTGCGGGCCAATGAGCCTTTGCGGCCCTCGGGGCGCAACGAAAGGTCGAGCTCGTACAGCCGCTGCACCGGCGTCGCCCCATTTACCAGCTTCAGCAACGACCCGGCGAAACGTTCGGCGTCGGACGCCCCGATGACCGCGTCGTCGAACACGATCAACACGTCGAGGTCGCTCGCGTAGGCCAGTTCGGCACCCCCGAAACGCCCCATCGCGACCACGGCTATGCCTGCTGCGGGCCCGCCGAACTGTTCGGCCGAAAGCGAATTTACGCAGGTTTCGAGCACCACCTCGGCGACGGTCGATAAAGAGCGCCCTGTCTCTTCCAGCTCCGCCATCCGCAGCACGTCCCTTGCCTGCACCCGCAGCAGCTCTCCCCGCTGCAGTGACGCAAGCCCTCGCCACCACTCGGGACGTGGCCGCCAGGCGATGCCTTCGGCCGCCCTTTTCAGGAGGTCACGGTCCTGGGGGAGCGGCGGCGGCCCACTTTCGAGGAGGGCAAGTTGCTCCGGGTGCCTCTCGTAGCCCTCGGCGAAGCCAGGGCTCGTGCCGAGCAGTAGGCACAAGCGCCTTGCCGCCTCGGGGGACTCCCTGAACAGGGTGCTCAAGCGGCTCCGCCGGTGGAGGCCCGTGGCGAGGCGCCGCAGCCCGAGCAACCCGAGATCGGGGTCGGGCGAAGCCGACAGCCAGTCGAGCAGGAGGGGGACCATGGTCTGCATCAGCCGCGACGTGCGGGAGAACCCGTGCGTGAGCTCCACGACGGCGTCCCGGGTCCGCAAGGCGTCCGAGAAGCCGAACGCTGCCAGCCTTTCGGTCACCGCGCCCGGGGACAGCCGGCCTTGTGCCTCACCGACGGCGGCTGAGGAGAAAGCTTCGAGCAACGGGCGGAAAAAGATCCGTTCGTGGACAGACCTGGCGGTCGCCTGGTGGCGGGCGAGGTCGGCATCAAAAAGAGCGAGCGCGTTCGCGCCCGGGCGGTCCCGGTAACCCATCACCCGTGCCAGATGAGCCCTCGACGCCGCGTTCGGCGGGAGCGCGTGGACCTGGCGGTCCTCGAAGAGCTGGAGCCTGTGCTCGACAGAGCGGAGGAAACGGTAGGCCGCTGCCAAACCCTCGGCGTCCTCGGTTGCGACGTACCCGCCGCCGGCCAGCGCGGCGAGGGCGTCGAGGGTGGCGGGCGCCCGCAGCACCAAGTCCTCGCGGCCGTGGACGAGCTGGAGCAACTGGACGGCGAACTCGATGTCACGGATCCCGCCCTCGCCGAGCTTGATCTCCCGGTGGGTGAGGCCGTGGCGGGACACGAGCTGCTCGGCCCGCGCTTTCATCTCCCGCAGCGAGCGCAGGTCGTCGGCTTCCAACGGCCTGCCCCAGACCCTCCTACCGGCTGCCGCCGCGAAGGCCGCACCGGCAAGCTCGTCGCCGGCGGCCGGGCGCGCCTTCAAAAGCGCCTGGAACTCCCAGGTCTTGGCCCAGCGGTCCCAGTAGGCCTCGTAGGAGGCGAGGCTGCGTACCAGGGGACCGGCCCTGCCTTCGGGCCTCAGCCCGACGTCGGTCCGCCACGCCTGGCGCACCATCGTCAAAAGCGGCTGAGGGTCGCGTGACCCGACAAAGACGATGTCGATGTCGCTCCCGTAGTTGAGCTCGCGGGCGCCGAGCTTGCCCATCGCGATGACGGCCAGGTCGTCTTCGACGCCAGAGCTCGAGCAGGCCTCCCGCAGCAGGCCGTCGGCGAGGTCGGCAAGAGCCCGGCCGACCTCTTCGAGAGCGAACGACCCGACCAGGTCGAGGGCGGCTACGCGAAGGATCTCGAGCGACTTCCAGCGCGATAGGGGCATGGTGGGAGCGACGGGGTACTGGGGTGTTTCGAGGACGTCGAGCGCACCAGGGTCCGTCATGCAGGTCCTGGTCAGGAACGGGCTTGCTGCGAACACCGCCACGACGGCTTTTCGGAGCGAGGCGTTTGACTCCACGCGCTCCATCGCGCCCGGGAGGGCGTCTGCCAGGCGGGAGAGCCCGAGCTCGGCTCGCTCGGGGTCTGCCGAGGCCGCCAGCTCCGGCCAGATTTGTTCGCGCTGGAGCGGCACGGGCCTACGCTCCTGGGTGATGACTTGGTTGCGCCTCGCCCTGTGCCAACTGGGCCCGGTCGTCGGCGACCTGGGCGGCAACGTCGAACGAGCCCTGCAGGCACTTTCCAGGGCGGAGGACGCCGGTGCCGACCTGGCCGTCTTCCCCGAGCTCATGGTCACCGGCTACCCGCCCGAGGACCTCCTCTTGAAGCCTGGCTTCGTCGCCGACAACGTGGTGGCCCTCTCCAAGTTCGCGCAGGCGACCGAAGGGTGCGCCGCCGTGGTCGGGTTCGTCGACGAGCGCCTCGACCTGTTCAACTCGGCGGCGGTCTGCGCCGGCGGGGAAGTGAGGGGCATCTACCACAAGCGCAACCTTCCCAATTATTCGGTTTTCGACGAGCAGCGCTACTTTCTCCCGGGCGCGGGCGCCCGGGAGCTCTACCTGATCGCGGGTGCCCGGGTGGGGGTTTCGATTTGTGAGGATGCCTGGGACCCTACTGGCCCCATAAGCGCTCAGGCGGCGGCGGGAGCCGAGCTGATGGTCAACATCAACGCCTCGCCCTACTACGCCGGGCGGGTGCCCGAACGCCAGGCCATGTTGGCCACCAGGGCTGCCGACGCTTCGTGCGCGCTGGCTTACGTCAACATGGTGGGGGGGCAGGACGAGCTCGTTTTCGACGGAGCCTCGATGGTTTTCGGCCCGGACGGGCGCCTCGTGGCATCGCTGCCTCAGTTCGAAGAGACCGTGGCCGTGTTCGACCTCGAGGTGCGGCCGGCCTACCGCAAACGGCTCCTCGACCCCCGCGGGCGGCGGCTGGCGCCTCCGCTCCCCGAGGTCGTCGTGAGCGCGAGCCCGCGGCGGTTGCCGTCGCCCGAGCACCTCGAACTTCCTCGCAGCGAACCTCTCGGCAAAGAGGAGGAGGTGTACCGGGCGCTGGTCGTCGGGACCCGGGATTACGTCCGTAAAAACGGCTTCACAGACGTCGTGATCGGACTTTCTGGAGGGATCGACTCGTCGCTCGTGGCTGTCGTGGCGGCCGACGCCCTCGGGCCGGGCGCGGTGCACGGCGTCTCGATGCCTTCGCGCTTCACGAGCGGGCCGTCAAACGAAGACGCCGCCGAGCTCGCCGCCCTCCTCGGGATCGAGCACATTTCGATCCCGATCGAACCCGCCCACGACGCCGTCCTGTCGATGCTTGCCCCGGCTTTTGCAGGGCGCCAGCCGGGGCTCGCAGAAGAAAACATCCAGAGCCGGCTGCGCGGCCTCGTCCTCATGGGGTTGTCTAACAAGTTCGGGTGGCTGGTCCTGACGACCGGCAACAAGAGCGAGCTGGCAGTCGGCTATTCGACCCTTTACGGCGACACAGCCGGGGGTTTTGCCGTCATCAAGGACGTGCCGAAGACGCTCGTCTACCAGCTGTGCCGCTGGCGCAACTCGCAGGGGTTGGTCGTCCCCGCCCGCGTGCTCGAAAAGCCGCCCACTGCGGAGCTGCGCGCCAACCAGCTCGACACCGACAGCCTGCCGCCCTACGAGGAGCTCGACCCGGTGCTCGAGGCTTACGTCGAGGGCGACCTGACGGCAGCTGAGCTGGTGGAGGCCGGTTTCGACCCCGAGCTCGTCACGCGGGTGGTCCGGTTGGTGGACCTCGCCGAGTACAAGCGCCGCCAGAGCCCCATCGGGGTGCGCGTGACCCCGAAGGCTTTTGGGCGGGACCGTCGGGTGCCGATCACCAACGGTTACCGCTGAGCACGATGGGCGACGAGGGGGGCCCCTGGCTGCCGATCGGCGAAGTCGCTCGCAGGGTGGGAGCCGCTGCGTGGGCCGAGAGGTACCTGTACGAGGTGGTAGGCACTTGGGCCGGGACGAGCAGCGCCGCCGCGGTCAGGGTCTTTTTCGACGCGGCCAGCCAGCACCACGCCTGGCGGGCGCGGCTGTG
Source organism: Acidimicrobiales bacterium (assembly GCA_035508795.1). Classification (GTDB taxonomy): domain Bacteria; phylum Actinomycetota; class Acidimicrobiia; order Acidimicrobiales; family Palsa-688; genus DATJMJ01. The sequence goes on from DATJMJ010000051.1 coordinate 11,672, forward strand.
GGCCGAACGCCTGCCAGGCACGGCGGCACGCCCGGTGGCGGCTTCCAGCCCCACCGACCTTCTCCAGCCGCCGGACGAGGGTGCGACCGCAGCGCTCGTGGCTCTTTCCGGGCTCGAGGGCGACGCCGCTCGCCTCGGGGCCTATTGCCGCGTCGTCCTGCCCCGTGCGGTCGTCTCCTACCGGCGCTGGGAGGCCCGCTGCTCGCCGCTGTCCGACGGGCCCATTTCGAGGGCGCTCATGTTCACGCTGAGCGACCTCCACGCAGACTGGGAAGAAGGCTCCGCCGTGCTCGCCGGGCTATTGTCGAGCGCCGGGCAGGGAAGTGCCGCCGCCGGCGCCATTGCCGAGGCTGCGGCGTCCGCTGCCGAGATCGAGCGTCACCTGCTCGAGAAGGGACCTGGAGAGCATGCTGGATAGCGACCGGCTCGACCTCCGCGACGACGAGCGCGCCGAGGGCAGCGAGAGCGCTGAGAGCGGCCAGGTCGGTGAGGGCCGCGAGGCTGTGATGACCGGCGAGGCTGTGATGACCGGCGAGGCTGTGATGAACGGCGAGGCCGGCCCGCAAGGCGGAGAGCTCGGCCGGCTGCGCGAGGTCGCCGAGCGCTACTTCTGGCTCTTCGAGGACAGCCCCGTGGCCAAGTACGTCTGCGACGTCGAGGGGCGGGTGCTCGAAGTCAATTCGGCCATGTGCAGGCTCCTCGGGACGCTCCCCGACGAGCTGGTCGGCCGCACCCTGGCAAGCTTTTCGACAGACTCGCCGGTCCCCGCGACCGAGCTAGAGGCCTTCCTCGAGGGTCGCGCCCGCACGTACTCGAGCAAGCGCCGTTACCGCGGCCCCGATGGGCGCCCTCTCTTCGCCCTCGTGACGCTCGGTGCGATCCGGGACGCGAACGGCCGGGCGAGGACGATCTTCGGGGAGGTCGAGGATCTGACGGCTCAGGAGGCGGCCACCGGTGAGCTGGACCGCCAGCGCAGGCGCCTCGAGATGGCCATCGAGGCGTCGGGCATCTGCGTTTGGGAGCTGGACGTCTTTTCGGGCCGGGTGACCATGCAGGAACGCTCGACCGCGGCACCGGCCTTCTCCGAGCACACGATGACCTATGGCGACTTCGTCAGGCGCTTTTACCCCGAGGACAGGCGGCTCCTCCCGGCCATCAAGGCATTCCGGGCGCGCGAGTGCAACGAGGTGGACCTCGAGCTTCGCTCGGGGCCTGCGCCGGTCCGCTGGGCGCACCTGAAGGGCCGCGCGGTCGAGGGGCCCGACGGGGTGGTCGTGAAGGTCGCCGGGACGATCGCCGACGTGACCGAGCCCCGCGCCCAGCGGGCGGAGCTGACGGCCCAGCGGGACCGCCTCGAGCTCGCCCTCGAGACGGCGAAGATGATGGCCTGGGAGGTACACCTGGGGGACCAGGCGGCCTTCAGGGCGCTCAGGCCTGATATCGTCGGCCTGCACCTGGAGGGGCCGGTGCCAGTCAGCGGGCTTCTCACGAGCCCGATCTTCGGCGAGCGCGTCCACGCCGCCGACCGGGAAGCCGTTGCCCACGCAGTTCGACACCACCTCCGCTCGGCGGGTGACGTGCTCGACGTCGAGTACCGCTGGCGCGACGACGACGACCGAACGCGGTGGTTGTACACGAGGGCCCGGGCAGAAGCGGGCCTGAACGGCCAGGTCCAGCGCGTTACGGGCACTACCGCTGACCTGACGGCTGCAAGGCAGGAGGTCTCGGCACGCCTGCGGGCCGAGAGCATCCTCTCCCGGACCCTCGAGGCCTCCCAGGACGCCGTCATCGGCGTCGACGGGGAGGGTCGGGTGTCGGACTGGAACCCCGCTGCCGAAGCCCTCTTCGGGTGGTTTCGTGACGAGATGGTCGGCGAGGCTCTCGTCGGGCGGGTCTGCGGCCCCGAGGGGGCGGGCCTGGCCGAGCTCATCGACCCGGACGGCCAGCCGACGTCGGCACGTGTACCGGGGCTGGGGGGGGAGGGAGCCAGCGGCTCGCTCGGCGCCAACGGCTTGGAAGGTCACCATCTGCGGCGCGAAGTGGAAGTCAGGACCCGCGACGGCCGCCAGTTCCCGGCCGAAGTGACCGCGGTCCGGGTGGAGGACGACGGGGCGCCTTTTTTCAGGTTGTTTGTCCGCGACCTTTCGGAGCGCAAAGCGTACGAGAGCCAGCTCGTCCGCAACGCCCTGTTCGACCCTCTGACGGGCCTCCCCAACCGTGCGCTCCTCGTGGACCGCCTGAGCAGCGCCACCAGGCGCCTCAGCCGGACGAGGGGCGTGCTCGCAGTCCTGCTCATCGACGTCGACAGGTTTAAGCACATCAACGACACGATCGGCCGCCGGGCGGGCGACGAGTTCCTCGTGCAACTTGGCGAGCGGATCAGGTCGGTGCTGAGGCCCTCCGACACGGTCGCGAGGCTTGGCGCCGACGAGTTCGTGGTGCTTTGCGAAGCCCTCGACGGCGAGCGCGAATCGATGGCCGTGGCGTCCCGGATAGAGGGGATATTCGCCACGCCCTTCCTAGTCGGCGACGACGGGCGCGAGGTCTACGCCTCGGCGGCGGTCGGGATCGCGCTCGCCCGCGAAGCTACGACCGACGCCGAGTCGCTCGTGAGGGACGCGGGTACCGCCATGCACCGGGCGAAGGAGCACGGTGGGGGCCACGCCGAGGTCTTCGACGCCGAGACGAGGCGGCGCTCGGTCGCCCATTTCGAAACCGAGTCCGAGCTCCGCCGGGCGCTCGAGCACGGCGAGCTCAGCCTTTACTACCAGCCGGTCGTCGACCTCACCGGGCGGCTGGAGAAGGTCGAGGCGCTGGTCCGCTGGCTTCACCCGTCCGGGCGCGTCGCCCTGCCCGCCGAGTTCGTACCGGTGGCCGAAGTGACGGGCCTCATTGTGCCCCTCGGCGAGGCCGTCCTGCAGATGGCCTGCCAGCAGCTCAGCTTGTGGCGCAAGGAGCACTCCTCGCTCGCCGGGCTCGGGGTAGCTGTCAACGTCTCGAGCGCGCAGCTGCGTTCGGCCTCGGCAGTCGACCGGATGACCGAGATCATCTCGGCGACCGAGCTACCCCCCGGGGCGCTCGTCCTCGAGATCACAGAGAGCGTCCTGATGGACGAGCGATCGGGCGCCGCCAGCAAACTTGCCGCCCTGCGTTCGCTCGGCGTCCGTCTCGCCGTCGACGACTTCGGCACCGGCTACTCGTCGCTCCTGTACCTCCGCCGTTACCCGCTCGACATGCTGAAGATCGACCGGAGCTTCGTAGCGGGCCTCGTCGACAACCCCGAGGACGCCACCATCGTCGACGCCGTCGTTAGGCTCGGCCATTCGTTCGGCCTGGTCACCGTGGCCGAGGGGGTCGAGACGGCCGAACAGCTGAGGCTCTTGCGCGGCCTCGGTTGCGACATGGGCCAGGGCCATTTCTGGGGGCGCCCCCTACCTCCGGAGAGCCTTTTGTCGGTCCTGCTGAGCACGGCCCCACCAGTCCCGGCGCCGCCGGCTGCCGGCGGGCCCGGCGGCAGGTCGGGCCGCACGCTCGACGGCCTCGCCTCACCACTAACCGACGCGTAAAGGTAGCGCTAAGGCACCTGGGCCACTACGTTGTCTGGCATGGTCAAAAAGTTGCTCATCCTCGCAATCATCGTTGGGATCGGCTTCGTCGCCGCCAAGAAACTGCGCGCGGCCTAGCCCTTAGTTCGTGTGCCTTGGGGTGGCCGTCCCGACGGTCACCCGGGGCCGCGGTGCCGAGTGAGACGAGTGAAGTAACGCTCTGCTCTGCCTTTGGAGATGGCGAGCACTATTAGGAGCGCGCCCCCGACGACGGCGGCGGCAGCAGCTGCGACCAGGCCGGCACGGAGCGGGCGGTTACCGGTAGGCGTGACGACGGCAAGCTCGGAGAAACGCATCACCGGCCACCCGCGCATCTGTGCGATCCGCCGGAGCGCGCGGTCCGGGTTGACGGCGACCGGGTTGCCTACCGATTCGAGCATCGGGATGTCGGTCGCAGAGTCCGAGTAAGCCCAGCTGGCGTTCAGGTCGAGGCCGTCGCGCTCGGCGATCTGGCGGATGGTGGCGGCCTTTTCGGGGCCGAAGGTGTACCTGAGCAGCTTCCCCGTATAGCGGCCGCCGTCCACCGCCGCCCGGGTGGCGATGGCTTCCTCGGCTCCGAGGTACCTCGCGAGGGGGGCGACGATCTCCTCTGGAGCGGCCGAGACGATGTAGACCCTCCTGCCCGCCGCCTTGTGCTCGGCGATCAGGTCGAGCGCCTCTTTGTAGGTGATCGGGGCGACGACCTGGATAAGGGTTTCGGCGACGACGCGGCGGACCCGCTCCTGTTCCCAGCCCTCGGTGAGGGCGAGCATCCGCAGCCGGAGGCGCTCGATCGCTTCGGCGCTCGCAC
>DATJMJ010000052.1:0-20309 GCA_035508795.1 Acidimicrobiales bacterium
CTTCGGCGCTCGCACCGAAGCGGAGGAAGATCATGTGGCCCCAAAGGCCGCGCACGAGGACCCGGCGGGTGAGGAGGCCCTCGCGGTAAAAGGGGCGGGAGAAGGCCATGACCGAGGCCTTGGCGATGACGGTCTTGTCGAGGTCGAAAAAGGCCGCCTCGGGGTTGCCCACTTCTTCACAGTCTGCCAGAAGACTTTCGCGTGACCCGGCCCGGTAGCAGCGGGGCACTTGGGCCTGCCTGCCGCCTGCCGCCTGCGGTCAGTTCGGCCGGGCGCGCCCGGGCGCTTGAGCGAGGGCCGGCAGTAGCATCCGTACCGGGATGGCCGACGCTCCGACGCCGCTCGCTGATATCGAGCAGATCGACACGAAGATGTTCCAGCTGTTTGCTCTCGTCGTCGAGGCGCTGGCGGCTGCGACCGACGCCCTCTTGTCCGACGACAAGGCGGTCGGCCCGCTGCTGTCGCGGCGCGACGCGCTCGTGGACGACGTGTACGACGACGTCGAGCGGCTGATCAACCGCGCCGTGGCCCACGCCAAGCCCGACTACAAGGAGCTCCGCCTGCTGCTTGCAGCTCTGCGGGTCGTGCCCGAGCTCGAACGCAGCCACGAGCTCGCCGCCCACATCGCGAGGCGGGCCGCCTACGGTCTTGGGAGCGAGCTGAGCCCGAGGGCCAGAGGGCTGATAGACCGCATGGGCAAGATCGGCACGACGATGTGGCGCACGGCGGCGGACTGCTGGTACGACAAAGAGGCTCGCTCGCTCGAAGAGCTGATGGAGCAAGACGAGGAGATGGACGAGCTGCAGACCATCCTCGTGAGCGAGGTGGCCTCGTCGGGCGCGCCCACCTCGGTGGCGATGGAGATGGCGTTGGTAGCCCGTTTTTACGAGCGCCTGGGCGACCACTCTGTCAATGTCGCCCGCATGGTCAGCGCGCTCCACGACGGGCTCGGGCGCGACCACTGAGCGGGCAGGGCGAAGGTCGGCCGTTTTTAGGGGTAAAGAACGCCTGAGCTGGTACCGTAGCTGGGTCTAGGCCTCGAAGGGGCCTACCGTCACCATCAGAAGGGATGTAGATCGATGGAACTCGGTCTCGAGGTAGACGACAGCCGGCGGCCGCACACCGTCCTGGCGGTCAAGGGCGAAGTCGACGTCTACACTGCGCCTCGCCTCCGGGAGAAGCTCGTCGAGTTGGTGAGCCAGGGCAAGCACCAGATCGTCGTCGACCTCGAGGGAGTCGATTTCCTCGACTCGACGGGCCTCGGTGTGCTCGTGGGGGGCCTCAAGCGCCTGAGGAGCCACGACGGGGACCTGACCCTCGTCTGCACCCACCAGAGGATCCTGAAGGTCTTCGAGATCACGGGGCTGACGAAGGTCTTTTCGATCTACGGGTCGGTAGAGCAGGCCGTCGCCCAATAGACCACCGTCGACGTCCGATGCAGCGCTCCCTCGTGCTGGAGCTCGACGTACCCTCCAGCCCCGAGTACATCGCAATAGTCAGGCTCGTGGTCGCCTCGGTGGCGTCCGCCCGCCGTGAGCTCGCCGACGAGCGCGTCGACGACCTCAAGCTGGCAGTTTCGGAGGCGTGCACCAACGCGATCGAGGCCAACAGGGCGGTGCGGCCCGGCGCCCCCGTCCACATCGAAATCTGGGAGGCGCCCGACCGCCTCGACGTCAACATCGAGGACTCCGGGCCGGGCTTCGACCCCGACAAGCTTGACGCCCCCCCGCCTGTGACGGACCCCGACCGGCTCAATTTCGAGAGGGGGCTCGGCATCCCGCTGATACGCACTCTCGTCGACAGTGCCGTCTTCGTCCGGAGGGAAACCGGGACCTCGGTACGGATGACCGTGTTCGGCGGGCCTCAGGACGGCGACGACACGGGGGCGATATCCATGGACGTGAGCCGCCTGCCGGAGGTGCCGGGCAGCCCGTCCGCCGCTCCCTCGGCGCCCGCCCCGAGCCCCTGAAGGCGGGTTTGTGCTGGTAGCGGCGTTGTGGCCGGTGCGCCGGGGGGTGCCCGGTGAAGGTCCCCGCCCATCCCCGAAGCGCGCAAAACGGGTAAAGCCCGCTTGTCGCGACGGTAAAACTTGACTTTTTAGTCCCCTAAAATTAGGGTTTTAGCCCGGTTGAATATGGACAAGGAGCTCACCCGGTCCCAGCGCCGTGCCCTGAGAGAGATCTGGAGGCGCGCAAGCGAAGCGGGTGAGTGGGCTCGGACAGGCGATGTCGCGGCGGCCCTCGAGGTTTCCCCCGCCACCGCGACGGTGACTGTGAAGCGCCTCGTCCAGGAGGGCCTCGTGAGCCACGCCCCCTACAAGGGTGTCTCGCTCACACCCGCCGGGCGCCGGGTCGCCGTCGCAGTCGTGCGGCGCCACCGGATCGTCGAGCGGTTCCTCGCCGACGAACTTGGCTACAGCTGGTCCGAGGCGGACCGGTTGGCGCCCCAGTTCGAGCACGACCTCCCACAGGAAGTGGAAGACCGCCTTTTCGAGGCTTTGGGGCGCCCGACCGCCTGCCCGCACGGTTTCCCGATCCCGGGCGCCGGCTCCGACGGTGTGCCTCAGTTGTCGGAGCTCTACGACCTCGAGCCCGGGCAACGAGCTGTTGTGGCGTTGTCCAGCTCGGTAAGCCCGGCTATGGTTGCCTTCCTCGGCGACATGGGGCTCGTCCCCGGGGCCGAGGTCGAGGTTGTCGACAAGGGGCCTTTCGGCGGCCCACTGGTAGTGCGGGTCGCAGGGGCCGAAAGGACTTTGGGCGAAAGGGTCGGGCGGCAGGTCCGTGTCCGTACGCTCGCTCCTGCTCTCGGGGGGTCGGGTGATGCTGCTGCAACGTCGTAAGCTGCCTCGGCGGACGCCGAGGGGGCACCAACAAGGAGAACTCTGATGAGTCATTACGTCGCCGCCGCTTCTGGCGGGTACCAGGCGTTCCACTTGAGGGGTGAGGAATGGGCCTGGCTCATTTTTGCCCTCGCGTGCTCGCTCGTATCGATAGCGACCGCTCTTTTGCTGATGCGCAATGTCCTTGCCGCCGATGAGGGCACGCCCGCCATGCGGGAAATTGCCCACGCGATCCAAGAAGGCGCCCTGGCCTATCTCCGGCGCCAGTACAGGACGATCGGTCTCATCGTTGTGCCCGTGGCGGTGCTGGTCTTTATCACCGCGACCAAGGTCGTCAACACTGCGACGGGCCACGTGGTCCTCAGCTTCGTGCCGTCGGGCCTTTTCAGGATGCTCGCTTTCCTCGTCGGCGCTACCCTTTCCGGACTGGCCGGCTTTATAGGTATGAGCACGGCGGTGAGGGGCAACGTGCGCACGGCGGCAGGCGCCCGCAACGGCTCCTTGCCTGCGGCATTGCGGGTGGCGATCCGCACGGGAGGCGTCACCGGGCTCTTCGTCGTCGGCTTCGGCCTCCTCGGGGCGACCGTGATCGTCATGCTCGCGCAGCACACCGCGACCGCCATCCTCGTCGGTTTCGGTTTCGGCGGTTCGTTGCTTGCTCTTTTCATGCGTGTCGGCGGCGGGATCTACACCAAAGCGGCCGACGTCGGCGGGGACCTCGTCGGCAAGGTTGAAGCCGGTATCCCCGAAGACGACCCTCGCAACGCGGCCACGATCGCAGACAACGTGGGGGACAACGTCGGCGACTGCGCAGGCATGGCGGCCGACCTTTTTGAGTCCTACGGCGTGATCATCGTGGCGAGCCTTATACTCGGCAACTTCGGTTTCGCCAGTATCCATAAGGCCGCCGCGCTCGGCATCACGTTCCCGCTCATCGTCATGGGCATCGGGGTCCTGGCGTCCATCGTCGGTATCTTCCAGATCCGGGCGACATCGCACGACCGCACGGCGATGGCCCCCATCAACCGGGGCTTCCTGATCGCAGCTGCGCTCACCCTTGTCGCCAGTTTTTTCGTCGCCCTCTTGTACGTGCACGACCTGAAGGTGTGGGGGGCGGTCCTTGCCGGCGTCATCCTCGGCCAGGTGATATCGCGGATAACGGAGTTTTATACGTCCACGGAGGCCTCTCCGGTCGGTGAGATCGCCGAGTCGACGCGCACCGGCCCTGCCACTGCGATCCTCGCCGGGGTGGGCGTTGGCCTCGAGTCTTCGGTGGCCGCCATCCTGGCGATCATCGTCGCGATCGCGGTCGCCGTCGGGCTGGGTAACGGCAACATCCAGTTCTCGCTCTACCTCGTGTCGCTGATCGGCATCGGGCTGCTCTCGACTACCGGCATCGTCGTTTCGCAGGACACCTACGGGCCGGTTTCCGACAATGCCGCCGGGATAGCCGAGATGAGCGGCGAGTTCGAAGGCGAGGCGGAGCGGATCATGGTCTCCCTCGACGCCGTGGGGAACACGACAAAGGCGATAACCAAGGGCGTGGCCATCGGCTCGGCGGTGATCGCCGCCGTGGCGTTGTTCGCGGCGTTCATCCAGACGATCGGCGAGCAGCTGGGTTTGAGCACAGCGGGCAACAGCCTCTACGAAAGCTTCAAGACGGGGATCAACATTGCAGAGCCGAAGATTTTCCTCGGCCTTCTCATCGGCGGGTCGATAGCGTTCCTCGCATCGTCGTTCCTGATCCGCGCGGTCGGGCGCTCGGCGGGGACGGTCGTCGAGGAGGTGCGCAACCAGTTCCGTGAGCACCCCGGGATCATGGACGGCACCGAGCGGCCCGAGTACGGCCGTGTCGTCGACATCTGCACGCAGGCATCGCTGCGCGAACTGGCCACGCCCGCCCTCGTGGCCGTCCTCGCCCCGGTGTTCGTCGGCTTTGCGCTCGGGTACCTGGCGCTCGGCGCGTTCCTCGCCGCCGCCATCCTCACGGCCCAATTGATGGCAGTCTTCCTGTCCAATACCGGTGGCGCCTGGGACAACGCCAAGAAGTTCATCGAAGAGGGCCACTATGGGGGCAAGGGTTCCGAGTCGCACAAAGCCGCCGTCATCGGCGACACCGTCGGGGACCCCTTCAAGGACACGGCGGGCCCGGCCCTCAACCCCCTCATGAAGGTTATGAACCTCGTGAGCCTGTTGATCCTGCCGACCGTGATCACGACCCAAAACGACAACGTGGAGCGTTACGTGATAGCGAGCATCGCCTTCTTGATCATCGCCGCCGGCGTCGTGTTCTCCAAGCGGCGCGTGCAAGGACTGTCGCCCTCCGACCGGGGATCGGCACCTCTCGGCCCGACCGTCACAAACGAGCAGGGCGTCCCCGGCGACGGGGGGCCGGCAGCCCCCGGCGCAGTGCCCGGGACGCCGGGCGCCGTGGTAAAGAGCTAGATGGCCAAGCCACTCGTAATCGTCGAGTCTCCTGCTAAGGCAAAGACAATCGCGGGCTTTCTCGGCAGCGGCTACATGGTCGAGCCGTCGATCGGGCACATACGGGACCTTCCGAGCGACGCGAGCGACATCCCGGCCGCTTACAAGGGTGAGCCCTGGGCCCGCCTCGGAGTGGACGTCGACAACGGCTTCAAGCCGCTCTATGTGATCGTCCCAGGCAAAAAGGACCGTGTGACCAGGCTCCGCTCCTTGTTGAAGGACGCGAGCGAGGTCTACCTTGCTACTGACGAAGACCGCGAAGGCGAGTCGATCGCGTGGCACCTGCTCGAGGTGCTCCATCCCCGGGTCCCCGTAAAGCGGATGGTTTTCCACGAGATCACGCCAGAGGCCATCCGCCGGGCCGTGGACCACTCGCGTGACCTCGACCGACGGCTCGTCGACGCGCAGGAGACGCGGAGGATCCTCGACAGGCTCTACGGTTACGAGGTCAGCCCGGTGCTGTGGCGCAAAGTGCTGCCGCGCCTTTCGGCCGGCCGGGTGCAGTCGGTGGCGACACGTCTCCTCGTAGAACGCGAGCGGGCGCGCATGAGGTTCCGTTCGGCCTCCTACTGGGACATCGAGGGGCAGTTCCGGGCGGCGCCGGAGGGGGCACCCGACGGCAAAGCCAAAGGCGGGCCGAGTTTCAACGCACTTTTGGTAGCGCTCAACGGCAGCCGGCTGGCGACCGGGCGCGATTTCGGCGAGGACGGCCGCCTGGCACGCTCCGACGTCGTCCTCCTCGACGAAAGCGGTGCCCGCGGCCTCGCCGACCGGCTGGGCGGGGCGGACTTCTCGGTCCGCTCGACAGAGGAAAAGCCTTGGAAGCGCAGCCCTTACCCGCCTTTCATGACCTCGACGCTCCAGCAGGAAGCCGGCCGCAAGCTCCGTTTTTCCTCGGCGCGGACGATGCGCGTGGCCCAGGACCTGTACGAGGCCGGCCACATAACCTACATGCGCACGGACAGCACGACGCTTTCGGACCAGGCGCTCTCGGCGGCTCGCCATGTCGTCGAAGATCTCTACGGCCGGCAATACCTCCCTCCCGGTCCCCGGCGTTACGACAAGAAGGTCAAAAACGCCCAGGAGGCTCACGAGGCCATCCGCCCCGCCGGCGACACCTTCCGCCACCCCGACCGCAGCGGGCTCAGCGGCGACCAGTTGAGGCTTTACGACCTGATCTGGAAGCGCACGGTTGCATCTCAGATGGCCGACGCCGAGGGCCTGAGCGTCCAGGTGCGCATCGGCGCCAAGAGCTCGTCGGGCGAGGACGCGGAGTTCGCGGCAAACGGCCGGGTCGTCAGTTTCCCAGGGTTTTTGCGGGCTTATGTAGAGGGCTCGGACGACCCCGAAGCCGAGCTCGAAGACCGCGAGGTGCGCCTGCCGAGGCTCAAGCGCGCTGACCACGTCGATGCAACCGAGCTCAGGCCGGAGGGCCACGCGACACAGCCGCCGGCGCGCTACACCGAGGCTTCTCTCGTAAAGGCGTTGGAGGAGATGGGCGTAGGCCGTCCCTCGACTTACGCCTCGATCCTCGACACGGTCCAAAGCCGTGGCTACGTCTGGAAAAAGGGCACCGCCCTCGTCCCGTCCTGGACGGCGTTCGCCGTCGTGGGACTGCTCGAGGAACACTTCTCGAACCTGGTCGACTACGGCTTCACGGCCGAAATGGAAGAGGATCTCGATGGCATCGCCCGAGGCGACCAGGAGTCGCTGCCGTGGCTGACGCGCTTCTATTTCGGGGCGCCCCAAAAAGACGCCAAAGAAGGTAGCGGTGGCGCCAAGGGCTCCGAGGGCCTCAAGCAAATGGTCGCCGAGCGGCTGGGCGAGATAGACGCCCGCGCCGTCAACTCGATCCCGGTCGGGGACGCCAGCGCGGGGATAGTCGTCCGGGTTGGCAGGTACGGCCCCTACCTCCAGGAGGCCGACGGCGAGAGGCGTGCTTCGCTGCCCGAGGACCTCGCGCCCGACGAGCTGACGATGGAGCGGGCGCGCCAGCTGCTCGACGAGCCGGCCGGCGAACGGTCCGACCGCGAGCTCGGGGCCGACCCCGAGTCGGGCTTGCCCGTGCTCGTGCGGGCCGGGCGCTTTGGGCCTTACGTCCAGCTGGGCCGGGCAGAGGAACTCGCCACGAAACCGAAGACGTCGTCCCTGCTTTCAGGCATGAGCCCCGAAGAGGTGACCCTCGACGACGCGCTCAGGTTGTTGACGCTGCCTCGCACGCTCGGGCGGGCCCCAGGGAGCAAGGAGCCCGTGATCGCGGACAACGGCCGCTACGGGCCGTACGTCGTCCAGGGCAAGGAGTACCGCTCGCTCGAAAACGAGGAGCAGCTCTTCACAGTGACCCTGGACGAAGCCCTCGAGCTCCTCTCCAAGCCGCGGGCGCGCCGCAGCCGCCAGGCGGTAGAGCCGTTGGCCGAGCTCGGCAACGACCCCACGAGTGGCGGCAAGGTCGTCGTCAAAGAGGGCAGGTTCGGCCCCTACGTGACCGACGGCACTGTCAACGCCTCCCTTCGCCGTGGCGACACCATCGAAAACCTGACGCTCGACAGGGCGGCAGAGTTGCTCGCCGACCGCCGGGCAAGGGCCGAGGCCGAAGCTGCGAGCGGGGCCCCAGCAAGACGTGGCCGGGGCCGGGCCGGGGCCAGGCCGGCGGCCGCACGTGCGTCTACGAGCAAGGCCAAAGCTGCCCCGGTGCGCAAGGCCACCGCCGCCCGGAAGGCCACCGCCGCCCGGAAGGCCTCTGCGACGAAAAAAGCGGCGCCGGCCAAGAAAGCTGCCACCGCAAAAAGGGCCACCGGGGCCAAAAAGACGCCCGGGGCCGCAACCAAGAAGTCCTAGCCGCCGGGTCATCTCGCGCGGGTTACCACCAGGTCCCCGACGCCGACGTGGGCGTCAATTGTCAATCGGTCGCTGTCCCGGCCGTGGTTGCCCGCGGCCGTGGTGCCGTTGCGGCGTGCACCGCTGCCCGGGACGCCCAAGACGTCGACATTGCCGATGCCCGTGCGAGCGTTGACCGTGACCGACGCGTCGCGAGGGACCACGACGGAAAGTTCACCGATCCCGACGGACATGTCGACGGTCTTGGCGGCGGAGAACGTCACGGCGGAGAGGTCGACGTGCAGGCTGCCGATCCCTTCCCTGTAGGTGCCGTGAACCTCGGCGACGCTCGAGGGGGCATAACTGCTCGCACCGACGCCGCCGCGAAAGGACCCACCTCCGGCAAGCACCGCCACGACCACTACCACCGCCAGGAACGACAAGACGGCGACGAGGCTGGTCCCCCTTTGCCGCCGGCAGGGGGGCCTGTACGCCACCGTCGAGCCTTGCGTACCGGGCGGGCCCTGCGGGGAGGAGCCCGGGGCGGAGAAGCCCGGGGCGGGAGCCGGCCCGGGAGCCGGCCCGGGCTGAGGGGCACTTGCCGTGGGGACCCCGGCCGCCTGCAGCTGTTCTTTCGCCCAGCCTGCTGCCGCCCACTGGGCTGCCGACCAATCGGCCGCCGCCTGCGCTTCGGGCCCGTCCTCCGCGGGGTGAGGGTCGCTGCCGGACGAGCCCGGAGCTTCGCCGTAGGCCTGCCCGCCCTGCTGCCCGCCCTGCCATTGGTCGTCGGCTGCAGGGGAGGGCGGTGGCGAGGAGGGCACCGGGCTCCCGGGAGGGGCGCCCGGTGCACCGGTGGGTGCTGCCGGGCCCGGTGGGCGGTCCGGGCCTCCGAAGGCATGGTGCCATTGCGAAGGCGGCCCGTAACGGGTGAGCGCCCACACCGCGATGGCCGCCAGCACCAAAACGAAGGGCAGCGCTCCCCAGTGCAACCCTGGCCCGGTCCCGAACGACCAGGCGATGGCCAGCACGACGGCGCCGAGGACGATTGCCCAAGAGCGTGCGGAGCGGTCCCAGTCGTGCCAGGGGCGCCCCGAGAACACGTGCTGCGCCGTACTGCTTGGGCCGCCTGGACCGGCCAGGCCGCCTGCGCCCGTCCCCGGAGCGTCCTCGGGCACCAGGGCCCAGGCGAGGACGTAGAGCAGGATGCCGCCGAAGACAGCCAGGAAGACCACCGAGACGATGACAAAGGCGATCCGCAGGGCGGTGGCGTCGACCCCGAGGTAGTCGCTGAGGCCCCCTGCAACGCCCGCAATGCACCGGTTGGTCCTGCTGCGGCGGAGCCTGCGCGAGGCTGGAGGGCCGGGGTGGGGCGGGGGGTAAGGCGGGGGCGTGGCGCCGTACGCTCCGCCGAAGGGGGGAGGGGCAGTTGTGCCCGAAGCTTGCTGGTCCATATCTACGATCATCGCCAACCCCGGGCGGGTTGGCTATTGGGGGTTACCCTGACCGGCCCCTGACCTTGGCGACCCTCTTGTGGCCGGCATATCCGGGCACTTCTGGGGCCTGCCGGCGTCGCTTGTGAAGCCGGGGGGTGGGACTATGGATCCATGGCCGCTCCCGACTTGCAGCCAACGCCTCCAACCACCCCGGCAGAGGTTGCGCGGCCGGCCCGTGCCCCTGGCTGGGGGCAGCTGAGGAGGTCGGCCGACGACCGTGCTGTCGCCGGCGTGGCCGGTGCTTTTGCTCACAAGCTGAACGTCACCCCTTTGGCGGCCCGGGCGGCCTTCGTGGCGCTCTCGTTTGCGGGCGGCCTCGGGATCGCCCTGTACCTCGCCGCCTGGCTGTGGGTGCCTCCGGCCGACGGAGGCGAGCCGGTCCTCCGCCGGGCCCTCGCCGACCACCGGACGCTCGCCCTCGTGGCCGCGGCGGCAAGCGGCCTGGGAGCTCTCATGGTGGCAGTTTCGGCACTGGGGTCGGTCCCGTTGCTCGGGCTCTTCTCCCCGGGCCTCATAAGCCTCCCGGCCCTGATCGCCGTCTGGAGGGACGCGGGAACGGGCGACCGCGACGCGATAAGGCGGTTCGTCGGCGTGGTCAGCGGAGCGGGCGTGGCGGCGTCGCCGACGGGGCGGCGGCTCGTGCTCGCCGGCGCGAGGCTCGCTGTCGGCCTATTGCTGATAACGGCCGGCACCTCGACCCTGGTGGCCCCCAAGCACCTGAACGGGGCCGACATAGTGGTCGCCTTCGCCGCGATCGGTGTCGTGGCCGGGGTCTCGCTCATACTCGCGCCGTGGTGGCTCCGCCTCGGGCGCGAGCTTTCGGCCGAGCGGCGCGAGCGCGCCCGCGCCGAGGAGCGAGCCGAGGTGGCCGCCCACGTCCACGACTCGGTCCTCCACACCCTCGCGCTGATACAGCGTTCGGCAGAAGACCCCCAGCAAGTCCAGCGCCTTGCCCGGGCGCAGGAACGCGAGCTCAGGTCATGGTTGTTCGGCGGAGGCCGGGCGCCGGCGAACCTGCCGCCGAGCCTCGCCGCCGCGCTCGCCGTCGTGCAGCGCGACGTCGAGGCCGACCACGGCGTGCGGGTGGAACTGGTGACGGTCGGGGACGCCGCACTCGACGAGCAACTTGGCGCTCTCGTTGCAGCGGCGCGCGAAGCGGCCGTCAACTCGGCCAAGTGGTCGGGCGACGACGTCGTTTCCATTTACGCGGAAGTGGAGCCCGAACTCGTCTCGGTGTTCGTGCGGGACCGGGGGAAAGGCTTTGACCCCGGGGCGGTCGCGCCCGACAGGAAGGGCCTCAGCGAGTCGGTCCACGCCAGGATGAGGCGCAACGGCGGGACGTCTTCGGTGCGGAGCACCATCGGGGAGGGGACAGAAGTGATAGTGACCATGCCGCGGACGCCGCGGACGCCGGGGACGGCCGGGGGGTGACCGGCTTCGGCGAGCCTGGCGCACAAGATGGCGGTGCACACGGTGGCGGTGCACACGGTGGCGCTGCACACGGTGGCGGTGCGGCGGCGTGCGCAGGCGAGGCCGCAGCGCTGCGGGTCTTCCTGGTCGACGACCACCAGCTCTTCAGGGCGGGGGCGCGCCACGAGATAAGCCGCACCGGGGATGCAGAAATTGTCGGTGAAGCAGGCGACGTGGCCAGTGCCGTAGCCGGGATTTGCGCCGCAGAGCCCGATGTCGTGCTCGTCGACATCCACATGCCCGACGGCGGCGGCCCCGAGGTCATACGGAAAGTGCTGGTTTCCAGGCCGGCTGTTCGGTTCCTGGCTCTGTCGGTCTCGGACGCGGCCGAAGACGTCATTGCGGCGATACGCGCCGGCGCGCGCGGTTATGTCACGAAGACCATTTCGACAGCCGAACTGATGGACGCCCTTCATCTCGTGGCCGGAGGAGATGCCGTTTTTTCGCCCAGGCTTGCGGGTTTTGTGCTCGACGCCTTCGCCTCGGCGCCGCTGCCGGCCGATGTGCACCTCGACCCCGAGCTCGACCAGTTGACGAGCCGTGAACGCGAGGTGCTCCGCCTGATCGCTCGCGGCTACGCCTACAAGGAGGTCGCCCGGGAGCTCTTCATTTCGGTGAAAACGGTCGAGTCGCATGTCTCCGCCGTGCTCCGGAAGCTGCAGCTTTCCAACCGGTACCAGTTGACGAAATGGGCGATCGAACGCCGGCTCGTGCCACCGGCGCAATAGGTCGGGGCGCTCATAAGCGGCGCCGCCGCCTGGCCCGGCACCGGGCCCGGTGGCCACGATGGGCCTGAGCCGTCTGGCGCTACCTTGGTCCGGTGGCCCACCTCATCGTCCTCGAAGGTGGCGAAGGGGTTGGTAAGTCCACCCAAGCCGAGAGACTGGCCGAGCGCCTCGGCGCCGTCCTCACGCGCGAGCCTGGAGGCACGCGCCTAGGCGAACAACTGCGCGGCTTGCTGCTCGGCACATCGGCCACGCCTCCGGTCGCGAGAGCCGAAGCCCTTATGATGCTCGCCGCCCGGGCGCAGCATGTGTCGGAGGTAATCGACCCGGCGCTGGCAAGGGGACAGGACGTCGTCTGCGACCGGTATTCGGGTTCCACGCTCGCCTACCAGGGTTACGGGCGCGGCCTGCCTGTTGGTGAGCTAGCCGAGCTCGACAGGTGGGCGGCCGCCGGGAGGGGCCCGGACCTGGTTGTGCTGCTCGACTTGCCTGTCGAAATAGCACGGGCCCGCCTGAGGGACAGCCACCCCGACCGCTTCGAGGGTGAAGGTGACGATTTCCTGGACAGAGTAAGGCACGGTTTCCTCGAGTTGGCGGCGGCAGACCCGCTCCGCTGGCGGACGATCGACGCCTCCGGCCCGGTCGGCCAAGTTGCCGCCGCAGTGTCCGAGGCCGTGGCTGCCACCTTTTCCGGGGGCCTTGGGCGATGAGCTCGGCGAGGGGAGACCCGGCAAAACGGACCGGGGCCGAGGTCCGGGGGGACGGCCTGGGCTCGCTGGTGGGACAGCGCGACGCCACGAAAGCCTTGCGCGCTGCGGCGGCCAAACCGGTCCATGCGTACCTGTTCGTCGGGCCACCCGGGACGGGGAAGCTGACGGCGGCCAAGGCTTTCGCGGCGATGCTGCTTTGCCCCTCGAGGGGGGGCGACGGTTGCGAGGTGTGCAGGCGCGTCGCCGAAGGCAAGCACCCCGATGTCACCGTCCTCGAGCGCGAGGGCGCGGCCCTCTCGGTCGACCAAGCTCGTGAGGTCGTGCGGGTGGCGGCCCGAAGCTCGGTCGAGGGAGGCCGCTCCGTGGTCATACTCCCTGACCTGCACCTCGCCGGAGAAGCAGTCCCCGCGCTCCTGAAGACGGTCGAAGAACCCGCCGGGCCGGTCGTTTTCATCGGGTTGGCGGACTTCGTCCCCCGCGAGCTGGTGACGATCGCCAGCCGGTGCGTGCGGGTAGATTTCCGCCCGCTTACCGACGACGAGGTAACCGAGGCGCTCGTGGCCGACGGTGTCGCTGCCGAACAGGCAAGCCTCGTCGCGTCAATAGCAGGAGGCAGGCTCGACCGAGCCAGGCTCCTCGCTTCGGACCCCGGTGCCGAAGCCCGCCGTCGGGCATGGGAGGCGGTCCCGATGCGCCTCGACGGGAGCGGGGCGACGATCTCGGTCCTCGCCGACGAGCTGGTGGAGCTCTTGCGTGAGAGCTCGGCGCCCTTGTCGGACCGCCAAGAAGCCGAGGCAGCCGCACTCGCGGCACGGACGGCGGCAGAAGTTGGTGGCGTGCCAGGCCGCGCCGCGCAGGCCTTTGCCCGGGCCGAAGCGCGTGACCTGGACGAGCGTCACCGGCGTGAACAGCGTCGCCAGAGGACAGACGAGCTCCGGACGGGCCTCGCCGCCCTTGCGCGCGCCTACCGCGACAGGGCGGCCGCGGGCGCGATGGCGGCCGACCGGGCGGCTACGGCAGTGGCGCTGATCGACGAACTTTCATCCGACCTGGCGTTCAACCCGGGTGAGCAGTTGGCGCTCCAGGCGCTCTTTGTCCGCCTGGACAGGGTTGCTTCGGGCTAGCACCGGCCCTTTGCCGCCACGGATAGGTGGCCGCCCCAGGCGCGTCGTTGGTTGGTCAACGAGACGAGCACCGCCGCAACTGGCAGGCTGCCAGCCGGGGCGGTGCTCGGTCATCTCTGGCTCCGGCGCTGGCTCAGGACCGCATCCGTGCCGGTCCTGAGCCCCGGAGGTAAGTGTTACTTACCTGCCGTGGTGCCGGGAGCCGGGCCCGCCGCCACCGTTACCTCCCCCGCCGCTACCTCCGCCGCCTCCCTGACCCCATCCAGAGCCTCCGCCGCCGGAGCCACCCCCGCTACCGGGGCCGCCGCCACCGCTGCTGTAGCCGCGGTGATGGCGGGACGGAGCAGTTATGTCGACCAGGAACGCAGTCACAGTCGTGGTCCCGCTCTGCTCAACCAAAGCTGTTACCACGTCCCCCGATTGGACGGTGGGTGAGTGCGTAAACAACTCGAGGTACTTCGTCGTGCTCGTGACGTTGACGGTCACCGTCGTGTCCTTGAGGACTGGGATCGTCGAGCTGGTGCTCGTCAGGGTGAACCCTGTTGACGCCGGGGCCGGCGACGTGGCCACCGTGCCCTTGACCAGGACAGAGGGGATCACGACCGACTTGGCTTCGATCCTGCGGTCCCTGGTCCTACCTGTCGCAACGACTTCCTCGCCAGCCAGGACGTTACCGATACCAGGGGAGCTCACCCCGGGCTGGCGGTACTTGGTAGACGAGCTGACCTGGACGGTCCAGGTCCTGCGCCCCGAGAGCTGGGTAATAGTGAAGCTGGTGGAGCTGAGCGTGCTGGCCGGCGACGTAAGCACTATGCCTGTCTCCGAAGTGCTCCGGAAGCCACGGAAGAAACCTGGCCCGAAGCCACCGCCGCCACCGCCCTTGCCCTTGTTACCGAAACCGGGTGCGGATACCGGCCCTTGCCCACGCCCGTGACCACCCTTGCCTTGGTGCGCTGCCGTCACTGTGGCAGCGCTCGCGGCAGTCGCTCCTTGAACGGGCAGGACAACCGCCATGCAGGACGCGACCGCCATGCAGAGTGCGAACCGGACGGTCTTCCAGCTCATTGGCAACCGCAGGCCTCCTCTTGTCCGACGGGCCGGCTGGGCCTCGCCTGCCGTTATGGCTGACATGTCGTCCCTCCCTTTGTTTTGGCGTCACCCGGCGGGCGCGCACGTGATGGGGTCACAACATCAGCTACCGAGCTACAGGTGATTCTTTCGGCGAGGGTTGCCCCACGCATGAGCAAAGTGTGATGACTTTGTGAACCCGGGCGACCGCGGTGCCGAGGCCCATTAGAGCTTGTAGCCGATCGTGCGTAGCAATTCCTTGCGTACGCTGGCGTCCTGCTCGGTCTCGACCCCGAGCGGGGAACCTCCGTCGATGACCCCGAGCACTGCGCGGCCTTCTTCGGTTTCCGCCACCACGACCGAGAGCGGGTTGGCGGTAGCGCAAAAGATGTGGCAGACCTCGGGGACTTGCTTGACCGCATTGAGCACGTTCACTGGGAACGCCTCGCGCATGAACACGATGAAGCTGTGACCGGCGCCTATCCGGAGCGCATTGAGAGCCGCAAGGTCTGTGAGGCCGTCGTCGTTGCCGGAACGGCGCACCAGTCGGGGACCGGAAGCCTCGCAGAAGGCCAGGCCGAAGCGGATGTGAGGGGACGACCCTGCGAGGGTTTCGTGTATGTCTTCAACTGTTTTTATGAAGTGGCTCTGGCCGAGGACCAGGTTCAAGCCCTCCGGGTTTTCGACCGGTACCACGAGCAGCTCCACGGCGTCATTCTTTCACCGTGCTGGGCCGGCTCGCGGGGCCGGGCGCCCGGGGCGCGCGGGGCGCGCGGCGTCGGGGCTCTCGCCGCCCTCTAGAGGACCACGCGACCTCGCGCAAGCCCGCCCGCGCGCCGCACAAGGCAGCTTGCGGTCGCAGCGACGACGACCAAAGTGGCCAAGATCCCGATTGCCCAGGCCGGCCAAGGGCCGGGGAGCTCTGGGCTCGTCGGGCCCGGCACCGTAGTCACCTGGTGGACGCCGCTCACTGCGACGACATGCCATCCGGTTGGGGCCTTGCGCAGGGTTATCACCCCTCCCACAACGGGCGGCGCCCGAGTGCCCCGGGGGCGCTCGACGGTGAAAAATACCGTTGCCGTCCGCGCCACCAGGCTGCTCCGGCCCACCGCTATGCGTGTAAAGGCTTCTTCTTTCCGGGTGCCGGGAGCGACCAGGGCACGAGCGAGAGCCGGCGGGCCCAGCTTGGCAGCCTGGTCGATCGACGCCTGGCTGCCGCTCGAAGCGGTGGAGCCGGCAATGTCGAAGAGCCAGTCCTGGGCGGCGCCCGATGGCCGTTGCTGACCCGACCCGGCGGTTAGGACGACGGCGAAGGTCGCCCCCAGAAGCAACAACACTGCGCTCAACCCGACAACGAAGTTGCGCCGTAGCCGGGTGTACTGCACGGCGGCGGCAGTCGCCGGCACCCCGGCCTTCCCTGCCGGCTCGCCACCGGCCGGCTCCGAAGTTGCCGCCCCGCCGGCCAGCTCCGAAGTTGCCGGTCCGCTCGATAGCTCGGTCGTCGCCCCGGCTGCCTCAGCTGTTCCCAGCGCTGCGCCCCTTGTCTCTGGCATATAACGCCAGACGAGGAAGGCGGCGGGGAGGGCGAACAGCATGAGCAAAGTGAGCGTGTCGCCGATGTTGCCGATAGCACCGCGGTAGGGGTCTCCCAGGACGCCGACCATGGCCGGGCCGAGCGCGGAGCCGGCTACGGCGAACCAGTTGCGGATCCACGAGGACGCTTGCGCCCGGATGTGGGTCGGGAAAAGCTCGGTCGCGAAGGCGGAGAGCACGGGGCCGGCGCCGAGCCCGAAAAATACCGCCACGGCCAGCAGGAGCGGGCTTGCGAAGCCCGTGCCGCTCTGGAAAAGGCCTACACCAGCGAAGACGGTGCAGACGATGTACCCGATGGCGGTGGGCCTCCGGCCATAGCGGTCCATCAGGCGCCCGCACGTGTAGTAACCGAACAGCCCTGCTCCGTAGGCAAAAATCACGTAAGTAGCGACTTGCCCTGTGCTCAGGCCCCGCTGACGCTCCGCATAGTAGGCCCACCAGGCCACGGCTGCAGATGTCGGCAGGGTTTGTAGGAGGGACACCAGGCCAACGAGCACGAGCCGGCCGCGGTAGGGAGGTAGCCACGGGCCGAGCAGCGGCTCTCGGGGTGGCTGGGAGCCGGCGGAGCGCCGGTGCCGCTGCGCTTCGAACATTGCCGTTTCCGGCAGGCGCCGGCGGGCAACGCCAACCACCAGCAGTGGGATGACCCCGACGAGGTAGAAGAGACGCCAGCCAAGGACCGTGCCCTGAAGGCCGGCCGCAAGGAAGAGCGCAACGACGACGCCCCCGAGCGGCCCGAAGGTGAGCAACCCGCCAAGGGCGCGCCCACGGCGTTCTTTGGGGAAAACCTCGACCAACATCGTGACTGCCACCCCGAACTCAGCCCCGATGAAAACCTGTGCCCCGAACTGGAGGACGGCGAACGAGGGCAGGTCCCAAGCCAGTGCCGTAGCTGCCGTGAAAATGGTGTAGCCGATGACCGTCAGCAGCAGGAGCGGGCGCCGGCCCGACCGGTCGGCTTGGCGGGCAACAAAGAAAGCCACGAACTGGCCGAGCGCAATTGGGATATGGGCCACCCCGAGGGCCGTGACGCTGGCGTGGAAGCTGTCCTGGATCTGGGGCAGGAGCAGTGCGGCGATCTGAGCGTCGTAACCGTCGAAGAACGCCGCCGACACCAGCAGCGCGAAGACGAGCCCTAACTGGGGCTGGGGCTGGGGCTGGCGTTGGGGTTGGGGTTGGGGTTGCACCTGCGGCTGCGGCTGCGGCTGCGGTTGGGGCTGGTCGCGCCGCCCATCACCAGTGCTCTTGGCGCTCCGGTCAGCATTTTGGGCCGTGAAGGGTCAACCGTACCAAGCCGGGAAATCAGATGGCGGTCGTGAAGGGGCAGCAACGAACGAAGTCACCGGCAGTCGTAGCGGCGCCCCCGGCAGGTCTCGAACCTGCGGCCCGCCGCTTAGAAGGCGGCTGCTCTGTCCCCTGAGCTACGGGGGCCGCTTCCGAAGGTAGCCGCCCAGGATGATGGTCTGGTCGGCATCTATCTTCGGCGAGGGCCCTCCAGGGCATGGCCAAGGTCCCTCGACGCACTGCCGGGTGGGCGTCTTTCAGGGTATTTCTGCGCCGGGACCCTCGTGTGCAGTCTCGTGAGCGAGGGGGCGCGGCAGAGGCCGCTCGTTGCTTGCCGGGGGGTGCGCCGCCGGCCGAGGGTGGCCGGGCGGGGCCGCAGGTGGCCCGGCCGGGGGCTGGGAGTAGCCAAAAGGGATCGCACACCGGGCGCGATCGAACAAGCCGGGCGCGCTTCGACTGGATTAATCCGCACCAAACGCAACCGGCCAGCTGGAGCGCGACCAGTCTGCACGGCCCATTCGGGCCATCGCGGTAGATAATGCGATGCGGGGGCGTTATTTCCGCCGGACGACGGCGAAAACGCGTTAGCTGGCCAGCAGGTCGCGGGTGTCGAACTTGGCCGAGGGGTGACGGAGCTTGGAAAGGGCGGCCCGTTCGATCTGACGGATCCTCTCTCTCGTCAAATGAAGGGTGGCCCCGACCTCTTCCAGCGTGCGCGGGTCGCCGCGGTCGAAGCCGAACCGCAGCCTGAGGACCTCCCGCTCGCGCTCGTCGAGCGTTTGGAGGAGCTTGTCTACTTCCCCGCTCAACATGGCGTCGGTGACGACCTCGAAGGGCGAGGGAGAGTTGAGGTCCGGCACGATGTCGCCGAGCTCGCTCTCACCGTCGCCGACATGGCTCTCGAGGCTGACCGGGTCGGCAGCATGGCGCAACAGGTCCACCACCTGCGACTCTGTGACACCGAGGGCCTTGGCAAGTTCGGCGAAGGTCGGCGCGGCCCCGGTGAGGTTTTCGAGTTGGCGCCTCACCCTGAGGAGACGCCTTACCTGGTCACCGGCGTGGACCGGGAGGCGGATGGTGCGCCCGGTGTTGTCGATGCCCCTGCTGATCGCCTGCTTGATCCACCAGGTCGCGTAAGTCGAGAACTTGAAGCCCTTGCGCCAGTCGAACTTGGTCACCGCGTGCATCAGCCCGAGGTTGCCCTCCTGGACGAGGTCGAGCAGGGGCAGATCCGACGACTGGTAACGCTTGGCGATCGACACGACGAGGCGGAGGTTGGACTTGATGAACTGTTCGGTAGCGGCGTCACCCTTTTGCGCGGTGCGTGTGAGCTGGCGTTTAACGGCTGCGCTGTGGTTGCCGTCACCGGCGAGCTCGTCCTTGGCGTCTTTCCCCGCCTGTATGAGCTGGGACAGGCGGAACTCGTCCTCCTTGGTGAGGAGGGGGTACTTGCCTATACCGTCCAGGTAGAGACGGACCAGGTCCTGCTCCTGGGTCTCGTTCCCCGTCCTGCTGCGCACTGCGTCCTTTCGGGCCACCTTATTAACATTCGGCCGAACTGCCCCGTTTAGTTAGTTCCCCCACTGGCCAAAGTGCGCCAGCGTGCGCCTGTGCCAGACTGGGTGGTCCGCGGTGGCCGTAGCTCAGTTGGTTAGAGCGCCAGGTTGTGGCCCTGGAGGTCGGGGGTTCGAGTCCCCTCGGTCACCCCAAGTCCCGGGCGGTGAGCCGAATGGTGCCTCCTTTGTATACCTCTACCAGGCTATTTCGCCCGGCCGGCTAGCGGTGGGATATCGGGCCGGGGCGGTCGGGCGCAGCGGCTTGGGCTGGCCCGGGTGGCTACGCTTTGGGCGACGGGGGGACTCGCCCCCGGCGAAGGGGAAAGAGGGTACGCCATGGCACATCCCAATGAAGCCATCCTGCAGCGCGGCTACGAGGCATTCGCGAAAGGGGACCTCGAGACCGTCATGTCGGTCTTCGACGAGGACATCGTCTGGCACTCGGGAGGGCGCAACCCGTTCTCCGGCGACTACAGGGGCCATCGGGAGGTCGGGGAGCTTTTTGGCCGGATCTTCGAGCTGTCCGGTGGGACCTTCAAGAACGAGGTCCAGGACATCCTGGCCAATGACCACCGTGCGGTCGTCGTGGTCCGGATCACAGCCCAACGGGGCACAAAATCGCTCGACGACCTGGCATGCCACGTATGGAACATGAGGGACGGCAAAGCGACCGAGTTTTGGAACATGGGGTTCGACCCGTACACCTCCGACGAGTTCTGGGACTGATCGCAGGGGAGGGTTGTGCTGCGGCCATCGTCGGCTGAACCGATGGAGGTGATGGACGCTGCCGAACGTGAGGCACATGTACGGAGGTTCGTCGACAAGGTCTGGAACGGCCGGAACTACACGGCGGCGGCCGACCTGTACGGGGAGTCCTACTCCAACGGGCTCGGGAGCGGCCCTCAGCCCGGAGCGAGGTCATCCGCCGCTACCATCAGGCGTTCCCTGACCTGCACCTGAGTATCGACGAGCTCATCGTCGCCGGCGACACCTTCGTAATGCGGGCCACGTTCCGCGGGACGGACACGGGAGGGTACGTGGGCGGGGCTCCCACCGGGCGGGCCGTTGACGAGTGGGGGGGTCACCATCACGCACTTCGAGTACGACAAGGTCGTCAGCGAGTGGGTTGGGGCCGACAAGCTCGGG
>DATJMJ010000053.1:0-16242 GCA_035508795.1 Acidimicrobiales bacterium
CATTCGCCTCCCGGAAGCTCGCCCTTTCGTCCGCTGCTACCGAAGCGACTCTGGGCAGCGGCTCGTTCAAATTGTCGTGAGCCGCTCCACGAGAGGAGCCACGCTTTTGTCCTTGTACTCAAAGCCGACCGCCACGCAGTTGCCTATTGAAGTGCACGAAACGCTGTTCAACATCGAACCCTGCCCTACCAACACTGACCCGGTCTGCCACCGGTAACCGTCCCATGACTCCGTAAATTGGCGAACCTGATACGCGCCCGGACCTTCCACGCCGCCAACGGCAACACAGTAGGTTCTCGAAACGCAAGACACACTGGTCAAATTGACCGTCCCCTTCGGCGAGCCCGGTGCGTGCTGACTTCGCCATGCTGTGCCGTCCCATTTCTCGACCACCGCCGTACTGCTGCCTTCGGCACTCTCCCCGACAGCGACGCAGTACTCGGACGAAATACATGAGACGCTGTCTAGTGCGAGGGGTAGGGCCTGCACCTGCCAGTTCTCTCCGTCCCAGCGTTCCGGGCTGCCATTGCCGACTGTCACGCAGTATTGCTTTGAGGGGCACGAGACGCCGAGGAGCCCCTGGCTCACTGCCTCCTTTGGCTGAGCCTGCATGTGCCAACTTCTACCGTCCCAGACCTCAACGAGCGCCGTGTTGGGAGGCTTGCAGGGGCGCGTGCACGGGGGAGGAAAAGACTGGCCGACAGCTTCGCAATCGTCGCCCTGAGGACATGACACGGCCGTCAGCTCGACAGGCCACTGCCCCGGCGCCGGTGGAGCGAGACGCCACGACTTACCGTCCCAGGAGTCAGCCAAAGGCCTCGCTTCTGCTGGGTAATAAGGCCCGACGGCGATGCAATCGGTCGCCGATGAACAATCTACGCCTCTGAACCCGTACGGGTCCTTCGAGTGGGGTGACAGCGCCAGGGTCGGTGCGGCCTGCTGTTGCCAGTGCTTGCCGGCCAAGCTGAGCACCAAAGGCCCTCTGGGCGAACGCCCCGCGAGCGAGAGGCCCTCGCCAACTGCAACACACGCGCTCGGCGAACTACAACTGACGCCGAAGAGCTCGGCTGGGGACAGGTTTGGTAGTCGCTGGGCCTGCCAGGAGCCCGAAGCTGCCACCCTAAGACCGAGCAAGGTCACTGACGTTCTGCTTTCACTCCGAAACACGCCAGACAGGAGGCAAGCCATGATGGCTACTACTGCCGCCGTGGCCATTCCCGCTTTGCGCACGCGTGCCTCTCTTGACCCTTCGTCCTGACGGTAGCAGGTTCGCCACTACCCCCTTGCCTGAGTTGAGTCCAAATAGGTGGTGTTCGAGCGGATCGCCCAGCCCGACGGGCTCGGCGTGTGGGGGGAGGCCGGCAACCGGGTCGTCTTCTGTTTGGAGTACGACCGCTCGACCGAGCCGCTCGAGCGGCTTGGGCAGAAGCTCAAGAGTTACGTCGACTTGCAAGTCGCGAGCGGCCTCGCCTACTGGATCTGCTACTGCTTCGGCCACCCGCGTCGGGAAGCTGGCGCTCGGCAAGCCCTGGCCGAAGCGACCGTCCCGGTGGCGACGGCCGCCCTGGGGCCGACACAGCGGCCGCACGATGCCGAGTGGGCGCCGGTTGGCTACGAAGGCCCGCGGATGCGACTGGCCCAGCTCGCCGGAGTACCCATTCCGCCAGAGTCCGAGGAGCGAATCGCAGAGACCCAGGCGTACCGGCGTCGAACCGAGGGCTAGTCCGTATTCTTGGTCAAATGAGTGGCGCGAAACGAGGGAGCGGGCAGAGGGCGGGGCTCTACTCGTCCCAGCGGTTTACGAATTGGACCCCGTACGATCCCTTCTTCGCGGAAGTCTCCTCTCTGCCCGCCCGAATGAAGCCTCGCCTCGAGGTCGCTTCTGTGGCCATCTACGATCGTCGGCTTGCCAGTGGCTTCATACGCCCCTGCACTGTCACTGACGTCGCCGAAGTGATCACCGAAGTACCCCCTGAATATCTGTCGGGGCTCGCGGGCGTCTACTTGCTTGGCGGCACCGTCGCGCAGATGCGTAGGACTACACGGACTTTCGGCATGTACCACGAGGGAAGTGCCTACCTCTTCCCCGTCCCCGCGACTTTCCTTGAAGGGTTCCCCATAAAGGGGTTGCGGCCGAGCAGTGCCCAGCGCTACGAGATGGCAGGCGCGGCCATCACAACGGGTGGACGGTCAGGGGTGGACACGCTGCGTTTTGATGCTGAGAGCCTCCGGATCTTCTATCTCTACGACGTGTTGCTTCACGAAATTGGACACCACATCGACGGAGGTCGAAGTCGAGGAGAAGTCGAGCGTTTTGCCCATTGGTTCAGCGACTACCAGCGTTCAAGGCTGCTCCATTGATTGCGTGGGATAGGGCCCGTTAGCCGGGCTCGCTAACGCAGAGGGGGGCGACTGCTCTTAGCTTCGGGGCCGCCACCCATCAGGTCTCTTCTTCGCGATCCGGGCGAAGAGGGATCTTTGATGCAGCCGCGTACCTTTCGGCCACACCCTCAGCTTCCACCCGGTAGGGGGTGTAACCGGCGGCCACCTCTTCTACGACGAGATCCGAGAAGACAATCGAAATTTCGTGCGCGTTGGCCTCGATGCAGACCTCTTGAAAGTCAATCCCGGCCGCGTCGGACCACTGCTGAGCGCGGGAAGAGGGACTGACGAGAGATCCGCCCGGATAGGCCACCTGACCAGCCACTCCCCAGACATATCCAGTCGCGTCTCGGGTCACCGTGGTCGTTCTCGTGAGTGCGTCGTCGACGGAGCGAGCCCAGGTTTCGGGAGCCGCTCGGCTGCGGGTATGGACTTCCGGGCACAACCGGAAGAGGAACCGCAGGTGCCGCGGTATGAGCCCGTACTTGGGATTGGGATCAACGGGCTGGAAAACGAAAACCTCGTAGTCGCGCATGTACGCGGTGAACCCGTGAAACGTGATCTGGCTGTCGAACAGCTCGGCCAGCTGCGCGGTGAGGTCCGGTGCCACGGGCGCTGACGCTACCGAAGGCACAGCTCGCTGGCGACGACTTCTGGGCTTCCGCCGCTGAGTTAGCGGGAACCCCGGTCCCGGCGCTACTCCCGGCGCTCCCGGGCTCGGGGGGTCCGGCCAGGTCACTCCCCGTCACGTAGCCAGCGCCAGACCGCCGCCCACCAGGTAGAGAGCAGAAATCTGGAAATTCTTGCCCGAGGCCTTGACTTCGTGTCGCGATCGAGCGATGGATATCGGTCCCAAATGGGGCACGCTTGCTCGGCCGTCGCAGGGCCACCCATGGCTATCCAACCCGATTCGCACCCTGATGAGCGCGCCGCGCCCTCGGGGCGATGCCGGTCACGCCGGAATTCCCAGCTGAGACTCGCCACCGCCCGCTACGTCGGACTCGACCAGCCGCACGAGGACGCCGCCCTTTCCGCCCTGGCGGAGCTACTGGCCACCTACACAGACCCCGACGACGTGGAGGTGGCTTGACCAGCACATCTGTCGGAGGTGTCCTCCACCTGTCCACGTCCCGCACCCAAGGAGCCCGCCCGTGAGAGTCGCCACCTACACCCGGATCTCGACCGACGAGGACCACCAGCCCTACTCCCTCGAAGCCCAGGCCGAACGCCTCGGCGCCTACGTGAAGAGCCAGGACGGCTGGGAGCTCACCCGGCGATTCACTGACCAGGCCTCGGGGGCGTCGACCGAGCGACCGGGCTTGCAACGTGCCCTGGCCGAGGCCCGGGCCGGCCGCTTCGACCTCCTGCTCGTCTACCGGGTCGACCGGTTCTCCCGATCGGTGCGCGGCCTCGCCCAGCTCCTGGAAGACCTCGACGCCACTGGAGTCGCCTTCCGCTCCGCAACCGAGCCCTTCGACACCACGACGCCGGCGGGACGGATGATGGTCCAGATGCTCGGCGTCTTCGCCGAGTTCGAGCGGGCCACCATCGTGGACCGGGTGATCGCCGGCATGGAGCGAAAGGCGGCTCGCGGCGCCTGGTGCGGAGGGTCGCGGCCGTTCGGCTACGACGTCGACCCCGCCACCGGGTTCTTGGCGCCCAAGGCGGACGAGGCTCCGCTCGTGCCGGTCATGTTCGACCGCTACGTGCACGGCCGAGAGGGCGCTCGCGCGTTGGCGGTCTGGCTCAACGAGTCCGGACATCGCACGAAGGCCGGTCGACCCTGGAGCCACACGGCCGTCCTCACGGTGCTGCGCAACCCGGTCTACGTCGGAAAGGTCTTCTTCCGAGAGGCCCTCCACGACGGTCCGCACGAGCACCTCGTCGACGAGAAGCTCTTCGAACGGGTCCAGGCGCTGCTTTCCGAACGAGGCGAGGACTACTCCAAGCGCGCCTCGGCCACGTCACCGTTCCTCTTGCTGGACTGGTCGTCTGTGCCCGTTGCGGCAAGCACTTCGTCGGGACCTCGGCGGTGGGCAACCGCTACCGATACCGCTACTACACGTGCTTCTCCCGTCAGCGTTACGGGACCAAGTATTGCGGCTGCCAGCGGAGGAACTGGACGCTGCCATCCTCGACTCGCTGCTCCACGTCTACGAGCGCACCGACCTCTTCGACAAGGCCGTTTCGGCCACCCGACGCCGGGCGCGCTCCCAGCAAGGGAACCACGACAAGGAACTCGCCGTCATCGACGCCGGGATCACCAAGGCCGAGGACGCGATCGAGCGCTACCTCTCGGCGTTCGAGGCCGGCACGCTGTCGGAGACTCAATGCGGCAAGCGCCTGGAGCAGCTCGCCGCGAAGGTGAGCGAGCTACGCGCCCGACGCGAGGAACTGGTCGTCGCCATCGAGCAGGTGGCCCTCAAGGCGCCTGACGCCGACGAGCTCGCTTCGACGCGGCGCCAAATCGAAAAGGGCCTGAAGACCGGTTCCGTGCCAGCCCGGAAGGCGCTCCTCCAGGCGCTCGTCCACGAGATCCGCGTCGAGGGTCGCGACCACGTCGTACCGTGGTTCCGCGTGCCAGGCGGCGCGGACCCGAAGGTTCGCGCCCTGGCGCGATCGGCGCCCCCGGCAAGACTCGAACTTGCGACGCACGGTTTAGGAAACCGACGCTCTATCCCCTGAGCTACGGGGGCTTGTGCGCTGAAATGCTACCCTGTTCCCGCCTCCGCGTCGTAGAAGGCGGGGACATTGCGTCCAGATCGCTGTCGGTCGGCTGCCCGTACCTGCCGATCGACTAATTGGTCCTCGCGTCTGTTCCTCGCTGCTCGGGCGGGCATGCCTCAGCGGCCGAGGACCTTGTTTGGGTCGTAGAGCACCACGGTGCCGGCGACCATGTCGTGCAGGGTCTTCCGCTGCGCGCCGGCAAGCATCATGATGAACGAAATAAGCAGAGTGATCACGCTGAGAATGCCGTCTACGAGCCTGCCGACGATTTCTCGCAGTGCCATCCACCACCAGGTTGCGACACGACCGGTCTCGGGGCGCCAGCAGCGCATGCCCAGTACCTGTAGCGCCGGGGTCTGCCCGCGGCCCCAAATGATGGCTCCCCAGATGAGGTAGCCGATACCAAGGGTGATGATCGACAGAGGGATCGCGAGGAACCAGGCTCCGATGCGCCGCGCCCCGCTCGCCAATTGGGTGCCGTTGGGTAGGAACAACCCGCTCGCGGGGTCCCGGTACATCCCGGGGGGCGCTTGGGCCGCGAAACCCTGCGGTGCGAGGCCTGGAGGTGGCCCGTACCCAGCGGCGTAGGGCGACGGGCCAGGCTGGGAGCCGCCGGGCCCAGGTTGCTGCCAAGTGCTGCCTTGCTGAGGGCCCCAGGCAGGAGGCGGCGGCGGTGGGCCCTGGCCCTGAGGTGGGCCCTGGCCCTGAGGTTGTCCCCAACCCTGTGGAGCCGACATATCCAGACCCCTCCCTTGCCCAGGTCGATTTTGCTCATCGTAGCCTGCCTCAAGTGCTGCTTGCCCGGCCCCAGGCGCCAGCTGTCTCCTTGCTCGCCAAATGGCGACAATTCTGGTGCCAGTTTCTAGGCTGAGCGGCTGGGGGCGCACTATCCGAGCAGGTGGTGGCGGGCGATCTGGGCGCGCAACCGGTCAAGGGTGCGGGTGCATGTTGCATTGGCCGAGATGCGTTGCACGGCTCTATGGAGGACCCCGTTGAGCTGCTCGTAGACCACCAGCTCGCCCTCGTCGACGGCCGAGCGCATCCTGGCGGGCATCTGTTGGAGCTCGAGGATGTCGCCGGGTTGGCGCGCTCGGCCGCTCGGGCGACCGCCAGGCTCTCGAGCGCCATACGGACCTCCACGATCTCGAGCGCCTCCTCCAACGGGACCACCGGGCCCTGGCACCCTTGTCGTGCTGGGTCTCGACGAGACCGTCGGCGGCGAGCTCCCGCAACGCGGCGCGGACTACAATGCGGATCGCCGCATGCTGCTCGCAGAGCTCGGGCTCGATCAGCCGCTGCCCGGGCGCATAGGCGTTTGTGAGGATTGCCTCCCGGACACCGCGCACCACGTCCCCCGGGTCGCCCGCGCTGCGCCGCGACCCATGAGGTGCGTCCACGGGAACAGTCTCTGTCACGGCGGCTCGGACATTAGTTGGCCCGACCAATTGTTGCACTTATCGTTGATACTTTTGTTGCCAGATGCCACGGTTCAGTCGTCGTAGCCGCTGGCCCGAAGCTTCGAGGCGCCCGCGGCCAACAGCGCTGCCCCCAGGATTTCGTCGCACTGGCGAAGCAGCTCGGCATGTCGGTCACGCCGTTCAACGGCTCGGGTAAGCCAACACAATGGGTAGGGGGAGCCAAGACGCCACATCGGCGAAGGACGCGGCCGTCGTCCCCATTTGCGGCATCGTCCGGGGCGCTATCGGGCCGCAGCTCGCCGCCGCCTGCACGCGGATCCTTAGAGATGGCGGCAGCGTGCGATCTCTTGGGTGAACTCGAGACGCCCTGTTCCGTCGCGGCCGCAAGCGAGAAGTGGCTCCGGCTGCTCGATGCCGAGAATGTGGGTAGGTAAAGGCGAGTGGGTGAACAAGGTGAGCAGATGAAAAGGACGGCACCACCGTTCCGCGCAGACCACGTCGGCAGCTTGCTCCGGCCACCGGCGCTGCTCGAGGCCAGGGCAGGATTTGCGGCGGGGACGCTCAGCGCGGCCCGCCTGAGAGAGGTCGAGGACGCGGCCATCCGGGAGGTCGTTGCCCTCCAGGAGGAGATCGGCCTCCCGTCCGCGACTGACGGCGAGTTCCGCCGGACCTCATGGCATATGGATTTCATTTACCGGTTGGGCGGCGTCACCCGGAGCGACGAGCAATTGCAGGTCGCCTTCAAGAACAGCGAAGGTTCGACATATTTCAGCTCGGCCGCGCTCAAGATCTCAGGCAAGGTCCATCTCGAGGAAACGATATTTGGTGACGCCTTTGCATTTTTGAAGTCGGTCACCACGACCGCCGTCCCGAAGCTCACCATCCCCTCCCCGAGCATGGTGCACTACCGCGGAGGGCCGGCAGCGATAGACCCGGCAGTGTACGGGGGCATCGACGAATTTTGGGATGACCTGAGCGCCGCCTACGCAGAGGAGATCCGCAGGCTCGGCGAGCTCGGCTGCACGTACCTGCAACTCGACGACACCTCTCTCGCCTACCTGAACGACCCTGCCCAGCGCGAGATGATCACGGCGCGCGGTGAAGATGCACAACACCAGCACCTCCGCTACATCAAGCAGATCAACGCCGCTCTGTCCGCCAAGCCGCCGGACATGGCGGTCACCACCCATTCCTGCCGTGGCAATTTCCAGTCCTATTGGGCGGCCGAAGGAGGCTACGAATTCGTGGCGGAGGCGCTTTTCAACGAGCTCGACGTCGACGGCTTCTTCCTCGAGTACGACGATGCCCGCTCGGGCGATTTCAAGCCCCTACGCTTCGTCCCCAAAGGAAAGATGGTGGTCCTCGGCCTCGTCACGACCAAGCGAGGCGACCTCGAAAGCAAGGACAACTTGAAGCGCAGGGTCGACGAGGCGAGCAAGTACGTGCCGCTCGAGCAGATCTGCCTCTCGCCACAGTGCGGCTTTTCGTCCACTGTCGAAGGCAACCGCCTCAGTTTCGACGACGAAGTGGCCAAGCTCCGCCTCATAGTCGGGACGGCCCAAGAGATCTGGGGCTGACAGGCGCTCGCACCGGCCTCCCGGGCCAGCACTAGGCAGGGCATCGTGCGTGATCTTCCAGCCAGGCAGCACACAAGGGCCCGAGAGGGGCTAAACTTGTGTACTAGTACCCGGTGCGGCCTGGCGGGCTTCGTCGGTTTATCGAAAGAAGGGCTGTCTCGTGAGCATCGCAGCATGGACGGTAGCTGCCATTTTCGGAGGCGCGTTGTTGGGTTTCACGACCTACGCCTTCATAATTGGAGTCGTTGGAGCAATCAGCGGAGGGCGCTTCGAACGCTGCCCGAGATGCCACCGCCATGGCCTGGCAGTTTCCGCTCCGCTCCACGCCGACGGGTGCCCACCGCTGTCTTTTGCGGAGCGGGTACGCCAGGCCGGAGCGGTATGGTCCCGCACTCTCCACCTCGGTCATCGTTGACCCGGGCCGAGCCGGCCAATATTGCTCGCACCGACCGGTGCAGCTTGGTCGTTACCGCAAGCGCTGGCTACGACACCCGTGTCGAACCCGAACAGAAAGCCTCCCAGCGCAGCCAGCACGGCGATCCAAGCCAAGAAACGGTCCTCTCGCTGTCCTAACTGTTTAGGGGGCTGATCACTGGCTCGCCGTCCTTTCTGAAGAGCCGGCACGCCCTGCGCCACCGTCACTTGCTCCATTGCGCTCCAGGCATGGCACCAGCGTTCGACGGCGTGGGCAACTTATGTGGCGCATGACTATCGAAGCCAAAGAACCCCTCGGTGCAACCACTCCGAGGGGTCTTTGCCAGAGTGCTTCACCGGCCCTGCCGACTGTCTGACGGAGCACGCGAAACCTCGGCTTCGTATGCGGGACCAGCTAGGCAGCGGGCCGTTATATCCTTCCTTGGGTTATGGTCCTTCGGGATTATCTATACCGCGACGCGTACGCGTACGAAACCTTCCCTGGGCCAGTTTGGACGCACTGGCCCCACGTGGCCCCTCAGTGCTTCATCCCTCGCGCGACGAGCCGTCGCCTCGCACCACGCCTTGTCCATGAGAGGGCGCCAGGAGTATCACCCGCTCACCCACGTCCAGAGCCGCGGCCGGACGCGAGGCGCCATGCTTGCCGGTGACGGCCACCGGGATCCAGCCGGCAGGCCAGGGGATCTCCGACATCGTCGCACCCAGCAATTGAGACCCTGGCCGGACCTGCACCTCCATTACGTCGAAGCCAGACAGCGGGGCGGTCGGACGGCGGACAGCTTTCCCGTTGGCGGCCGCGATCCCACGCCGGGCTTCCTGTCGCTCGGAGCTGACACGGTCTGCGACGGCGTTCAGCATGTCCTGGCGCGTCAGCCAACCTTCGAGGTGGTCCCCGTCCGGGCTCAGGACGGGGAGGCCGTCACGGCCGTACAGGGCGATCTGGCGGAGCGCTTGCGCAAGCACTTCGTCGGAAAAAAGGCCTTGGGCGGGGCCGAGGTCGGCCGCCGTTACTCCCTGGACCTGCCGCGGGCCACCGTCAAGCGTGCCCGTGTCGTCCTCGGCACCTGGCGAGCGAAGCGCGATCGGCTGGCCATCGGCGCCAGTAAGGGGTCGCATGACATCGGCCACCGTCAGCACGTGCAGGGCGCTTTCGGGCTTGGGACGCTCGATATCGATACCCCGGCGCAGGAGCTTGGTCGTGTAAATGCTGCCGTAAGTGAGCTGTTTCGAAACGGCAACGGCAATGCCACATGCCAGGACGACCGGCAACGTCAGTGTGAAGTTGCCGGTCATCTCGAGCACGCTTGCTATTGCTGTCAGAGGCGCCTGGGCGGTGCCGCTAAATACTGCTCCCATGGCAATAACACCAAAAATGGCGGGTGAGCTCACCACCGGCCCGAAGAGGTCCTTCACAGCCAGGCCAAAAGCCATCCCCGCCATGGCGCCGGTGAACAGCGACGGTGCAAAAACCCCTCCCGACCCTCCTATGGACAGCGTGAGGCTGGCCGCTGCGACCTTGCCCACCATCAGTGCGACCAGCAACCACAACACGACGTGGCCGGCGATCGCCTTGTCCATCACGGGGTAACCGACCCCGTACATCTGTGGCAGCACCAACAACAGCGCGCCGAGGGCAAGACCGCCGACAGCCGGCCTGGCCCACTCCGGCCGGCCCTTCCAAAGGCTGTCCACACGGTCCTCGAGGCCGTAAAGGAATGTTTTGAAACCGAAGCCGATCAACCCTGCCGCCAGCCCGAGCGCAGCTACGAGGATGTAGGCGTAGTCGTTACCGATCACGAGGTCATGTGGCACACCGCTGAAGAAGGGCGCCGACCCAAAGAAGGCCCTGCTCACCAGGTCGGCACTGACAGCGGAAATGCTGGTGGCGACGAGGGCGTCCAGGGAGAACTCGCGCAGGACTATCTCGAAACCGAAAAACAGCCCGGTTATGGGCGCGTTGAAGGTTGCAGCGATGCCTCCTGCTGCCCCGCATGCAACGATCACCCTGAGCTTTGTCTCGGAGACCCGTACGACCTGCCCCAGCGTGGAGGCAAGTGCCGAGCCGATCTGTACGATCGGCCCCTCCCGCCCGACCGATCCTCCGGTGCCGATGCAGAGCGCTGACGCCAACGCCTTCACGATGCTGACCTGCGGACGGATCCGGCCCCCGTTTTCGGCCACGGCAAGCATCACTTCGGGTACCCCATGGCCTCGGGCTTCGCGGGCGAACCGTTGGACCAGCGGGCCGTAAAGCAGACCTCCGAGGACGGGCACGACAAGCAGGAACCAAGGGCCGAGCCAACGAAGGTGCGCGCTGGCGACCCTCCCCTGCTGCCCGAACTGCTCGTGGCCGGTCGCCAGCCAGGTGAAGGCGAAGATCAGCCAGCGGAACCCTACTGCCCCGAGGCCCGCGAAGGCACCTATGACGAGGGCAAGGCTGACGAGGCCCAAGCGGGACGACCTCAACCACCCAAGAGCCTGGCGCCCAGCGACCGCTCTTTCGTTCGCCGTGTCCTCAGCCATGTTTTGCCTTCAATGGCGCCACCGGCAGGTCCAAGTGCCAGCCGAGCGACCACTCACGCTCGGGCACCTCACCCGCCGCGCTCGCGAAGGCTCGTAAAGCAGCCAGCACCGGGCGGCGGTCCTCGTCCGGGAGCCGTTCGAGGATCGTCGCAAGTTGGGCTCTCCTCCGGCGGGTGACCTCAGTCACCAGGTCCCGGCCCGAAGGCGCCAGGCTGACCCGTACAGCTCGCCGGTCCGCCGTGGCCCTCCTCCGCAACACCAGGCCCTTGCGGACTAGCCGGTCGCACATCCGGGTCGCCGTAGAAGGGTCCACTCCGAGACCGTTGGCCAGGTCGGCGAGCCGCTGAGGCCCGCTGGCAGCCAGCTCGACCAGGACGCGGTACTGCACAAGCGTCACGTCATCGGCCACGTCGACAAGAGAACGGGCGGCTACAGCGACCAGCGCTCGGCTGGCACCGAGGACGGCGTCCAGGAGGGCCTCGAAGCCCGTCTCGTCTCGTAGCGTCCCACTACCTGCTATAGCCATCTAATGCATAGTACCGCTTTTGCAGTAGACAACGAATGTGCTGGTCAAGCAACAGGGAAGCCCAATAGTGCGACGAGCGGGGGCCTGCGAAATCAGCGGCTTTTGGCGGCACTTCGGCCCTCGGCGTGCTCGTCGCAGCACAGCGGGACTTTCCCGCCAACGCCCATTTAGACTCGCCTGGCGCTAGGCTCCCCCACGATGGCTCGGGTCGTCACAGGCCAACCTTACGAAGGCTTTTTGGCGAGACTTTCCGCTGCCGCAACCACCTTGGCGGGCGGCGAAGTAGAGATGGACACGCTACTCGTCGACCTGGTCGCGCGGGCAAAAGCAGCGACCGATGCAGACACGGCCGCTATCTTGCTGCTCGAAGAAAGCGGCAAGTCCCTGGTGGCGCGTGCCGCTATTGGCCTCGAAGAGGAGGTCAGCCAAGGCACGCGGGTCCCGGTTGGGAAGGGGTTCGCGGGGCGGGTCGCGGCAGAGCGCCAGCCGGTCATACTCGGCAACGTTGACATGGGCAACGTCGTAAACCCGATCCTGCCTGCCAAGGGTCTCCGCACAATGCTTGGCGTACCTCTCATCAGCGATGGGGCGCTGATCGGGGTCCTGCACGTGGGCAGCCTGACTGGCAGGCGCTTCACTCAGGTAGACGTACAAATGCTCAACGCGGTCGCGACCGAGATAGCAGGCGAAATCCAAGCCCGCATGCTGGTAGTCGAGAGAGCAGCCGCCGAACTGCTCGAGCGCAGCCTGATGCCGTCGGAGCTCCCGAGATGCCCGGGGCTGGACCTCGCAGCTCGCTACGTACCAGCTGACCGGGGCGTAGGGGGCGACTGGTACGACGTGTTCGTGCTCCCCGACGACGAGCTTTGGGTAGTCATAGGAGATGTGGCCGGCCACGGCCTCTACGGGGCGACCATGATGGGCCGCGCCCGCACGACTCTCCGCGCATACGCGCTTTTGGGTGGCACACCCAGCGAAGTGATCGAGCGGACCGACCGCAAACTTGAGTATTTCGAGCCCGGCGTGCTCGTGACCGCGGTCGCGGCAAGCTCGAGGCCGCCCTATGACACCTTCAAGGTCTGCACCGCTGGCCACCCAGCGCCTTTGACCGTGACCGAGGAGGGGGCACGCTTGTTGGCGCTCGAGCCGGGCCTTCCGATCGGTGTCGCTCCGGGCTGTTCAAGAACGTGGCAGGAGGTCCCGGTCCGACAGCTCGAACTACTGGTGTTCTACACCGACGGGCTGGTTGAACGCCGTGGAGAGAACATCGACGACGGTTTGGCGCGTCTCGCCCGCTCGGCTAGCGCGGACACGGCTGACGCTGTCTGCGCGGGGATCATGCAAGCACTCATCGGGCGCAGGGCCGCTCTTGACGACGTTGCCTTGGTGGCAGTGCGCCGGATCCCATGAGGTGCGCTAGGCAACTTTGACGACGTCCGAGCTGCCGATCTCCTGGCCGTCGCCGCCCAGAGCCACTACCTGGAAGTAAGGACCGTTGCTTTGCACGGCGATAGAGGTCTCGAAACCTGCCCAAGCCGCCATAGCGACCTCTGAAAGCTGTGCAGCGCTCGGGCCGGCAAGCACCCTCCAGGCCCTGGCCTCGGTAGAGCCGTTCCAGCTGACGTAGAGCGATGAGCCACCCGGCGGGTTGGTGCCGACGACAACGGCAGGTTTGCTTTGGGGAGTAATGACCAACGGTGCCATGAAGGCTCTGTAGGACTCGACGTTCGTCGGGAAGCGCCCATCGACCAATAGCTCACCGTCGGCGGAAAACCTCGAGAAGTACGGCTCGGCCCCCCACCCGACGAAGGCGGTGCCGTCGGCGAGGAGTTGCACGCTGCCCTGGTTGGGCGCAAGGAGGCGTGCCGGGTGGACGAATGCCTTATCCAGGGTACAGGTCATTTTTTGCTGGTCCAATTGGAGCACCAAGCCGCGTGACTGGGGCTCCTTGGGCGGCGACGACCCGTCGTCAAAAAGGCTGACCCGTCCGCCTTCCTGCCAGCGGGCGTCGTGCTGCCAGTAGAAACGGCTCCCCGGGCCCATCTCGAAATCCGACGTCTTGCCGCCGAGCCGCCATATCACCTTGCCCGTCGACCTGGCGACTTTGTAGATCGCGCAAGTGTTCCGGCTCGAGATCAGCAGTTCGCCGTCGGGCGTCAGGGAGATCGAATTGATGTGGAAGTAGTCGAACGGGTTCTTCTGCGTCCCACCGTAAAACGCTTGGTAGGTGGCCGAGACCGGTACGGCGCTCAAGCTGTCCCAACGGTGCAGGGCCCGCCCGGTGGCAACGTCTACCTCGAAAGCGACGGCATTGTAGACGTACCCTTTACGCGGCCCTCCGACGGTGGACAGGTCTGCGGGTACGGTCTCGTACGCGGTGAGGAGCGCAGTGCCCTCACCCGTCAGGTTGAGCTCATGCAGGTCTGGCTGCAGGCCGTCGATTTCTCTGATCCGGGTCACGACGTTCAACGACATGTCGGCGACCACCGCCTCCCCATAGCCGGTGCCGTTGACGACGTCACCCTCCCACCATGTGAGGACGGGCTTGGCTCCGAGGCTCTGGCACTGGAGGTCAAAGGGGGCCTTGGAGGTGGGGAGGAACCATCGAAGTTCCCCGTCCTCGTCGAGGACCATAAGGCCGGCCTGCCCAGGCCCTCCGCTCCCGTAGCCCCTCGGCGAGACCAGCACGTACATATCTCCTTCGAGGGTGCCTCGGCCCACCGCGGCCCTCGCCCGGGTCACCTTCACCCGGGGAGGCTGCAGGTCCGGCCGCGTATAGAAGCTGTAGACCTCGCTCAAGTCCTCCTGCGGAGCCTCAGGGGAAGGGCCCGCCGCGCCATGCGCCGTAGTCGTCGTCGAGGCGGCGGGATTGTGCCTGCTGTCAACCGGCCACTCATAACCCACGGCCCCGGCTGCCCCGAGGGCAAGTGCCCCGGCACCGGCCCGGAGCCCTTGGACGAGGAACTGCCGTCTGTTGATCCCTGAGGTGCC
Source organism: Acidimicrobiales bacterium (assembly GCA_035508795.1). Classification (GTDB taxonomy): domain Bacteria; phylum Actinomycetota; class Acidimicrobiia; order Acidimicrobiales; family Palsa-688; genus DATJMJ01. The sequence continues at coordinate 14,580 of DATJMJ010000053.1, forward strand.
GCCCCCAGGAGCGTCCCGCCAAGATCCGCTCACACACCCAATGTCCCCGCACAATGTGGTGGCAAGGTGAAGACAGTGTGAGAACTCAGTGACAACAGTCCCCGAGGGGACCGAGCCGGTCGGCGTGCGGCATATGGGAAGCCGGCGTTCACTGCATGATTTGAGCCGTCTTTTAACGCTCACTAAAGTGACGGCCTCAGTCGCAGGGACGAGGGAAAAAAAGGGCCATAAGTGCCGCGCACGCCAAGGGAAGGGCCCCGCAGGCCCACTATCGCCGACATTGCCGAACGCGCCGGTGTTTCTAAAGTCTCGGTTTCGTACGCCCTAAATGGCAATCCCGGGCTCTCCGAAGCAACTCGCTCGCGCATATTGCAGGTGGCGAAAGAAATAGGCTGGCAGCCCAACCGGGCGGCCCGCGCGCTCTCGGCGGCCAGGTCCGGGGCTTGCGGTCTGGCTTTCGCCAGGCCCGCCCGGACGCTCGCGTACGAACCGTTTTTCAACAAGCTCCTGGCCGGCATCGAGGCAGCACTGTCGGCGCAGGACGTCGCCCTGATGATCCAGATCGTCGAAGACACCGACGCGGAAGCGGCCATGCTCAGGCGGTGGTGGGCCGAGCGCCGGGTCGACGGGGTCCTCCTGGTGGACTTGCGTACCGACGACCCAAGGGTTGCGACCGTAGAAGAGCTCAAACTGCCGGCTGTGATCATCGGGGGGCCGGGCCACACAGGCTCGCTGCCCTTTTTCCCGGGCAACGACGCCGGAGGCATGCACCTGATCGTCGAGCACTTGACCTCGCTCGGCCACCGCCGTATCGACCGTGTCGCCGGTTCCGCCAACTTCGCCGCTGTGCAGGTGCGCTCGAGGATATTCAAGCGGCTCCTCACCAGGGCTGGCGCGGTCGGCCGCGTGGTGGGTGCCGATTTCACGAGCTTGGGCGGGGAGGCGGCGACGCGCAAGCTGCTCGAACTCGCCGAGCCGCCGACCGCCGTCGTGTACGACAACGACATAATGGCTGTCGCGGGGCTCGGCGTGGCCCAGGAGATGGGGGCACGCGTCCCTGAGGACCTCTCGATAGTTTCCTTCGAGGACTCGATCCTCTGCGAGGTCGTGCGCCCGTCGGTGACCGCAACGGTGAGGGACGTCGAGGCCTTCGGTGCGGTGGCAGCTCGCGCCCTCATCGAGGTCATAGAAGGCCGAGAGGTAACTCCGCACGGCCCACAAACGTCCTCCCTGGTCGCCAGGCGCAGCTCGTCGCGGCCAGGGCGCTAACGCGCTCCCGGGCATGCCTGCCCCTTCGGGGCGCAGCTCGACTTGACTGTCCCGCCCCTTGTGCTTATTCTTTCTCCCGCTGGTCCTTAACCGGTTCAGCACGAGGTGGATGGGGATAGGTGGCAGAGGACGAACGGGGGCCTAAACCGGTGGCCGTGCCTTACGCGCCCGGCCTGCTGCCGCTCCCCAAACGCGTCCCTCCACCGGCGCTGGGTCGCGGCGCCCGAGACAAGGAGCATCGACAATGGTGATCAAAAAGAAGAAGGGGGTTACCCGCTTGGCTGCCCTGGCAGTATCGGCCGCCCTCGTGGTCCCACTTCTCAGCAGCACCGCCGGCAGCGCAGGCGCCAGCGGCGTAACTAGTTTCCCCCGTAACGAAACCCTCTACACCAGC
>DATJMJ010000054.1:0-8310 GCA_035508795.1 Acidimicrobiales bacterium
TCCCGCCGATGAGAGCCGCCAGCGAGGTCCGGGCGCTGTCGGACCGCCTCGGCCTGACGGGGCGCCACGTCGTCTTCAATGCTGGCTGGGTGCCGTACGAGCGGCGGGCCGACTTCCTGCTCGACGCCGATATAGCCGTCAGTGCCCACCTCGACCACCTGGAGACTCGCTATTCGTTCCGTTCCCGTGTGCTCGACTACATCTGGGCCGGGCTTCCCATGGTGCTGACGGGGGGCGACGTCCTGGCTGACGAAGTGGTGAGCGCAGGTGCCGGCATTGCTGTCGAGCCGGGGGACGACGCTGCAATGGAGGAGGCGATCGCTCGGCTGTTGCACCACCCGCCGTCGAGGGAACGGTTCGCTGCCCTGGCAGAGGGGCACACGTGGGAACGCTCCGTCGCCCCGCTGCTGCAGTTTTGCTTGGAGCCACGCAGCGCCCCCGACCTCCTGGTCGAGCGGCTCTCGCCTGAGGAGGCTGTGGCCGGGGGCTGATTGCTCGCGCTCGCACCGGGTCGGGGGCCCTGCGGCCCTGCGGCTTGTGGGCCGCGCACGCATAGACCTCGTTAGAGTAATTCACCGAAGGCCGCTCTCGTGAGTTCTATGCGCGAAAACGCGGCTGTACCTCACGAGAGTTTGGGTTTTGCGTTTCACTCTCACGAGATCTATGCGCACCCGGTCAGCTGGGCCGGCACCAGCGGGGCGCCAGCGGGGTGCGCGGCGGCGGGCGCCAGCGGGGCCGCGGCGGCGGGCACCAGCGGGGCCGCGGCGGCGGGCACCAGCGGGGGGCTCGGCGGAACTCCCGGCGTCCGGCAAATCGAGCGAGCGCCGGCCCCCGAGCGCTACGAGTGAGAAGGGCGTCCCGAAAGGCCCCGCTTGGCGGCAGCCAGCAGGTTTCCGGCAGCGGTCCCGGAAACCGACCGCCGGTCTCCCTGGAGTGTCTGGAGGCGCGCCTCGAGCTCCGAGTTGGCAGTACGGAGGGCGCTCACCTGGGCCTCGAGGTCTGTGACGTGGGCAGCCTGCTCGTCGGCCTGGCGCCGGAGCCCTTCGATGGCGCCATCGAGGTTGGCGATGTGCTGGTCCTTCAGCTCGGTCGCCTGTTCGAAATGGAGGGCCTTGTGGCGCTCGAGGTCGTAAGCGGTCTCCATCCCGTAGCGGTCACCCATGGCGTCGTAGTACTCGGACGCCGCGACGAGGGCGGCCTCGGGTTGCACGCGCAGGTCCGAGGGCGGGTCAAGCGAGACCCACCCCTCGGGCAACCCTGCGAACCAGCGGGCGAGGTCCACCTGGGACCCGGTGAGCACCTCGGCCATGAGCCGGTCCCGCTCGCCGCTGTGGTGGTGGCGCATGTCGGGCGAAACGAACCCCTCGGCGCGACCGGCGTCGACCGACCCGAGCTCGAGGCCTTCACCAAGGCGTTCGAGGAGGAGCGCTCCTTGGGCCGCCGGGTCGGCGACGAACTGCTCGTAGCGGACGACCATCACCCGCCGCCCGGCAAGGCCGTTTAGAAGCTCCGTGCAGTACAGCTGCCAGAGCGCGGTTGCCACGTAGAGGGGCCGGTGGTCCCTCCGGCGCACGGAGAGGGCGACGTCGAGCGGGTTGCGGTCGACGAGGAGGATGGTGAAGCGCTGGTCGAGGGCGGGCAGCCAGGCGGGCAGGAGGAGGCTGATGCGCGGGTCCTTCAGGACGATCGGCCGGCCGCCACCGGCGTCGTCGAGGCCCTCCAGGACACGCTCGACTTCGGGCCCCCAGGCTGGGGTTTTCTCGTCGACAACGCGGCGGGCAAGGGGCCTGTCCCACGCCCCGCCGAGCTCGGCGAGGATGTTGTCGTTGAGGGCGTTGACGTCTTCGCGCTCGAAAAAACCCTTGGGGTTGTCCTCGGCCGCCGGGAGGAGCTCCGTTTCCGTACCGGCGAAGAAGCCGGCCTTGGCGAGGAAGCCCGCGACCGCGCTTGTGCCGCTGCGGTGCATCCCCAGTATCGCCACGCCCACGGGCTGGGGACCGCCATGGGCACCGCCGTGAAAGTCGCTAGCCACTGGTCCCGAAGCTACCGGAAGATATCCTTTGCACGCAGATGACCAAGGCTCGCTTGCTCGGCGTCCTGCTCTGTTACAACGACGGTGACCTCGTCGAGGAAGCCGTCGGGTACCTCCGCGAACAGGGGCACGACCTGGTGGTCTGGGACCACGGGTCGACCGACGAGACGGCCGGGGTCCTCGGGCGGCTGCGCCCCGAGCTCACCGAGCTGCGCCACGTGCCCCGCAGCGTCGACTTCTACCAGCTCTACCAGCTGATGTCGGCTCACCTGATCGAGGAGTACGTCGCGCACTACGACTGGGTCTCGTGGCCGGACCAGGACGAGTTCCTCGAGGGGCCCGACCGCTCGCGGACATATCGCGAGTGGGTCGACGAGGTGATCGCTTCGCCGTACGACTGGGTGCAGTTCAACAATTACAATTTCTGGTGGACCTCCGCCGACGACCCGGGCATCGAACGCGCGGTCCAAAGGGTCCGCCACTACAGCCTTTTCGCGGACTGCGGGCCACGGGTGAGAGCTTGGCGGGCATCGGCGACGAACGTCAGGGAGTTCAACCACAACCCCCCGCTCGGCGAGCGCTACCCACGCCTTTTCAACCTGAGGCATTACCCGATGCGGAGCGAGGCGCAGATGGTGAGGCGCCTACAGGTCGACCGGGCGGGCTTGCGCCGTGGGGGAAGCAATTACCATTACGACAACATGAGTTCTTGGCCCGAGCGCCTGAGGGTGCCACCGGAGTCCCTGCACGTGGACGACGGCAAGTCCGAGCTCGACCCGACGATAACTTTTGATTGGCGGGCTATCTACGGCCGGGAGGACAGTGCCTCCCAGCCACAAGGCGCTACCGACCCGGAGAAGGTAGCAGAATAAGCAAAATTGGCCGGATAAAGAGCACAGCCAACCTGGCACGGGTTGGGAGAGGCTGGCCCGCCCTCGCGCTGGTCAGCCTGCTCGCCACCGTGCTTTCTTGGCGGCCGTACGCCTGGAGAAAGGTGACCGGCTCGCTCGACCCTTCGTGGCAGGCGGGCCTGGCGGAGGCCTTTATGCGCCATCTCCAGTTCGGCCCGTCCATCATCTTCACGTACGGCCCCTACGGGCTGGTGGACAACATCCTGCCCTTCTACCGTCTCACAGCTCTGGTGGCAGTCATGTACGCCCTTGCCATCAGCTGGGGGCTTGCGGCGGTTTTGTGTTGGGCGCTGCGCCCGTCTTGGAGCCTTCTCGGCGGCGGCGTGGTGGCCTGGGCCGTGCTTGCCGTGGCGGATGCCCGGACCGGTTACGCCGACCTGGGCGGGGTGCTGTCGTTGGCTCTCGCTCTCACGATCGCCCAACTGGCACGAGGCGCACGAGGCGCACGAGGCGCACGCGGCGCCGGCCCAGGGCCCCGCTGCTGGGCCCTTTTGGCGCTGCTCGGGGCCTTGGCCGGTTTTCAATTGCTCACCAAGGCAAATGACGGCTTGCTCGCTTTGGGGCTGGTAGCCGTTGTCGTGGTGCTGGCGGGTTTACCACCTCTGCAGGCCACCGTTGTCGCAGGTGTGCCACTTGCCGGTGCCTTCCTGGCCGCCTGGGCCGGGGCAGGCCAAAAGCTCGCCAACCTTTGGAGTTATGCCCGCGGGACCTGGTCCGTCGTCGAAGGGTACGGCTCTGCGATGAGCCTCACAAAGGGAAGGGGAGCCGAGGATCTTTACGCGGTCGCCGTCGTGGCCATGTTCGGTCTGGTCCTCGCGCTGTGGTCCCTCGGCCCCGCGGGCCGCTCCGGCCGCCCCGGTCTGATGGGGTGGGCGTTGACGGCTGCCATCTTCGCCGGCTGGTCCTGGGCCGTGCTGAAGGAAGGCTTCGTCCGCCACGACACCCACGACCTGACATTTTTTGGGCTTATGGCCGTGGCAGTGGCGCTGCCCCGGGTGAGGCGGATCCACATGCCTGTCCAGGGAGCCGCTCTTTGCGTGACGCTGGTGCTCTACTGCCTGGCGGCGGGTGGCGCGCCCGAACAGCTCCACTCGCCTCGAGCCAGCACGGTGGCCTTCGGGGACGACATTGGCGCTGTAGCCGGGTTTGGTGGTTTTTCCAACGCTCGAGCTCAACTTCGCGGACAGCTCGTTGCCGGCGGCTCGGGCCTGCCAGCGTCCGCCCTTGCGCTCGTGGCAAGCCGCAGTGTGGCGATCGAACCGACAGGTACGGCGGCCGCGTACGTCTACCCCCAACTGCGCTGGGACCCGGCTCCCGTGTTGCAGGGTTACACGGCTTACACGAGCTATCTCGACGACCTGGACGCATCGTTCCTGTCGTCTGTGCACGGCCCGCAACGGCTCATTTACCAACCGTTTGCGACGATCGACGGGAGGGACCCATGGTGGGACCCGCCTGCCACCGTCGCAGCCATCTTTTGCCACTACGTGCCGCTGGCTGCTTACGGCTCAGGCGAAGGAGGCACGTTGGTGCTGGGACGTCCCCCTGCGGGCGGGACGGGAGGCGGGGTCGGAGCCGGGGTCGGAGCCGGGGCTGGGACCGGAGGCGGGGCCGCGGCCGTAGGCGGGGCCGCGGCCGTAGGCGGGGCCGCGGCCGTCGGCGGAGGGGGACGGTGCGGGCAGCCCGATTTCATAGGGAAAGTGGATGCGCACTTCGGCGAGCGCGTCAATGTGCCGGCGGTGCGGGGGGCGATCGTGGCGGCTTCGTTTTCCTTCAGCTTGCCGGTTTCTTCCCAAATAAAGGCCGTATTGCTGAAACAGCCCAGCCTGTACGCAACAATCTGGCCGCCCCGGACAGAGGCGGGCGCCTCGGCCGAACCGGCGAAATACCGTTTCGTACCGGGCACGGCGTCAGATTTGCACGTGCTCTCGGTACCGGCAGCCCTCGGGTACCCGGCGAGCCTCACCCCCGGGGCCGTGGGGAGCCTCGAGCTCTCCGGTGGCGGTTGGGCTGATGGGGACGGCGAATATTCGGTGAGCTATTACACCCTTGCCATCCGGTGAGCCGCGGCGTCCCCCGGGCGGGCGTAGGCACCGGAGTGGCGAGAGGCCGATGTGTGGGCCCCCGCAGGAGCGCGCACCATCGCTACGGCGTACACCAAGCAAACCAGGACGAAAATGGCGACCAACCACCAGCCCGGCAGAGGCGGGTGCCACTCGAGCTGGCCGTCCGATGTCCTGGCGCCAGCGCTGCCCGACCAGGAAAGAGGCCCGGGTATGCCGACTATGTAGCGCCGGAGCGCCCAGTAATAAGAAAAGGCTTGCAAGCCAGCGACGACGGTGCCCGATATTGGGACCGTTGCCCGCACTACCGCCCGCGCCGCCCGCGCGGCCTGCGAACGGCGTGCGGGCGGTATGCCGAGCCCGGCGGCGGCTATCGGCGTGCCCGCCCAGATCGCCAAGAAATACCTGCCTTGGCCGACATAACCGTAGGAGTGGGCCGCTGCGACGAGCAGCACGACTGGTAGCAGCAGGGATGCCAGGAGAGAAAGTGCCACCGGCACCAACGCTTTCCTGCCTCCCGACCAGGCACCGGCGGCCGTCGTCAACGCTGCCGCGCAGAGCCAACCTGCGACCGCCGGCCACGGGAGCGGGGTGTCGAGCCAGCCAAAGTTCCCTACAGCCTGCTGGGCGAGCGAGGGGAGCCGGCCGACCACGAAGGACACGGTGTGCCAGAACGACGACGAGGCCGGCAACGGTCCGAAATTGGCCACGACCGCGGCCCCATGAGCAAGTACCACCCAGCCCAGCGCGCCGAGGGCGGCGACCGACACCAGGCAGCTGCCCGCTACCACGTCGCGCCTGAGCAGCACGGGCCGGCGCAGTTGCCTCCAGGCGGCGGGGGCGAGCACTGCCACTACGAGCAGCGGCCACAACAAGGCCGTCGGGCGTGCCCAGACCAGTACGGCCGCAGACGCCGCAAGCACGGCCACGAGCCCTTTCGGCGGGCACGTCAGATGTTCGGCGACGAGCACCGAAGCCGAAGCCCAAACTGCAATGGCGGCGGCAATTTCGAGCCCGCTCGGGTTGACTTGTGAGGAAAGGAAAAGAGCCATCGGCGTCGCCGCCAGACCGGTGCCCACCAACAGCAGGCGCGAGCTCGACCAGAGCCGGGCGCAACTGGCAGCGAGGGCGAGCATCGCCGCGCAAAGCAGTACGCTCGCAGCCTCCATCAAATAAATGCCTGCGACGCGGTCCGTGAGCAGGGACGGCAAACCGGCAATGAAGTAGTACGCGGGCGGGTAACGGCCCACATGTGTCGTAGTCACCTCGAGCTTGGGCGACTCGCGAAGGGGAGGGGCGCAGGCGGCGGTCACGTGTTCTCGGAACATGTAGCAGTGAGCCGTGGACTCCGGCAGGACGTAGGTTGCCGGGACCGTGACGTAGGTGGTTATCGCCGAGTTCTTTCCGGCAACGGCTGGGCCGAGCCATTGGCCTCTGGCAACCGAGACCGCCCGGGCGACCTGGGCGGGTGCGTCCGGGGACGCCCCGATCGGCGTCGCGAGTAGCCATAGTGCCCCGAAGGTTGCGAACAAGAGCCACCAGCAGGCGAACGTGGTGGCGAACCGCCGCATCGCCCTCGGACCTTAGTTCGGAGCCCCGACGGCGCTCCTGCTGGCGGCAGCGCCCCGGTACGGCTCGCTAGCGGGAGGCGAGCCCGCAGATCGTGAGGGGTGTCCCCGTCTCCCATCGCAGGACGAGCATGGCGGAGGGGTAGTCGTCGTCGAGGTAGGCGGCGCCGCTCGCCGGGAGCTGGAGCGGTACCCCCTGGTTTGCCGAAGTCCCGGAACTGCCCGGGCCGAGCGAACGGCCAACGGCCGAGCTGACCGTTGCTCGAGGTTGGAGCGCAGCGTAGATACCCGCCGGGGATTGCACTGTCCGGGGAGGCACGATCACCAGGGCGGAGGCCCCGTTGGCAGCTCGGCCAGGCGTGGGTGACGGGCCGGACCGGGCGCGGCCCGGCGATAGGCCGGACCGGCCACGGCTGGGCGATGGGCTGAGTGGGACGCTCAGGACCACTTCGGCTCTCTGGACGCTCGCGAAGCGCCCCTCACGACCTCCCGATGGGGACCTCTCGGCGGCTCCCGGGGCGAAGGTCTTGCACTCCGGCCCGAGACCTACCGGCGCAACGGCTTCGTCCGAGACGAGGGCGAAACGTCCCCGGTAGAGGGGGGCCGTTGTCAGCCCGACCTGCAGCGCCGCCCGCGCTTGGGCGAGAGCGCCCGAAGGCAGCGGCGCCCTCCCGAGCGAGCCGGAACGTCCCAGCTGGGCCAACACGGCCAGCGTCAGGTCGGGGGAATAAGGTACGGGGGCCTCACGGGAGGCTCCCACGGCACGAGCCCCCGACGCTAGGAGGGCGGAGGTGGCACGGACCTCCGTCTCGATACCGCCGATCAGGCTCGACCTCGCCGCCGCCCAGGTCACTGCGGCGCGGGCGTCTCCGGCGGCAGTCCCCAGGAGAAGTGCTACAGCCCCGACCTGTGCCAGGACGGCCGGCAACGTAGCCCTGGCCCTCCCTTCCTTGCGGCTTCCCCCGACCGCCGAGGAGGCTCTCGTTCCCGCACAGGGTTCCTCAGGAAAGCGCCGGCTCAGATGGGAGGCGGCCGCAGGGACCATTTCGCAAAGGGACGAAAGAGCAAGCGCGATGGAGGGCAGCAGCAAGGCGATCGCCACATATATGTAGCGCGGCGCCGTCGAGCCGGAAGCGCCGGCCGTATCCCTGCCGAGCCCTACAAGGAGGTAAAAGGCGAGGGCTGCTGCGCTCATACCTGCAACGGCAGGACTTTGCCCGTAGAGACGCCTCAATCGCCAAAGCGACCAGGCGCCGAGGGACAGCAGGATGGCGCTTCCTCCCGAAGCGAAGTTGAAACAGCGGCCGAGGGCCGTGGAAAGCCCGGTCCAGGCGTAGGTGGGCAGGCCGGTGAAAGTGCCGAGCCCCAAGCGCCCGCCCGCCTCCTCGAAGCCGAGGCGGCCGACGAAGGACCACCAAATGGCATAGCTCAAGACCGGCACGCCGAGCACGGCTGCAATCCGGCTCAATTTCTCACGCACGTGAGCTTGCCCGGCGCTCGCCCGGCCCACTACGACGACCGCGACGGCAATCACCATTGCGTCGCCCGTGCTCGAGCACATCAAGCTCGCCAAAGTGACGAGCGAGGCTGCGACCGTGCTGAGGATGGACGGCGACGGGCGGTCGACGAGGAGGAGGGCGATGAGGCCAAAGGCGACGGACCCCACGAAGCCGACCTGGAAAGCCCACCCGAGGTCCTCTGCGCCCGGTCCGAGCAAGCCGAGCATTGCTACCGCA
>DATJMJ010000055.1:0-3916 GCA_035508795.1 Acidimicrobiales bacterium
ACCGGCTCGACCTGCCCGTTGGTGCTTTGTCGGGCGGTGAGCGCCGGAGGCTCGAGCTTGCACGCATCCTCCTCGCCGGGAGCGACGTCTTGTTGCTCGACGAGCCGACCAATCACCTGGACAGCGATGCCAAGGCGTGGCTTTTCGGGTTCCTGCGGTCCTACAGGGGAGCGCTCCTTGTCGTGAGCCACGACCTCGCCCTGCTCGACGAGTCCATCAACCGGGTGCTCCACCTCGACCACGGCCGGCTCGCCGAGTACCGCGGTACCTACTCGCAGTACCGCGAGGCAAGGGCGCAGGACGTCGCTCGCCAGACCAAGCTCGCCGGGCGCCAGGGCGCAGAGATCAAGCGCCTCAAAACTCTCGCCGAGTCGATGCGCCATCAGACTGCGAAGCGGGCCCGCGTCGCCAAGACGCTCGACAAGCGTGTCTCACAGCTCCAGTCGGTTGCGGTCGCTGCACCAAAGGAGCGAGAGCACCGCTACCGGATCAATTTTCCCCCGCCCCCGCACACGGGTCGCCTGGTGGTCGAGGCCGAGGGGCTCGCCCAGGCCTACGGCGGGCCCCCGGTGTTCGAGGGCATAACTTTTGACCTCGAGCGGGGCCAACGCTTGCTCGTGATGGGGCTCAACGGCGCGGGCAAGACGAGCCTTTTGCGGGTACTTGCCGGGTTGAGCCAGCCCTTCGCCGGCCGCTGGCGGACGGGTGTGGGCGTCTCGGTGGGTTATTACGCCCAGGAGCACGAAGGCATCGTCTCGGGCCGGTCGGTCATCGACCATTTGCGAAATGAAGCCGATGCTCCGGAGACGGAACTGCGCGGGCTGCTCGGGATGTTCGGCCTCGTCGGGGAAAAAGCCTTCCAGGACGCGGCCACGCTTTCGGGCGGGGAAAGGACAAAGCTCGCTCTGGCGCAACTTGTCGCCGGCCGCCACAACTGCCTCCTCCTCGACGAGCCGACAAACAACCTCGACCCGCCCTCGCGTGAAGGCGTTGGCCGCGCTCTTTCGAGCTGGCCGGGTGCGATGGTCGTTGTCAGCCACGACGCGGGTTTTGTGACCGAGCTCGTGCCCGACCGCGTGCTCATCATGCCCGAAGGGACCGAGGATGCCTGGAGCGAGGACTTCCTCGACCTGGTGACGATCGCGTGACCAGCCGGTGCCACCGTCAGGCCGGAGGGCTGGGGCCGGAGCGTTAGGCCCCAGGGCTCAGGGTTTTTCGCCCGCGGCCAAGCGCTCCTCGATTGCGTCGACCACCGCCATTACGTCGGCGATGCTGTCCACCACGTAATGGGCACCAGCGTCGTAGAGGACCTCGGTGGCCTTTTTGACGGCGTTGCGCCGTTGCTCGTCTGGCAGTGCTTCGAACTCAGCTCGTGACAAGCCGACCTCGTTGCCCGTGGCGGCCACGCCGACCGCCCACATGCCGCCGTTGAGGCCCTCGCCGATGTCGACGGCTGTGTCGCCGATCTTCACCACGGCCTCTACCGGGCTGATGGACAGCCGCACGAGTGCCTGAAGCGCCATGAACGGCCCGGGCCGGCCCGCAGGTGTGTCGCCTGCACAGATCGTCACATCTGGCTCGTAGCCGTGTTCTTTGGCTGAGCGGAGCACAACTTCCATGACCTCACGGGGGTAGCCGGTGGTCGCAGCAATGGCAAGCCCACGCGCCCTCAGCTGCGCCACGGTCTCGAGCGCGCCGGGGATGAGGTCCGAATATTGCTCGACGGTCTGGACCTGCAACGGCAAAAAGCGTTGGTAAACCTGGTCGACATCCTCGTCGGCCGGCGGCTTGCCGTGGGCGGCCTGCCATGCCGAAGCCACCCGTGGGGTGCGGACGATGGCCTGGATGTGCTCCCACTTGCCCATCCCCATCGGCGCTCTCGCCTCGGCGACCGTGATCGGCACGCCCGATTCGGAAAAAGCTTGCACAAAGGTGGCGACGGGCGCCATGCAGCCGAAGTCGACCGTCGTGCCGGCCCAGTCGAGCACGGCGGCCTTCAGCGGCCCCCTGTAACGGTGCCGGTCCCGATTGCCTTCATCTGACATGGCTCAACCTCCAAATGGCTCAGCTGGGGATGGTCCTGACCCTAGGCGATCAGGGCGGGGGACCGGTCGCTGACGCCCATTTCCTCGAGGACCGCGCTGACTGCTGCCAATGCTGCACGGATCTCGGTTTCGCCGAGGGCTCCGATGCAGCCGATGCGGAACGAGTCTGCCACCGTCAACTTCCCGGGGTAGATGAGAAAACCCTTCTCGCTCAAGCGTTCGTAGAAGTCGGTGAAGACGAAATGGGGGTCGGCAGGCATATGGAAAGTGACGATGATCGGCGCTTGCAGCTCCCTCGGCAGGAGGCAGCGGAAGCCCATCGCCTCCATGCCGTCCACGAGCACCTCGTGGTTGCGCGCGTACCGCGCCCCCCGTCCCGCCACACCGCCTTCGGCAGCGTGCTCGTCGAGCGCCTGGCGCAACGCTGCCACGACATGGGTCGGCGGGGTAAACCGCCATTGGCCGTTCTTTTCGAACCCGGCCCATTGAGCGAACAGGTCGAGGCTCAAGGAATGGGCATTGCCTTTCGACAGCTCGAGAGCGTCTTTCTGGATGAGCGCGAACCCCAGGCCCGGCACGCCCTGAAGGCATTTGTTTGATGACGCCCCCACGGCGGTGAAGGGGATCTCCCTGGCGTCGAGCGGCAGGGCGCCAAAAGCGCTCATCGAGTCGATGATGAGCGGCACGCCATGGGACGCAACGGCACGGGCGATCTCGCCGATCGGGTTGAGGATGCCAGATGTCGTCTCGCAATGGACCACTGCAACGTGAGTTATCGAAGTGTCCTCGCCAAGCCGCCGGTCGACAGCAGCCGCGCTCACCGGTTTGTCCTCGGGCCACTCGAGGGAGCCGACGGCACGGCCCATATTGCGCGCGATGGCCACCATACGGGTGCCGTACGCCCCGTTTACCAGCACGAGCAGCTTGCCGTCGGGCGGGAGCAACGTACCGATGATCGCCTCGATCACGAAGGTTCCCGAGCCCTGGAGCGGGACGCAAACGTGCGTCTCTTCGGCCCCAGCCAAGGCGACGAGGCGATGGCGCACTTCGCTGTTCATCGCGATGAACGCCTTGTCCCGTGACCCCCAGTCGCGCAGCATCGCCGCCTTCACGCTCTCCGAAGTCGTCAAAGGCCCAGGTGTCAACAGGTACGGGATGGCAGGCGGCATGCCACGGAGCGTACCCCACGTCGGTGCCTCCGGCCCGGCCCGTGACCCGGCGCCGGGGTGGCCGTCAGCCGGGGGCCCGGTCAGGACTGGTGGCGGCCGGCGCCTATCTCCCACGCGGCCTGGAGCAGCACGAGCGGGGACCTTACTGAGCGGGGGGTTGCAGGCGTCCGTAGGACACGAGCGTTCGCAGGGCGCCGAGGGTGACCATCCCTCGCCATTCGAGGAGCGCCGCCTCGCTCGGTGGTGCCCAGGTGATCGGCCAGCCGCCATCGGGCTGCTGGGTGGCGAGCAGGTGGTCGAGGTGACGGTCGAGCAGGTCGTCGCCGAACAGGGCGCGCCAACGGCTGGTGGCGAGGGGCGCCAAACTGAGCGGGGACAGCCCGTAGCCGGGCTCATCGGGATCCGATTTGAACAGCGAGGCCTTTGCCAAATGCTCGCGCACCCCGGCTGCGGCGGCGGCTGCGCGGTCAGGCTCCGGGGAATGTTCCAGGAAAACGAGGACTTCGCTCAGTGCGTGGGCGTCGCCGGGGAGGTCTCCGCTGTCAAGCTTGTCCCAGCAGTACGACGTCGCAGCCGCCCGCCAGGGGTGTTCGGCACCGAGCTGGTAGAGGAGCCCCGCAATGCCGGCAGTCGGGTTGAGCCCGGGCTCGTAGGTCCACTCGGTCCAGTGCGCCGCGCGGGGGAACTTTTCGATCACCGGGA
>DATJMJ010000056.1:0-5057 GCA_035508795.1 Acidimicrobiales bacterium
CCCAACAGCGCCAACGGGTCCAACAGGTCCAACGGGGCCAGCGGCTCGGGCCGCCCCGGCGCGGGTTACAACGGCACTGGCACGATGGACCCTCAAGAAGAGCGAGGTGCCCTTCTCCGCCTGGCGCTCGTCGTAGCGACGGGCCTCGTCGTCTCCTATGTCTTCGGGGCCCTTTATACCGTCCTGGTCGTCCTCGCCCTCGTGATAATGATCGTCCTCCACGAGTTCGGCCACTTCGTAGCGGCGAAGCTCGCCGGCATGAAGGTGAGCGAGTTTTTCGTCGGGTTCGGGCCGCGGCTGTGGTCCGTGACCAGGGGCGAGACCACCTACGGCATCAAAGCACTACCGCTCGGCGGCTATTGCCGGATCGTAGGAATGACCAGCGCCGAGGTCGTCGACCCCGCCGACGAGCCCCGGGCTTACCGCAACCAGCCGACCTGGCGCCGCCTGACGGTCGCACTCGCAGGCTCCTTCGTCCACTTTTGCCTGGCTTTCATCATGCTCGTGGCACTTTTCTGGGGGCCCGGCGATATCGGCAACTTCATTACCAACCCGCCATCGACCACCCCGATCGCGGCCGTCGACGGCTTCACCAGCGGGAAGAGCCCGGCGCAACTGGCCGGTCTGCGGCCGGGCGATCGGGTAGTTGCGGTCAACGGCCGCCATTTCTCGACCTGGAGCCAGGTCAGCGACTACCTGAAGGCTAGGCCGGGGCAAAAGGTCACGATCACCGTGGACCGTGACGGGCACGACCTGGTGCTCCCGACGGTCACGCTGGCAAACGCCGCCAAGGTGATAATCGTGGGCGAAAAAGCGCCCCTCTACAAGCACCCGACGGGCTTGCTCGGTATCGAGGTGAGCTCCGTCGTGAGGTTCGGCTTGGCCGCATCTGTCGGCCACGCCGGTAGCGCTTTTGGATCGACCGCGGTGTCGTCGGTCCGCGGCCTGTGGCACGTGGTCACGGACTTCGGTAGCTATTTTCACATGCTTTCTAACCAGAAGGCGGCAGACAGCCCGACCGCCGTCAGGTTTGTGTCACCCGTCGGGGTAGTGCGCCTCGCCAACCAAGCCACCCAGATCGGTTGGTCCGAGGTGCTCTACCTCTTGGTGCTCATAAATATCTTTGTGGGTATTTTCAACCTTGTCCCGCTCCTGCCCCTCGACGGCGGACATGTCGCGATCGCCCTTTACGAAAAAGTCCGGAGCCTGCAGACAAAACAGCCTTACCATGCCGACGTCAACAAGATGGCGCCCGTCATCTATGTCGTCCTGGCGGTGATCGTCTTTTACGGCGTGTCGTCCCTCTTCCTCGACCTGCGGGATCTCATGTCCTAGCTCGCGGCCCAAGGGGAGCTGCCGGCGCCAAGGCTGACCTGTGAGGACGAGGACGGGATGGTGGCGACCGGCGGGGCAGCCAGTAACCTGGCTCTGCGAGGCAACGACGCAGGTAGTCGCGGTGCGAACCGGGCTAACCAACCACAGGCAGGCGAGATCTTGACAGGAGGCGCCAACTCGATGGAGGCCGGCTCGGAGCGCTACGCCCGCCGCAGCACGCGGCAGATAATGGTCGGCGAGGTCCCCGTGGGTGGCGGGGCTCCGATCACCGTCCAGTCGATGACGACCACCAAGACCGCCGATGTCGACGGCACCCTGGCACAGATTTATGCCCTCAAGGCGGCGGGAGCGGACATCGTCCGCTGCACGTGCAACGAACGGGAGGCCGCCGAAGGCCTCGCACGCATCGTGCCCCGCAGCCCCGTGCCGATCGTGGCGGACATCCACTTCCACGTCGAAATGGCCTTGGCGGCGATCGAAGCCGGCGTCGATTGCCTGCGTCTCAACCCGGGCAACTTGAGAAAGCCCGAGGAGATCAGGCTCGTGGCGCGCGAGTGCAAGGACCGCGGCATCCCGGTGCGGATCGGTGTCAACGCGGGCTCGCTCGACAAAAGGCTCTACGAAAAATACGGCGAAGCGACGCCCGAGGCGCTCGTCGAGTCGGCACTGCACGAACTTGGGCTTTTCGCCGAGGTGGGCTTCGACACCGTGAAGATCTCCGTGAAGGCGTCCCGGGTGCCTCTCATGGTCGAGGCCTACCGCCAACTCTCCCAACTTGTCGACCACCCGCTCCATTTGGGCCTGACCGAGGCGGGCCCGCCGCCTGCGGGCACCATAAAGGGGACTGCGGGGATCGGGACGCTGCTCATGGAGGGGATCGGCGACACCATCCGTTACTCGCTCACTACCGACCCGGTCGAAGAAGCCAAGGCCGGGCGGACGCTGCTCGAGGCCCTCGGGCTCCGGGAACGCCGCAATGTCGACCTGATCGCCTGCCCTTCGTGCGGCCGGGCGGAGATCGACGTCTACAAGGTTGCTCAGGAAGCGCAGGCCGCTCTCGAAGCCCGGGAGATCCCTCTTCAGGTGGCGGTGATGGGCTGCGTCGTCAACGGGCCCGGCGAAGCGCGTTCGGCGGACCTCGGGATCGCGGCCGGGAGGCATAGAGGGCACTTGTTCATCAAGGGCGAGATCATCCGGGTCGTCCCCGAAGAAGACATGGTGAGCGCCCTCGTAGAGGAGGCCGAGAAGCTCGTCAAGGAAGGCTTCGACGCCCGGCTGGCGGCTGCCGACCGTGGGGCTGCCGAAGAGGCGGAGGCTGACCGGCTGGCGCTTTTAGACGCGAAGGGGACGGACGCCAACCGGAGCGAAGCCCGGGTGGCCCTCATCAGCAAGCGGCTCGGCACGGCTGGCGGGATGGCGTCGAAGGAGGGGTGACCTCGCTCGGGGGCCCGGCCCCGGCGATGACGGGCCGGAGGTGAAGGCGTCCTGAGCGATCGTCTGCGCGAGCACGTGCGGCGCGCCGTGGAGGGGTTCGTCCCGGCCTCTCCCCGTGAGCACTCCTCGCGGCAGCGCATCCTGACCGAGTTGGGCACGCTCGAGCGGCCCTTCGACCGGGACGGCGGTCTCGTCCATGTAACGGGCTCGGGGCTGCTGTCGGGCCGGCGCGGCACCGTCCTGCTGGTCCACAAGAAGCTCGGCATATGGGTGCAGCCCGGCGGGCACGTCGACGCAGGTGAGGCGCCGAGCGACGCCGCCGTGCGCGAGGCGACGGAGGAGACCGGTCTCGCGGTCCACCACCCCGCCGGCGGCCCGTGCCTTCTCCACCTCGACGTGCACCCTGCGGCGGACGAACACACTCACCTTGACCTGCGCTATTTGCTCATCTGTGACGACGACGGTGACCCTTCGCCGGGGGAGGGTGAGAGCAGGCAGGTGAGGTGGTTCGCCCTCGACGAAGCGCTGGGTGTCGCTGGCGGCGACGGGGGCCTCGGGGACGCTCTGGAGCGGTTGAGGGCAGCCGGCTCGGCGGGCCTGGGCCTGGGCCTGCCCGGCACGCCGGGGCCTACCCGCTCGTTGCGGGGTTCTGCTCGCGGGCCCATGGCTTGACCCAGGGCGACTCGGGCCAGCATTCGGCCGACGCCATCAGCGGGAACGCCTGAGCACCGTCAATAGACTCCCGGATTATGTCGGCGTGACCAGCATGACGAGCGGTTTCTTCGATCAAGTGGAGGACGGTCCAACGCACGCTCCAGTAGTCGACGTCGCTCGGGAACCACGGGACGTCGTGAGGTACTTCGACCTTGTCGCCTGCGCGGTGCGAGCGCACCACCCAGTCGGTCCGGCCGGATGCTGTCGCGTAAGCGGCGAGGACGCCCTGGAGGGTCTCGGGGGGAGCGAGCCGGAAGCTGGCCTCGTAATCGGTCTCGCCTCCGGTCCGAGGATCGTGGCGGCCGTCGATTATCGCTGCCCAAAACTCCTCCACCCCTGCCAGGTGCTTGACGAGGCCGCCGACGCTCAGCGCGCTGGCCGAGGGCACGAGACGGGCCTCCTCGTCGGTGAGGCCGTGGGCGGCCAGCCGCAAGAAGTAGCGCTGCTGGCCTAGGTAAGCGACGAGCTCGTCGAGCTCGCTGTCCTGAGGTTGGCTGAGGGCTGGCACAGCGTGTTCCCTGCCTTTCTTGGTCGTGGTCACCAGTTACTTTGCGGACCGGAACCGGCCAACCTCTGGCCTATTTGGCTGGCAAGCTGTCTTTTTGTGAGGGCGGACCGGCTAGTGGCCCTGCTGCTCTTCCTGCAGCAGCACCAGCACGTCACAGCAGCCCAGGCGGCTGCCGAGCTCGAGGTATCCGAGCGGACGGCGCGACGCGACCTCGAGGCGCTCTGCATGGCCGGCCTGCCCGTTTATTCCGAACGAGGCCGCGGGGGTGGGTGGCGCTTGCTCGGTGGCGGCCGGACGGACCTGTCAGGTTTGACGGGGCCTGAGGCGCGGGCGCTTTTCCTGGTCGCCGGACCGGCGGCAGGGACAACCCCAGAGCTGAAGGCGGCCCTGCGAAAGCTGGTCCGGGCATTGCCTGAAAGCTTCCGGGCAGGTGCCGAGGCTGCGGCAGCGACGGTCGTGGTCGACCAGGCGAGTTGGGGGCAACCGAGCCTGCCCGGTCGTCCGCCGGCTCACCTGGCCGCCCTCCAGGAGGCCGCTGCCGGGGGTGCCGAGGTCCTCCTCGGCTACAGCGACCGCTCGGGTCGCGCAACGCTGCGGGTGGTGCACCCGCTCGGGCTGGCGAGAAAGGGGATGACCTGGTACCTGGTGGCCGCGACGGAGGACGGCACGCGCACCTTCCGCGTCAGCAGGGTGCGGTCGGTCGAGACGACGGGGGCGAGGGTAGCCCGCCCGGAGGGTTTTGACCTGGCGACTGAGTGGCACCGGATATCCGACCGGGTGGAGGAAATGAGGGCACCGGCCGAAGTGTCGCTGACGGCCCGGGCGGACCTCGTGCCCGTGCTGCGCTGGGTGTTCGGCGGCCGGACCGTCGCCGGGCAGGCGGGGACCGACGGGCGGGTGCCGGTGCGTGTCGCCGGCCACAGCGCCGAGCTGATCGCAGCACAGCTGGCGGGCTTCGGGGACGGAGTGGAGGTGACCGGCCCCGAGGAGGCCCGTTCGTACCTCGAGCGCGTCGGGCGCGAGCTGGTGGCGCTCTACGGCGGGGCCCGCTGAGCGCCCTGGGGGC
>DATJMJ010000057.1:0-6247 GCA_035508795.1 Acidimicrobiales bacterium
GGGCACCTGCCACGACGCACCCGCCGGCCACCACAGCACCTCCCGCTACGGCTGCGCCGGTCGTCACGGCGGCAACCACCAGCACGTCCCGGGCGACGACGAGCACTACCGTCAGGCCGACCACGACGGAGCGGCCGACTACCACGGCCCGGCCGACTACGACGGAGCGGCCGACTACCACGGCCCGGCCCACTACGACGGTTGCGCCCACAACCACGACCACGCGGCCGACCACCACGACCGCTCAGCCGACCACCACGACCACGCCGACGACGACGGCGACCACGGCGGCGGCGACCTCCACTTTGCCCACCCTGCCGACGTCGTCGTCCACTTCCCCCACGGTTACTACGCCGGCCGTGCAAGGTCCCTCCACAACGCTCCCGGTCAACTCGACAAGCACGACGTCGACCACGTGAGCGTCGCATACCTCGACCACGCCGGGTCGGCGCCGTTGTGCGCCGAGGCGGCTGCGGCCATGGCTCCCTGGTTGGTGCCGGGCAGGACGGCCAACCCGTCCGGTTCGCATTGGGCGGCCGCCGAGGCCCGCCAGGCGCTCGACGAGGCTCGGGACACCGTGTCGGGCGTTCTAGGCACGGCGCCAGGGGACGTCGTCTTCACCGCCAGCGGCTCCGAGGCGGCGACCCTGGCCATCCTCGGCCCGCTGAGAGCCGCCCCGGGCGCGGTTGTCGTCGCGTCAGTGGAGCACCACTGCGTCCTGCGTGCGGCTCGGGCCGCCGAAAGAGCCGGTACCGCAGAGGCCCGGGTCGTGGCCGTAGGCGGCGACGGGACCGTGGACCTGTCCTGCCTTGCGAAGCTGCTGGACGAGCACGTGCGCGTCGTGTCGGTCCAGCTGGTCAACAACGAGGTCGGGGTGCTCCAGCCGTTCGGCGACGTTGCCCGCCTGGTGAGGAGGCGCGCCCCGCACGCCGTTGTCCACACCGACGCCGTGCAGGCGGCGCCGTGGTACGACGTCGCCGAAATGGCCCGGGGAGCCGACCTGATAACTATCAGCGCCCACAAGTTCGGGGGACCGCCGGGGACCGGCGCGCTTGCTTTCCGGCGCTCCGTACCAGTCGAGCCCGTCGTCTACGGCGGGCCCCAGGAGAGGGAGCGCCGGGCCGGGACCCAGGCCGTAGCCGCAGTCGCGGGGATGGCGGCTGCTCTCGGTGCCGCCGCTTCCAACAGGGCGGCGGCATCTGCGCATGTGCGCAGGCTGCGTGACCGGCTCTGCACAGGCCTGCTCGATGACATCCCGGGGACGAGGGAGACCGCCCCCGGCCGCGACAAGGCACCCGGCCACTGCCACCTCTTGATCGACGGTGTGGAAAGTGAAGCTCTGCTGGTGCTCCTGGACGCCGCCGGGCTGGCCGCATCCGCTGGTGCCGCCTGCGCCAGTGGCGCCATGGAGCCGAGCCACGTGCTGCTGGCGATGGGTTTCGAGCCGACCGAAGCCCTCGGTGCCCTCCGTTTGACCCTTGGCCCGGCTTCGACCGACGACGACGTCGACTTTGCGCTCCGCGAGGTACCCCGGGCGGTGGCCCAGCTGCGGGCGGGTGGCCACCGGCTCGCCCGGACCATGGCGGCAGCCCGGTGACGCGCGTGCTCGTTGCGATGTCGGGCGGCGTCGATTCCTCGGTGACGGCAGCCCTTTTGTTGCAGCTCGGCCATGACGTCGTCGGTGCCACGATGAAGCTTTGGGGCGGCCCTTCGGACAGCGGTTGCTGCTCGGTGGCGGACGTCGAGGACGCCCGGCGCGTCTGCCAGCAGCTCGGCATCGCGCACCACGTGTTCAACTTCACGTCGGACTTCGAGCGGGCCGTCGTCGGCCCCTACGTGCGAGCTCATAGTGAGGCCAGGACGCCCAATCCCTGTATTGCCTGCAACACCCACCTCAAGTTCGACCGCTTCTTGGAGCGTGGCCTCCAGCTCGGCTTCGAGGCGATCGCGACGGGCCATCACGCCCGGGTCACGCGGTCGGGCGCCGACGGCAGCTACCAACTACGCCGCGGCCGTGACGCCAACAAGGACCAGTCCTACGTGCTCTACATGCTCGGCCAGCACCAGCTGGCTCACCTCCGCCTCCCGGTCGGCGAGATGACCAAGCAGGAGGTGCGCGACCTGGCGGCGTCGCTCGGCCTGAGGACCGCAACCAAGCCGGACAGCCAGGACGTCTGTTTCATCTCCCGCGTGGGCGGCCGCGAGAGTTTCCTCCGCGACCGCACCTCGCTCGGGCCGGGCAAGCTCGTGAGCGGCGAGGGCGAGGACCTCGGTGCTGTCGAGGCCCTGGAGCTGGTGACCGTGGGCCAGCGCCGGGGCCTGGGGCTCTCGGCCGGGTCGCTCCACGAGCGCCGCTACGTCGTCGACGTCGACCTCGTGGGCCGCAAGGCAACGCTCGGCCACCTCGAGGACCTCATGGTCGGTTCGGTCCGGCTGACGGACATCTGCTGGTCGGACCGCCCGGCGGCGCCGGGCACGAGGACCTCCGCCCAGCTGAGCGCGCATGGGACGCCTGTCCCGGCCACTTGGCAGCCTCCCGAGGTGGTCTTCGACGAGCCGGCCCGGAAGGTCGCCCCGGGCCAGGCGGTCGTCTTGTACGAGACGGGCGGGTACGGCGACCGTGTGCTCGGGGGCGGCACCGCAACCTGAGACGTCACTTGCCATCGGTAGCGTAAGGACGATGGCCGACGACGCCGCTGCCACGAGGGCCGATGAGCTCAGGGGCCTGATCGCGTACCACAACAACCGCTATTTCGACCTCGACGACCCCGAGGTCAGCGACGGCGAGTACGACGAGCTGGTGCGCGAGCTTGCCCGGATCGAGCGGGAGCGCCCTGACCTCGTGACGGCCGAGTCACCCACCCAGAGGGTTGACGGGGCACCGGTCGGGTTGTTCAGCGAGGTCCGCCACCGCACTCCGATGATGTCGCTCGACAAGACCAACAGCTACGACGAGTTGCTGGCATGGGGCAAGCGGATGCAGCGGTTCATTTCGGGGGACGTCGCCTTCACTTGCGAGCTCAAGGTCGACGGGCTAGCGATGTCCCTGCTGTACGAGGGCGGCCGTTTGGCGCGAGCCGCCACAAGGGGCAACGGCGAGGTCGGCGAGGACGTCACTGCAAACATCGCCACAGTTCGGGCCGTCCCCAAGCAATTGCCCGGCTGGGCCGGCGGCGTGCTCGAAGTGCGCGGCGAGATCTACATGACCGTCCCGGCCTTCGACGACCTCAACCGCAAGCAGGCCGAGGCCGGCGGGCGCACGTTCATCAACCCCCGCAACGCGGCCGCCGGCTCGTTGCGCCAAAAGGACCCATCGGTGACTGCGAGCCGCGAGCTGTCGTTCTCGGCCTACCAGCTCGGTGAGGTGACGGGCGGGCCACCGTTCCGCCGCCACCACGAGACGCTCGATTGGCTGAGGGAGCTCGGCTTCCCCGTGAGCGACGAGGTGCGGACCGTGCCCGACCTCGGCGAGGTCGACCGTTACTGCAGGCATTGGCTGGAGCACCGCCACGACATCGACTTCGAGATAGACGGCGTTGTCGTCAAGGTGGACGACCTGGCGCAGCGCCGTGAGCTCGGCGCCACCTCGAAGGCGCCGCGCTGGGCGATCGCCTACAAGTTCCCGGCGGAGGAGAAGACGACCCTACTGCGCGACATCATGGTGTCGATCGGCCGCACGGGCAAGGCAACGCCGTTCGCAATGCTCGAGCCCGTCGTGGTGGGAGGTGCGCGCGTCAGCCTGGCGACCCTTCACAACGAGGACCAGGTGCGTACAAAAGACGTACGGCCCGGTGACACCGTCGTCGTCAGGCGCGCAGGCGACGTGATCCCCGAGGTTCGCGGCCCTGTCCTCCCCCTGCGGCCCCCCGGGTCCGAGCCGTGGGCCTTCCCAAGCGTCTGCCCCGTGTGCGGGTCACCCCTCCAGCGCCTGGAAGGAGAGGCAGACACCTACTGCATCAACGTCGAATGCCCGGGCCAGCAGGTCCAGCGCATTTCGCATTTCGCCTCGCGGGGGGCGATGGACATCGAGGGGCTCGGCGAGCGGACCGTTTCGCTCTTTTGCCGTGAGGGCCTGCTGAGCGACGTCGCCGACATCTATTCGCTCGATTTCGACCGGGTGCGCCAGTTCGAAGGGTTCGGTCCTCTCTCGGTGGCGAACCTTTCGGCGGCGATCGAGGCTTCCAAGGCGCGCCCGCTCGCCAATTTGCTCGTAGGCCTGTCCATCCGCCATCTCGGCAGCACGGGGAGCCAATTGCTCGCCCGCTCGATGGGCCACATGGACCGGGTCATCGAGGCGCCCGAAGAGGAGGTCGCGGCGATAGACGGCATCGGGCCGGTGATCGCCGCCAGCGTCAAGCGGTTTTTCTCGCTGCCCCGCAACCGGGAGGTCGTCGAGCGGCTGCGGGTTGCCGGGGTCAACTTCGTCGGGCCTGGCGCGCCATCGCTTGCCCAGGCTCTCGAAGGCATGTCGATCGTCGTCACGGGCACCCTGGAGGGGTTTTCGCGCGAAGAGGCCGAGGAGGCGATCAAGTCCCGTGGGGGCAAGTCGCCCGGCACCGTGTCGCAAAAGACGACAGCTGTAGTCGTGGGCAGCGATCCGGGAGCGGCGAAGGTGTCCAAAGCGGCCCAGCTAGGGATCCCGACCCTCGACGAGGAAGCCTTCGAGCACCTGCTCGAGACGGGCAAGTTGCCGTAGCGCCCTGAGCCGGTTGCTGTCTTGCCGCAGCGCCGGAGCGCCGCGGCCGGCGGCCCGTCTGCGGGTCCACCTCTCGACCGGAGCGCCTAGTTAGCCTTTTCGCAGTGCCGGTCTTACGCGCCTCGGAACTGGTGGGCAGGGTAGTCGGAGGCCGCTACCGCCTCCTGCGCCCTGTCGGCAGCGGGGCGTCTGCCCACGTCTACGTCGCCGAAGACGTCAAGCTGAAGCGCAGGACCGCCCTCAAGGTGCTTCACCCCGCACTTGCTCAGGACAGGTCGTTCCTGCGTCGGTTCCAGGTGGAGGCCCAGACGGTGGCGGCGTTGCGCCACCCCGGCATCGTGAGGGTCTATGACTGGGGAGAGGACGGGGACGAGGCATTCCTCGTGATGGAGCTCCTCGAGGGCGGGAGCCTGCGTGCGCTCCTCGACAGCGGCTACCGCCTGAGCATCTCGCAGGCCGCAGCGCTCGGCCTCGACGTCGCGGCGGCGCTCGCCTACGCGCATTCCAGGGGGCTGGTCCATCGTGACATCAAGCCCGCCAACCTCCTCTTCGACGAAGAGGGGCACGCGAGCGTGGCGGATTTCGGCATCGCCAGAGCGCTGGCTGAAGCCAGCTGGACCGAACCAGTAGGTGGTCTTGTGGGCACGGCCCGCTATGCGGCGCCCGAGCAGCTGCGAGGCCAGCCCTTGGGCGGCAAAGCCGATGTCTATTCCCTCGCGCTCGTCCTTGTCGAAGCCGTCACCGGTGAGGTCCCTTTCGCGCTCGACACCACCATTGGGGCATTGTTCGCCCGGGCGAGCACACCACTGGCAGCTCCGGGTGCGCTCGGCCCGCTGGCGGGCGTCGTCGAGCAGGCCGGCACGCTCGACCCCGACGAACGTCTCAGCGCGGAGGCGCTCGGCGAGGCGATCGCGGCGATAGCTCGCGGGCTCAAGACCCCCACCAGGCTCCCTCTACCCGGCCAGGCGGCGGCCCCCGACCGCGATGGTGCCGCCCCTACGCAGCTCGGAGCCGGCCGGGCGAAGCCGTCCGGGACGGGGCTCAGCATCCTGGTCGGCGACGTCGAACTTGTGGCAGGCAACGAGGCCGTGCCCGAACAGGCGGGGGCGGCTCGGGCTGTCCCCGGCGGTCCGGCACAAACAGTCCGGAGCGGCCATCCCGCCCCTCCGCCTCCCGCAACGGGGCCCTCTCCTGCCGGGCCGTTCGTCGCCGGGCCCTCTCCCGGGCCGTTCGTCACCGGGCCGGCGGTGCGCCGCTCGAAGCGGCGATGGCTACGCCGCACGGCTGTGGTGCTCGCTCTCGCTCTCCTCGCGGGCGCCGGGGCAGCAGCCGCCATCTACCTGGACAGGCCCCCGCCACCGCCTCCGACGTACCCTGTGCCCGACCTGAGCGGCGACACCCTCACCGCCGCAACCGCAGCGCTGTCGGAGGAGCACCTCTTCGTGTCTGTTTCGGCAAAACAATGGGACGCCGCCAAGCCAAAGGGCACCGTCATTTCCCAGTACCCCTTACCCGGCGGCAGGTCGCTCGCGGGCAAGAGGGTGTACGTGA
>DATJMJ010000058.1:0-6064 GCA_035508795.1 Acidimicrobiales bacterium
TTTACGAAAGGTGGCTTCTCACTTAGTGAAGGAGGGTGTTAATGGGTGAGGTCTGGCCCATGCCACAGGTTAGTAGTGGGCGTAGGACGGCAATGTCAAAGTGCCCCGTCCGGTTTGCGAGAAGCATGGCGGTCGCGGCGCTTGCTATGCCTGTGCTGCTTCCTGGGCCCAACGCAGCTAGCGCATCGCCGCGAGAAGCCGCTAGCACGACGTGGGGGGTGGTGCCTGTCCATTCCACGGCGGTCTACGGGGGCTTGTCATCTCCCACGACTTCGGTCACGACCGGCAACATGACCTGCGTGTCCAAGAGTTTTTGCGTCCTGGCCGGTTATGGCACGACTTCTGGCTTTATCAATAACAAGCAGGTCAACCACTACCAACCGCTGTTGTGGAGCTGGAACGGGCATGCTTGGTCCGACGTGCCCAACCCGGTACCGGGCGCTGGGGTCCTCAAGACCGGCGTCGTCCTGGGCAAGGTCAGTGCCACTCTCAGCGGTTCGGCGGTGCTGCTCGGCACCGCATGCTCGTCAACCACCAGCTGCTGGGCCGTCGGCGCCAACCTCACTGGCGCGGCGGCAGCGGTCATAGAACATTGGGACGGCCGCTCGTGGACCTCGAGCAAACCCGACCCTGCCTCAGGGGCTTGGCTGAACGCGGTTGCTTGTGCGAGTGAGAACGAGTGCTTCGCGGTAGGGAGCGAAGGAGCTGCCGTCGGCGGCACGAACGCCAGCTCTAGCATCCTGGTCGAAGAGTGGGACGGCACAAAATGGTCGTTGCTTGTTTCCGGCCAAAAACCATCGCCTGCACTGGCAGCCTGGCTCGATTCGGTCACCTGCCTGTCAGCCACCAAATGCCTGGCCCTCGGTGACTGGTACAACGCCGCAGGGGACGACCATTTCGTAGCCGAGGACTACGGTCCTTCTTCGGGCCAGCCCGCAGCCCGTTGGTCGCCTGTCTTGCTGTCTGACACGAGCGGGTACAAAGTTATGAACGGGACCGGGCCGTACGGTATTTCCTGCCTATCGACCACTGACTGCCTGGGCGTGGGCAATGGCGCTCCCTACGGCACCTACTCGGGTGCTTATTTCCCAGCGGGCGTAGTGCTGCATTGGGACGGGTCCAGCTGGACCAAGCTGAGCACACCCAAGTACTACAACCAACCCTACGAGCTGAACGGCGTGGCGTGCGCCCCAGGTGGGTGCTGGGTCGCGCTCAGAGCCTCCGGTCCGGTCAGCCCCGCTAGTACCCCGCTGGCCTTGGCCCATTGGGCTGGGCCGGGTTCGGCTTTCGAGGTGGTGACAATGCCCGAGCACGGGTTCCTCGGCTCCGTCTCCTGCTTGCCTGATGGTTCTTGGTGCATGACCTTCGGCCAGAAAGTGCAGGGGACCAGCACCCAATTGATAGCTTTGCGCGAAGCCAGCTAGAGCGATGGCTCGCAGGCGTACCCCCGGGGGTGCGCGAGACCCCCGTGTAACGTGAAGTTGGTCCCTCTGTCCCGAACTTCACTTGGGTCAAGTCGGGCGCCCGGGGTCAAGTCGGGCACCTGGGCGGACTTCGAATGAGGCAGGCGTGCCCCGGGCCGAGATGGCACAATGCCACATGGCGCCGGCTCGCTCGGGCCGGGGTGACCTGGCTTGCCGGCCTAGCACGTTTCGGGGTGGCCGGCGTAGCGGCGGCTGTGGTGGTCGGCGCCGCTATGGCGACCGTCGCGGCTGCCCTACCCGCCCAGCTTGGCCGTGAGACCGCTGCCGTTGCGACGGGAGGCCCCCTTGCCAAGCCCCCGTTCTCCGACCCCTCGTCCAACCGCCAGCCTCCAGTGCTCAGCATCAGTACCGGGGGGTGCAAGCCCGGACTAGGCCCCGCAGGCCAGTTGAACTGCCCGTCACCCTGTTACCCCCACTACCACTACCAATCCCACCCCCACTTCACGCCTGCCTTCAACAACTCGGCCGCTTGCCTGCACCTTTTGATGTCAGCCATCAACGCTGCGCAGCGCGCCGAGCACCTACAACCGTTGGTGCTCCCGTCGAACTTCCGAAGCCTCAGTGTGCCTCAGCAGCTGTTCGTGCTCACCAACCTGGAACGCCTCTCGCGGGGCGTCCCCGCGATCGTCGGGCTCTCCCCCTACTTGGACCGCGCGGCTATGGCGAGCGCCCGCCAAGCAGTGGACCCCCCTATCAACGCCTTCTACGGTCCTGTGCAGGTCTTACCGCTGGGTGGCGGCGTGTACGCTGCTGGCGGCGTGTGGTTCGGCAACATGGTCGATTCAGCTGCGGCCATGTTCGGCTGGATGTACGACGATGGGTGGGGCGGGAGCTTGCAGAACACGTCGAACGAGGAGTGCCACAGCCCTTCCGACCTCGATTGCTGGGGCCACCGCAACGAACTGCTCGGTTCGACCACAGGACCGGCCTGTGCCGATTGCGTGGCTGGGGCGGGCTTTGCCTCTCCGGCTCAGCATGGCATGACAGTGTCGTACACGTTGCTGCTCGTGGTACCGGTGAAACCCCCTACCACGCTCAGCTTCAGCTGGGCCCGGGACGTCGTGCCCCACCTTCCTGCAGGCTGGGAGACCGCAGAGCCACCGCCTCCTCCCCCCACAGTGCGGCTGAACGTCACCGCCACCACGCCCGTAGCAGACGAGCAAGTCGCCCTGGTAGCGTCAACTTCCGACCTCACCAAGGAAGCGGTGTACATCTGCGAGCAAAGCGGATTGCCTACGGTCCCGGAGACCACGGTCACCTCCGTCCCGTCGGGCCGCATATCGTCCTCGGCTAAGGCACCCTACCTCGCGGGCACCAACCTGGTCTCGGGCGACCAGCAGCTGTTTGGGATGACAACCAGCGCGACACCCGGTACCGCCAAGTTCGTGGCCTTCGTGTCTACGCGGGCCGGGGTCGCCACAGCCGGCGGCTCGTGCCACCCGGTGGTGGGGCAAGGGGGCACGCTGTCCGTGTCCAACACGGTGAGCGTAACGTGGGTGCGACATTAGGTGCCGTTTCACAGCCTGGCTTGCGGGGGGCGAGAAGCGCGAGGCCGACCAGCCCGCTGGCCATGCCGCTCCGCAGGTCAAAGTCCCGCACCCACCTGACAGGTGCAACAGCATGCGGCTTGGAGGACCGGTCGACCAGTCCTCCCAGGCCCTCGTTGGCATAACGGCGCAGCCAGTCGTGCACGGTCTGGCGCACCACCCCGTAGCGACGGGCCACGTCGGTGACGCTGAGCCCGTCGAGCACCTCGAGCACAGCTTTGTGACGCTGTTCCACCAGTCTCAGGTCCACGAGCACGACCGGCCTCCTTTGGATCTGAAGTCAGGGGGTGACCACAGCAAAGAAGGTGGCTAAGGCGCGCCGGTGGACCTCAAAACAACGCTGAGTGTCGTGCAGGTACCGGAGCCAGTGTCGCCCAGGTACCGGAGTGGAGTTGGCGCGTTCTGTGGTGAAAGCCGCACACGGCGTTGGGGGTCAGAATTGGACCGCCGTTGACAAAGGCGCCTCCGCATGATCGGTAGGCTGACGCCGAAGAAGTAGGCGTACTACCACGAACTTCTGGCCCGTGAACGGCAGCTCGTCCGTAACATCAAAGGCTGACGAGAAACCAGGTTTGCTCCCCCCGGATCTATGGATCGTCTCGCGACGCAGCCCGGAGCAGTGCCGCCAACAGTTCGGCCTGGGAGTGAACCCCGAACTTGCGGTAGATCGCCGTCAGGTGGTTCCGCACCGTGGTGTTGCTCAAATATAACGACCGAGCGATGTCGTTGACAGCGTCCCCTTCGATAAGGCGGGAGAGGATCTCGAGCTGACGTGTCGAGAGATCGGCGGCGCCTGGATGGCGCACGACTGCGGGCAGCGCCCCCAGCGCGTGGGCTGCTCGGGCCTCAAGGGCGCAGTGTTGCACGTGCGGGTCGATGGTGCTCCCCGCCTGGCCGAGAGCAGGTACTGGTGTGACCACTACCCCAAGGCGTGGCGGGTCGTGCTCGCACATAGGCACGAGGAGGCAGTAGCGGTAGTCCCATCGGTCCCTGGCCACTTGTAAGCGGGTGAGGACGGTTGCAGCGAGGCGATTGGCGACTGCCCGTGACGCTGCTGCCAAGAACTCCGGCGCCGCCGATGGGTGCACAAGGCCAAGCAGTGGCGCACCGACCAAGGTTGAGCCGCGCCCCCCGAGGAGCTGAGCACCGGGGCTCACGTACTCAAGCTGCCAATCGTGGTCGGTGATCGCGAGCACGACGTTGGACGGCCGCACGGAAGCACCCAGTGCCTGCTCATCGGCTTGAGAGGTAAGCACCCACAGCCCGAGTAGATCGCGGGAAGTCTCAATGCGCCGCCCCCACACGTTGAGCGTCAGCTCGGTCCCATCCGGGCGGACGACCCGGCGCGTCACCTGGTAACCGTCCACGACATGGGCCGCCAGCGCTGCGTAGGCTTGTTTCACGGCCTCCTGCTCGGCGGGATGGACATGTGAAACAACCTCGCTGCCGACCAGTTCTTGTGCCGGCGTGCCGAACAGTTGCGCTGCGGCGGCATTGACGACGAGGAACTTGCACGTCGCCAGGTCCGTCAGGATCGCGGCCACTGGGACGTTTTTGAGCTCGGCCCGAAGCTCATCGAACTCCGCATCGTCCACGCGAAGGCTCCCCTGAGGTACGTGAACAGAATAGACAACCCCGGCAAGGCGCCCAACGTGACACGCGTCTAGATCGCAACGACGCGCGCCCACTGCCCCTCTGGCGACCATGGGGTCTTGCAATCTGCCTTCCGGCGGCGAACGACACGTCTCCAGCCGGTACGTCACCCAATGGCCCGGCTCACAGTGCCGTCGGGCGAGGGCGAGCATCACGGGCCCACGACTGAGAGCACCCAGTGGCAGCACCACGAGGAGCGAGCGCATGACGGGGAAAGAAGACAACGACCAGGAACAGGTCCCGAGGAAAGAGCGCCCCGGACTGACGCGTGAAGAAGACGACGAGCTGCGGCGGCTGGCTTTCATGGCTCGGTTCGGCGCTCTGGACCACGAGTTGAACAAGCGGATCGCGGAACTGCGCAGCCGGGACCGCCGCAAGGAGATCAGGAACCCACGCTCCCCCAATGAACCGGAGGAGACGACGCCCGAAGCCCTGCACCGGGTGATCCCGCCCAGCCAGCGTCCCCGCGACGAGGGCCCATCGAGTGCTTCGGACATTGTCGGTCCGGGCTCCCCGACGCCCTAATCAGGGGCGCAGTGCCGACCAGAGCAGCCGCCAGCGCAGCTGGCCCCCCGCCTCACAGTGGCGGCAGCATAGGGGAGGGGCCGACGGTTGCCACCGGCCGGAAGTCAGACGCGGGCGGTCGCGGGCGCCAGCGGACAAGAGTGAGGTCGTCCCAGGTGCCCTCTCCCCATTGCCGCTGGCTTGCCACCAGGCCGCGGGCTGTGAGGCACGTAGTTGCGAACGGGTGCCGCGTCGTTGTCCCCCTCGCCAAGGCCGCGGGCTCGGCGCTCACTGCGCTCAGGCAGGTGAGCCGCCCGAAAAGAGGGCTGGCCCGCTGCGTGACGACAAGCCGTGGGCTCGCCCCGGGCCCGCCTTGGACGGCCACCTCCAAGCCCATGACGACTGTGGCGGGGATGTAGGCCAAGGTAGCTAGCGCGAACCCGTTGGACGCCTCGTAGGTGCCGCGGCCGCAGTGCCAGCCGGGATGCTCTGGCATCGTCCAGCAGTCCTGGAAGTGCTCCCCCTTCTCGACCCATTGGAGCTGGTAGCCCTCCCCGGCGTGGAGAAAGAACGACCAGGTCGCGTCGTCGGTTACCAACGGGCGCGCGAGTGGTGGCGGCCCTTCGTGAGCGACCACGACCCTCCATCTGGGCCCTGGGAAGACCGCGAGTTGGCCCGTCACCAGGTAAGTCGCCTCATAGTCCCCGGTCAGGCCTCCTTCGGCGAGAGTAAGGACCGCTGCCGGTGAAGGCGCGGCGCCGGCAGCTTGCGCCATCTGGGTGGTCAAGCAGGCAAAGGTCACTGGGACCGCCGCTCCGGCGGCCCAACGGGTGAGACGGCCCAGCCTCATGACGAACTAACCCGGCCGACCGGTGC
>DATJMJ010000059.1:0-6461 GCA_035508795.1 Acidimicrobiales bacterium
CCGCCGCCCCGGGCCTACCGAGTCCTTCAAGCTCCACGATCTCGGGGCTCCCCTGAGGGACAGGTCCCGTCCGGTTGAGGCGACGTGGTCCGGCAGGCACCAGGAGGTCGAACGGCCGGGCGGAACGTGCCGCTCCCAGCAGCTCCCAATCCCGGTCCCCATCACGGAGCGCACGAGGGATCCGCTCCGGCGGTCGATGGCCGCGACCGGACCGCCACTCGCCGACCCGATCTCTATGTGCGCCGGCACTAGCCGAGCGCCCTTCGTGAGGGGGACATAGCAGCCAGGGCCTCGGGCCGGCGGGGGCTATCGTTTGGGCAAAGAGCGTCCCGGTTTGGAAAGGTCGGTGCCATCACTTCGACTGTGGCAGGTCCAATGCCGCCCCGCACGCCCGCGACCGTTCGCACACCCCGGGCCGTCCATGACGCTTGCGAGCAAGGCAACTAAGTGGCAAAAATCCAACGAGCAGAGCTCTCGCTGGTCAACTTGACGCCTGAGGTACAGCGGCGCGATGCCGTCCAGGCTTTCGAGAGCCAAGAGACGCCCATCTTGACCGTCACGGACTCCGACGGCGCCAGCGGGACAGGGTACACGTACACGATCGGCGCAGGTGGGTCGTCGATCGTGGCCTTGCTGCGCGACCGTCTGCTCCCAAAGCTGATGGGCGCCGAAGCCGAAGACCTCGAGCACACTTGGCGTGACCTAAAGATGTCAATCAATGCCCTGACAATTGGCCCGGTTGCCTCTTTGGCGTTGGCGGCCATCGACACGGCGCTGTGGGACCTCCGCGGCCGTAAGGCCGGCCTCCCCCTCTACCGCCTCGCCGGAGGCGCCAACGAGCGCGT
The DNA here is from genome assembly GCA_035508795.1 of Acidimicrobiales bacterium. Classification (GTDB taxonomy): domain Bacteria; phylum Actinomycetota; class Acidimicrobiia; order Acidimicrobiales; family Palsa-688; genus DATJMJ01. The sequence goes on from DATJMJ010000059.1 coordinate 846, forward strand.
ACCCGTGTACAGCACCGAAGGCGGCTGGCTCCAACTTAGCGTAGAGGAGCTTTGCCAAAACGCGGCCGAGTGCCAGCGCCAGGGCTTTCGCGGCGCAAAGATGAAGGTTGGCCGGCCCGATTGGCACGAGGATAAAGAGCGCCTCGAGGCGGTCCGGGCGACGGTCGGGCCGGCTTGGGACATCATGGTCGACGCCAACCAAGCGTTCCGTTACGACGAGGCGCTACGGCGGACCGAAGCATTCTCCGGCTCGAGGCCCGCCTGGTTGGAGGAGCCGCTGCCGGCCGAGGACATCGCCGGGCACGCGCGCTTGGCCCGCCATACCGCAATACCGATCGCAGTGGGCGAGTCCCTGTACAGCACGATGCACTTTCGGGAGTACCTGCAGCAGGGGGCATGCTCGGTCGTGCAGGTGGACGTCGCGCGCGTCGGCGGCATAACGCCCTGGCTGAAGGTCGCCCACCTGGCCGATTGCTACAACGTTGCAGTGGCACCCCATTTCCTCATGGAAATCCATGTTTCCTTGGCTTGCGCCGTGCCGAACGGGGCCCGCCTCGAGCACATACCGCAACTCGGCTCGATCACGGCCAACGAGGTCGTCATAGCTGATGGTTATGCATATCCCCCTGCGGCGCCTGGGATAGGCCTCGAGTGGGATTGGGACAAAATTGCCCACCTGGCTTCGGACACGGTGTCGGTGACGGCGTCGCGGGAGATGTGACAGTTGTGACGGTCCAACGTTTTGCCAGTGTGATCAGACTCAAGCCCGAGATGGAGGCCGAGTACCGCCGCTTGCACGCCGACGCGTGGCCGGGGGTCCTGGCGGCGCTCAAGAGAGCCAACGTGCGCAACTATTCGATTTTTCTCCGCGACGGGCTGCTGTTCAGTTACCTCGAGCACGACGGGCCCGATTACGCAAGCGATATGGCGACGGTTGCGCAGGACGAGACGACCCAGCAGTGGTGGCGCCTCACGGATCCCTGCCAACAGCCGCTCGGCACCGCCGAGGCCGGACAGTGGTGGGCACCTGCCGAAGAGGTCTTCCACCTCGACTGAGCTACCGTGCCTCTGACCACCTGGGCACACGTGCAAATTGAGCTATACCAGCGCCACTGGGCGTAGGGCGCAGGTACCTGTAACTCCACGAATCTTCGGCGGTAAGGCGAAGTAACAAAACCTATGGATGCTGGCCTCAGCCAGCTCTTCCAGGTAGTGAAGCTCACCCATACAAACGCCCTGGTCAACAAGAAGGTACTTGTGCACCGGGGACATATTGTCGCCATCGACCGGGGGGGTTACTTCGACCGTCGAGGTGTCCGAGCCAATGAGGATAGCGCCCCGTTCCTCCACAAGCCATCGGGCCGCTCCCAGCGTAAGACCCGCCGTGTCGGCGGCCGCGATCGCAGCGTGATCATGACCGCCCTCACCCCAGAAGCGAAGGGAACCAGTGCGCACAAACACCGCTTCCCCTGGAACGAGCTTGCACCCCTGCGATTCGAGCGTCTCCGCCAAAAGCTCGGCGGTGATGGCAAAACCCGCGCCCAAGTAATCGACCCCGACCCTGCCTGCCACGTCCAGCAGCACCGCCTTTAGAACTATAGGCGGCATAGTCGCTATCGAAGCCTTCGCCAGTCCGAAGTCCCCGGTATTTTCGCCGACAGTAAAGCCATTGTAAAAGTGATCGTCCACCCCAAACACGGCATGAGATAGTCCATCAAGGTGGGTACCGACGTGATCACAGATCACGATGAGCGACGTGTTGAACCCAACACCGCCACGCTCGAACCCGTCCTCGCGCCTAAGCCCCTCAGGTGTACGGTATCTCGTCACCACCGTGCCCGGATGGAACGGGCTCGCAAATGACCGCCTGTCAACCGGTAACCCGAGGTCGAACACACGCCCGCACGACACTTCGGACACCGCCTCCAAGATTGCCTCCTCAGTCATTGCATTGAGCGCGCCAACCTCGTCGGCCTCTCCCCAGATCCACCCCCACCCTCGCCCGCGCTCCCACCCTGTCGAGCGAGCACGTCGAGGCCCAATGCTCATCCAGGCCCCGATCCGGAAGCGAGCCTTTGCAGCCGTCCCAATGCCCTGGCGAAGTCGCCCTGATAGAGGGGATCTGCCGCCTGACATATATCGAAGAACCGAGCCGGAGAGGTCACGTCTGTACGGCCGATCGCCGCCCTGGTAAGTTTCGCCACTTCGGTCCATGCCTCAGCATATTGATCGCCCAAGGGCGGATCTAACTCCTCACGAGCAGGAAGTGGAGGCAGCGCTGAGCGCGGCGATTGGTACCAGTAAGCCACCGACGCGTAGTCGTTTGCGAAGTTATTTGCGTGCCCGTGCTCGAGCGTCCAACGGAGGGACGTCGAGAAATGGATCGGATCGTGCAAGAACCATCTGTACATACCAATAAGGCCGTCGAACTGAGCTGACTCAATCACATGAAAGCCCGAATATGGGCCGGAATATTCCTTCGCCGGCGACGCCCCTCCTCCGAAGATCTCTTCTGTACCGGTCCCATGAATTGACGGCGGCCAGAGCTCCCCGTCGATGAACACCATGTCGTCGCCCTCGCCGTACCAGATCGGGCCCTGAAGATTGTTGATCTCCAGAACTAAACCAACCATTTGACCTGAGCCCTGCGTATCGAGAGCGATGTAGTTCTCGAGACCATCGGTATTCTCGGCACCGTGCAGTTGGACGTTTGGTTCTAGACCCATCGCCTTTGTAGGTCGCTCCTGGCGAAAACAGGCATGAAAGCGACCCACTTCCTCGGGCAACCGCTCATCGTACGTCTCGTACTCCACATGGTACCAAAACGCCCCGAGCATCCCGCCCAACACTGTGTCCCCGGTATTTTCCAAAGTCATCCGGGCACCGGACGAAAACGGCATCGGAAAATATGCATTCAACCCGTGCGTGCCCCCGCAGCCGGGGTTGATGACCACTAGCAGGCTCTGGAACTCACGGACCCGCGCGTGCGCCAGGGCGTAAAAGTCTCCCAGAGGCACCTCGACGGAGGGCTCCGCCGCGCCGTCCCAGTAACAACGCAGAACCGCTCGCCTGTAGTCGCGGACGTCCGGGAGCAACATCGCACAGTACAAGCGCGTCACGCATCCAGCACCCTCCTGATCGAGGAGGACTGCAGTCTCACCCGGCCCAATGCTTATATAATCTCGATTGGCTCCTGTGCGGTCAAAGGACGAGGCACGATGGCTCTTCGCCTGACTACGTACAAAGAGATTGGCGAGGGATTGTCGTCCTATAGGATGTGTAATCATTGTCGCGTTCACAAGGCACCTCCAAAAGTGCACGACACCGAGCCGATCTCGGTAAATGTAGCCTCGTAGCGGTCGCCTACTTCAGCTCGATCAGCGACAGTAAAGGAGCCCGAGAGGACATATTCTCCAGCTCGCAGCACCGTCCCCATCTCTCCGAGGACGTTGGCTAGCCAAGCCACAGCAGCGATAGGTTCTCCCAGTACCGCCTCACCAGTCGCAGTCCCGACTACCTCTCCGTTCTTGCGCAGGGTCGCGATTACGTCGCTGTACCCCTGCTCTCTGGGCTTGATCGCCGGGCCCACAATGCACCGAGCACTGCTCCCATTGTCCGCTACCGTGTCGACGAACCGGATGCGCCAATCATCAATCCTACTGTCGATGATTTCGATGCATGCGTGAACGCTAGCTATCGCGGCAGCCACCTCCTCGGTCCGCACGCCTGGGCCGCGAAGGTCTTCTCGCAACAAGAACGCCAGTTCTGGTTCGACCATAGGCTGGACCAACTCCGCTCGCTGGACGTCTCCACTATCCGCGACCATCATGTCTTCGAAAATTTGACCATAATCGGGAACATCGATACCGAACAGCTCTTGTATCGCTTTACTGGTGCAACCGATCTTCCTGCCCACGCGGCGACCACCCGCTCCAAGCCGGAGCCGCGCCCACGCCTCCTGGACGGCGTAAGCTTCGTGCGCTGTCATGTCTGGGAAGCGTTCTGATATGGGAGGTATAACTTGGGCCGATCTTTCGGCTGTGTACAGCTCTCGCGCCAAGCCTTCTATCCTGTCAGTCGTCAATTGTAACTGCCCCCTGGACCACACTACGCATCGCGTTAAGGTCTATTCTATAGCGCAATGACCCGAGCACCCCCTGTGATTGTCAAGCGCGCTCGCTCGGCTCGACTTCGACCGAGTGACGCCGGCTCCGGGCCGTGTTTTGAGGCATCCAACTGCATCACGCCAACGGCTCATTACCTGCAAGCATCAGCTCGATCGGGTAAAGTAAAACGCGCCGTCGTGCTCTCTCCATCGATCTCGGCTTTCGGAAAGGCTGGCCAGTTCGGGTTGTCTGCTTCCAGCTCGCGACCGACCCGATGGCCCTCGATGATCACATAACCCAGTTCCCGCGGCGCTAGGCAGTCCCCTATGCGAATGACTCGTCTAATTCCGGCATCCTCGAGGCGCCCGGGGTCTCGCTTTATTTCCTCGTACAAGGCGTCGTCGGGTACCCGGTGCGCGACAAGCACGAGGATCGTCGCCTCGACGCCATCCTCCTGCCCGAACTGGTCGCGAAACCATAACCGCGTTTCTCCCGCACCTACGAGAGTGAGCCCAGTGCGCATCTTTACGCCCGCCTCTCGAAGCTGGCGACGAACCCCTTCACCCTCGAAGGAGAGGTCGAGCAGGGGCGCCACCCGGTCAAACTTTGACACCAGCGTCACCTGAGCTCCCGAAGATGCCAAATGTTCCGCAATCCCAGCGCCTACGTACGAGCCATCCCCATCCCATACCACGACGGCGTCGTTATCGTGGCGCTCGGAAGTCATCATGACCAGCTCCGGTGTCATAACCCTTACGCGTGACGCGGCAAGCCCTGCGAACCGCTCCGCATCGTCGCCGGGGTAGCGCGCTCCGGCCCAACGCGCACCGGTCGCCAGGACAACTACATCGGCCCCATATTCCAAAACGCTCTCGGCTGAAAGTTCCGATCCCGTATGCACCTCAACATTCGCAAGCTTTGCTAGTTGCGCTTTCCGATAGTTCAGGATTCGCGCCCACTCCCCCATTCCTGCGAAGCGACTGGTCCAAGCCAGATGTCCGCCCACCGCTGGATCACGTTCGACGACGTGAACCCGGTTGAACCCGCGGTGCCCGAGGACCCTAGCGCACTCCAGGCCTGATGGGCCAGCCCCAACCACGAGCACCGCGAGGTCTGGGTACTTAGCCGGTGCATAATGCTCAGGGTGCCACCCGCGTCGGTATTCTTCCCCAATGGTAGGGTTCTGCACGCAGCTCAAGTTTGCGGGGCGTGTTTCGAACGCAATACAGAAATTCGACCCCGTACACTCGCGGATCTCGTCATAGCGCCCTTCCTTTATCTTCCGGGGCAAAAATGGGTCCGCAATCGAAGGCCTAGCTCCACCGATGAAATCGAACTTTCCAGAACGCAGAGCCCCAGCCATGCGGTCGGGGTCCGTGAAGCGCGAGACCCCAACGATCGCTTTGCTGGTCGCTTGGCGCACTTTCGACGTCCAAGCCAACTGATAGCCTTCCGGAGCAACCCGCGAAGGAGCCGAGTCCGGCGCCCAACGAAACCCTACGTTCACATC
>DATJMJ010000060.1:0-3757 GCA_035508795.1 Acidimicrobiales bacterium
GCTCCAGGCCTTCAACCTCATCTGGGTCATGACCCAGGGAGGCCCCTACGGGTCGTCCTCAACGTTTGCAGTCTGGACGTACCAACAATCGTTCCAGTACTTCAAGATGGGTTACGGCGCGGCGATATCCGTGGTGCTCACCATATTCGTCCTGCTGGCTTCGATCGGTTACCTGAGGCGTAGCCTGCGCGAGGTGAGGGCGTGAAAGCTGCGACGGTCAAGCAAGTCGTCATATACGGCATCCTGACGGTTGCCGCCATCCTGTGGGCGTTGCCGATCTGGTGGGCGGTCATCAACGCGTCCAAATCCTCTTCGGATTTCTTTGCCCACCCGTTTTACGCCATCCCGCGAGAGTTCGACCTCCTTTCCAATATCCGCTCTGCTTGGGACGCCGCCGGCCTCGGGCAAGGGTTCATCAACAGCTTGATCTACGGAGTGGTCGGCGCGGCCGCCTCCATCGTCATCGCCTCTCTCGCCGCCTACGGGATCGTCGTGCTGCGCATCAAGGGAGGCTTTACGATATTCATGATGATCTATTCGGGCACGGTGTTCCCGCTCCAGATGTACATAATCCCGCTGTTCCGCATGTACAACTCGGTCCACATCTACAACACCCGGTGGGGCCTGCTGCTCTTTTACACTGCGATATCGGTGCCGTTCTGCACCCTCGTGCTACGCGGTTTTTACAGCACGGTGCCAGGGGAGTACCGTGAAGCAGCCCTCGTCGAGGGCGCAGGCGAGGCGCGCATCCTGCGCTCGGTGTACGCCCCGCTTTCGGTTTCGGCCGCCCTCGTGCTGTTCCTGTTCCAGTTCACCTGGATCTGGAACGACCTCTTGTTCGGCATCGTCCTGGCATCTTCTCCTTCGGTGCACCCTGTCATGGCGAGCTTGAGCAGCCTCATGGGCGTCTACGGCGGGTCGAGCCTGCCTGTGGAGCTGTCCGGGGCACTCATCGCGGCCTCGCCGATGCTCGTGCTCTTTTTTACCCTGAGACGCTTTTTCACTCAGGGTCTTTCGCTGATAGTGCGCCGTTGACAACCGAGACAAAGAGGTAGGACGAGTGACCCAAGGGCTCCTGAACAGCCTGTTCCACGACAAGGCTTCCGGCGACCGGCGGCGCGACCTGGACCAGTTCCGCGCCCAGCTCGCTGACGCTGTCTTCAGCGACGTCGGCCGGGTGGCCGGGGAGGCCCTCCAGGCCGCCGACCTCCCGATGCTGAGCCGCTCCGCCGGCGGCGCTCTCGAGCAAATGGTGCGCTTCAGGCTCCGGGCCGCGCCGGCCGTCAAATCTCTGGCGGGATCCCTGTGGCTTTCGGCCGGTAGCGCCGGGGCCGCGGGCGCCGCGGGCGCCAGCGCCTCTGGTACCACTGCCGCTGGTGCCAGTGCCGCTGGTGCCACTGCCGCCGATGGGCCCGGTCGTCAGGGGAGGTCCGTCTTCGCCGAGCACGAGGGGTACCTCGTGGCCGAGCTGAGCGTGCCGGAAGTGACCGCGCCCGAGCCGCTCGATTTCGCCGTCGGGCACCAAGGCTCGCCGCCGGTCTGGCAGGGCCGCGTGGTCGTCCGTCCTCAGCGCAAATGGTCTATTTCGCTGGTCCACCACACCCACCTCGACGTCGGTTACACCGACCGCCAGGAGGTGGTGCTTGCAAACCATCTCCAGTACCTCGACTCCGTGCTCGACCTCGTCGAAAAGACGAGCAGCTGGGAAGACGATTCGCGTTTTCGCTGGAACGTCGAGGTCAACTGGCCGCTCGAGAGGTGGTTTGCCTGCCGTGGGCCGCAGGACCATGCCAGGATGGCCGAGGCCGTCCGCCAGGGCTCTGTCAGCGTCAGCGCCATGAGCCTCAACATGCACACCGAAGCGTGCGCCATCGAGGAGCTGTACGAGATGGTCCGCTACGCCGTGGAGCTCGGGCGCGAGCACGGCGTGCCGATCAGCACCGCCATGCAGACCGACGTCCCGGGCGGCGTGAGCGGCTTGGTGGAGGTCCTCGCCGATGTCGGGGTCAATTTCCTCTCGGTGGCCCACAATTATGCGGGACGTTCGGTGCCGTACCTGATCGGCGGCGAAAAGCTTGGCCGGCCCTTTTACTGGAAAGCCCCGAGCGGCAAGCGCGTCCTGGTGTGGCACACGGACACCTTGCACGGCAACGCCTATATGGAGGGCAACATCATCGGCCTCGCCGACTCGTACGAGGTTGCCGAAAAGAGCCTCCCCCATTACCTGGCCGCTCTCGCGCGGCGGCCATATCCCTTCGGCTCGGGCACCTGGCTGCCCGAGGCCGAAAGGGTCGAGCGCGACCCCTACCCTCACGACATCCTTCATCTGCGCGTCCAGGGCAAGTACGGCGACAATGCGCCGCCGAACATCGCAGTTGCCGAGATCGCCCGCGAATGGAACAAGCGTTGGGCCTACCCGCACCTGCGCCTCGACCGCAACGAGGAGTTTGCCGTCCTGGCGACGGAACGGCTCGCCGGCGCCATCGAAGAGCACCAGGGGGACTGGGCTGATTGGTGGGCCGACGGGCTCGGCTCGGGGGCGCGAATGCTTGGCTGGGCACGCCACGCTCAGGGTTCGATGCGGACGGGCCGTTCGCTCCATGCCGTTGCCGACGTCGTGTCGGGGCGTCCCCCCGAGGCGGTGGGCGGCACCCGTGAGGCTTACGAGGACATAGGCCTCTTCGACGAGCACACCTGGGGGGCCCGCCACCCCTGGGAGGACGACGAGGAAGGCTGGGGTTCGGGCGACCTCCAGTGGCAACGCAAGGCCTCCTACGCCCGCGACGCCCGCGAAGCCGCCTCGGTCCTCGTCGACGTCGGGGCCCGCCGCCTTGCCGAGCTCGCCGGTAGCGGGCGCGGCCTGGCAGGCGTGCTCGTTTTCAATGCCACAGCCCGGCCGCGGACCGACGTGGCCAGGGTGTTCCTTCCCTTCAGCGTTGTGCCGGCGGGCACCGAGGTCGTGGCCGAAGACGACCGCACGGGTGCGAAAGTGGCGACGGTCACAACGCCGCAGGAGCATGTCGAGCACCGCCCGTTGGGAAGGTTCGTGTCCTTCCTGGCGCGCGAGGTGCCCGGGCTCGGCTATGCCCGCTTCAACGTCGTCGAGGGCCAACCGGCTCCCGTCGAAGTCACCGGGCCCGGGGCCGGCGTCTCGGGCGATCACACGGTCGAAAACGAGTACTACCGCCTGAGTTACGCCGGCGCGGAGGCCTGGGCCACCTCGCTCGTCGACCTGTCCAGAGGTGCCGAGCTGGTCAACACGCATGCACTTCTTGGCCTCAACGCATATCTTTTCGACCGTTACGGCACGAGCACCAAGGTCGACCACCTCTCGGGCAGGGTGTTCAGCCGCGCGCTCGACCTGGTGGCCGACCGGGCGGCGGCGGAGCATGCCGTCGTACTGCGGCGCGAGACGAGCGACCTCGGCCAGTCAATTGTCCTCGACGTGCGTGCCCCCGGCTGCTCGCGCCTGCTGACAACGGTCACGGCCTGGCAGGGCGTGGGGCGCGTCGACATCCACAACCGCATTTGGAAGGACCGGACGACAAGCAAGCAGAGCGTCTTTTTTGCGTTCCCCTTCGCTTACGCCGGCGGCGACCTGGCCTACGAGCTCCCGGGGATCGGCACGAGGGCGAACGCACAGGTGGTGCCAGGATCCCCTACCCATATGCGGGCGCTGCGGCACTGGGTCGCTCTTGCGGGTGCCGACGTCACGACGGCGTGGGCGACGGTCGACGCTCCGCTCGTCCAGTTCGGG
>DATJMJ010000061.1:0-34837 GCA_035508795.1 Acidimicrobiales bacterium
GAGGTACTTGTCGGCCAGCAGTCCACAGCAGTCGGCCGCACGAGCGAGGTCTGGGGGTCCCTCACCGTCTTGGGGACTTCGGTGTCTAAGGGCTCGTTCACCGCCAACATGGGCAGCGTCGTAAGCGACCAACCACAGCGCAACGCTCAGTTCGACGGGCGCATCATGGACGTGAGCGCTTACCCCACCGCCACCTTCGTGCTGACCAAGCCGATAGCTCTCGGCTCAGTCCCAGCCAACGGCACGGTAAAGAGCTTCGAGGCAACGGGGGACCTCACGATGCACGGGGAGACCAAGCCGGTGACGTTCAGCCTCTCGGCGGAGCGCAGCGGGGCAAGCATCTACGTCCTCGCCGACATCAATATCGTCTTTGCCAACTGGGGCATCGCCAACCCGAGCTTTACGGGTTTCGTCACCACCCAGGACCACGGGACCCTCGAGGTGCTCCTCCGGCTGACCAAGGGCACCGGCAACGTGGCACAATCCAGCCCTCCGACGTCGCAGGGAGGCTTCGGAGGCGGCCCGGGAGGGCCGCCAACAGTGCCGAGCACGACAGTCCCTCCGCTCACCGTCCCGAAGGGCTGATGCGATAGAGCGCGCTGCTGCCACTGCGGCTGGTCCCCACCAGCGTCGGCACCTACCAAGACGGCGGGCTCCGGACAGCGCGTTGGTCAGCGCACCCCGAAGATGTAGTCGAGAGCCAGTTGGTCGAGCCGCTCGATGTTGGTCTCCCTGCGGCCGGCAGCGTCGGCGTCGAATTCCTCGTACGCCGAACGGTCGCTCAGGAGGTCGGACAACGTCTCACCCGTGCCGAGGGTCGGCTTGGACAGGTCGGGCACCCCGGCCGCAGCCAGCGCTTCACGCACCTCTGGGTCGGCGCGCCAAGCCCTCGCCTTGGCCTGGAGGATCAGGTACGTGCGCATGCACGCTGCTGCCGCGACCCAAACACCCTCGGTGCCTTCGGACCGCAGGGGTTTGAAATCGAAGTGCTTTGCCCCGTCGTAACCGGCTGATTCGAGCAGGTCGACGAGGAAGAAGGAGCTCTTGACATCCGCCGCACCGAAGCGCAGGTCCTGGTCGTACTTGAGCCCGTGCTGGCCGTTGAGGTCGATGTGGAAAAGTTTTTTCGACCACAGCGCCTGCGCATAACCATGTACGACGTTGAGGCCGGCCATTGTCTCGTGGCCAACCTCGGGGTTCAGGCCGACCATATCGGAGTGCTCTAGCTCGTTTATGAAGGCCAAGGCATGCCCGATGCTCGGGAGCAGGATGTCGCCTCGAGGTTCGTTCGGCTTTGGCTCGATCGCAAAGCGCATCTTGTAACCGCGTTGGAGGACGTAGGCACACAGCGTGTCGAATGCCTCCTTCATGCGGTCGAGCGCTGCCCGCACATCTTTGGCCGCATCTGACTCAGCCCCTTCACGGCCTCCCCAGGCGACGTAAATCTGGGCGCCGAGCTCGGCAGCGAGGTCGATGTTACGCATGGTCTTGCGAAGGGCGAACCGCCTGACCGAACGGTCGTTGGCCGTGAAAGCCCCCTCTTTGAACACAGGGTGCGTGAAGAGGTTGGTCGTCATCATCTCGACCACGATCCCCGTATCGTCGAGCGCCGACCTGAAGCGTTTTATCGCTGCCTCTCTTGCCGCATCGTCAGACCCGAACGCGATCAGGTCGTCGTCGTGGAAAGTGACGCCCCATGCGCCAAGTTCTGCCAACCGGTGCACAGAGACGACTGGGTCGAGCGGGGGCCTCGTAGCGTCGCCGAAGGGGTCACGCCCCTGCCAGCCGACCGTCCAAAGCCCGAAGCTGAAATGGTCCTCACGCTTGGGTGCGAAAGTTTCGCTCATAGCAACCTCCCGTTTCGTGGTCGTCGACCAACAAACTAGGCCGCCCGGACCGGGAGCGCACAGTCGCTCACCGCCTCACAGCACCAAGAACCACGGGTCGCCGCCGAGAGCAGCGGTAGCGCAGCCGGTAGCGCAGCCGGCACCGCGGGCACTGCGGGCACTGCGGGCACCGCGGGCACCGGAAAAGTTGCGCCCTAACCGCTCGCCCGAGTCGTCGTGGTGGCGCGCGTCGTCGTGGTCGCCGCTGTCGTCGTAGTTGTCGGCTTCGTTGTTGTGGTGGTGGCCTTCGTGGTTGTCGTAGTGGCCTTCGTCGTCGTGGTTGTCGCCTTCGTTGTTGTGGTAGAGGCCGCTGTGGTCGTAGTGGCTGCAGTGGTCGTCGTGGTGCTGGAAGCCGTGACGGGCGGGTCGTACTGCCAGCAGCCGTAGTCGATCGGCCCGGTCAAGTTCACCCCCGCGTGGATGGACACCATCGGGAAAGCGAGCGCCTCGGGGCAGAGGGTCGACTCGGCGAAGTTTTTATACTCGACGTTGAGCACCGGCTTTCCCGCCTGGACGAAGACATCGAGCTCGGAGCACTCGGAGTACTGCCAGCACTGCTCGTTGATCGTGCCGTCGACGTACGGTTCCATGTCCGAGACGAAACTGTCGCCGTTGACGCCGTCCTTGAGGAAAATAGCCAAGCCGTCGGAATGGGCAACGGCCGCCAGGTCTTCGAGGTAGCTCTCGTCCTCCGCCATCGTCAGGCTGAAGCCGCCGAGGGGGTCGTTGGAGTACGCGTCATCGTTGTCGGGCTCGATCGCGTCAAATCCCTCCTCCTTGCAGAGGGCAAACCGGTTGGTCATTATCTGCTCGAGGGTCTCGTAAGGAGCGGGCACCGGCGTCGACCAGTCGGTGACGTTCACCCACTTTTCGTCGGGCCAGCCGGGCTCAGCCGTTCCCAGCTCCGAGGGGTCGAACTCGCTGTAGTCGGAGCGGTAGTTCTCAGCCCCGCCTACGTCGACGTAGCAGATGGCATGGGCGCCTATGGCATGAACGCCCACAACCGACGCCTCGATCTGCGTGCTGGCGAGCGGCATCCCGGTGGAACTGAGGCCGCTTTCGTCACCCAGGTCGGCGTCGACCACTTGCACATCTGTCGCCGTCCCGTCCACTACGGGCGGGATGGTCAGGGGATAGCTCTCCCCTATTACGTAAGCCCACGAAGTCACGTTCGGCGAGGTCACACCGGGCTGCCACCAAGTGACTGGGGGGACCGTGGTGGTGGTGGTCGTTGTCGGAGGGACCGTGGTGGTGGTGGTGGTCGTAGTCGACGTCGAGGTGGTGCTCGTAGTAGGCGTCGTGGTGGTGGTCGTAGTGGGCGTCGTGGTCGTAGTGGACGACGTGGTCGTCGTCGTGGACGTGCTGGTGGTCGACGTCGAAGTCGAAGTGGTGGACGTCGAAGTGGTGGACGTCGAAGTGGTGGACGTCGACGTGGAGGTAGTGGTCGTCGGCGCCGTGCTGACGAAGTCCGCCGTCGCGTCCATACCGGAGGTCATGGCCAGCTCGCAGGAGCTCGAGGTCCCAAAACTGGAGCAGTCGCTGCCCCACCCATTGAAGATGGACCCTGCGTCGGCCGTCGCCGTCAACGTGACTTGCTGGGACGAAAGAAACTGCGCGCTACAAGACATGCCCTGTGAGCCACAATCGATCCCTTCGGGGGCGCTCGTGATGGTGCCCGTCCCCGAGTCCGTCGTCAGTTCAGTGGTCAGGGTATAAGCAGTCCCGACGTCCAGGTCGACCTCGTCGCTTGCGTACACCGGGTTGTAGCCATAGCCCTCAGCGGGGAACTGGTTGACCACCGTGTCAAAGGCGCCGGAGTAAGACGAGCCTCCTGAGACGATGTCGCTGAAGTCGTCGCCCGAGATGGGAGTGTAGTTAGCCGTGTTGACCTCGAGGGTGCCCCCCAGCGCGGCCGTGCCGCCGATCACGACGCTGCTGTACGCGCCGCTGCCGGGGTCGCCGTCAACGTCCTCGACGAACACCCCTCCTTCTTCTTGCGTGTAGTCACCGCCCGGCCCCTGTAGGTCGAACGACCCCGGGAAGCTCGCCGAGCTCGGGACGAAGCTGCCGCCACTGTTGTCTACCCCACCGTCGACGGAGGCGGCAGAATACTGGGTGGCGGTGCCTTGCAAGGTCCCACCTTCAAGCTCGAACACACCCGCGCCGTTGTCCAGGTCCAGTTCGGCCCCCGAGCCCACTGTCGTGATGCCCGCCGTCTGCTGGAGGCTGCCGCCGCCGTAGTAAAAGCTGCCGTCGCCGTAAAAAAGCAGCGTGCCTTCGTTGGTCAGGTCCCCGTTGAGGTAGCCGGGGTCCTCGCTGCCGGTCTGGCTGGTGAAGGTCAGCGTCCCCTGGTTGTCCAAGGTGCCAGCGGTCATGGTGAGCGAGGCCCCCTCGCCGCCGTCACAGGAAGGGGAGGACAGCAGGTCCAACTCACCCCCCTGCTCGACACTGGAATCGCCGGCGAGGGTGACACCGGGTTGTTGCGGCGTCCCGCACTCGAGGCCCCCCACCTCGAGGTCGCCGAAGACGGTAAGAGAGTTCCAGGCCTCAGGGCCGTAAACGGATGCCGTCGCGCCACCGGGGACGCATACATCCTCGCCGGCGTAGTCGCCGCCGTAGTAGGTGACGCCACCCTGTAGCTCGACGCTGCTCTCCGCGCAAGCGTCCTGCGCCGTAGCGGTCCCCGAACCGAGCGTCATCGCGGTGGGGACGACGGCTACGACGGCCAACAAGAGGCAAGCTGCGGCCAGGACGTGGAAGGGGACGACAACACGCCGTCGGTGCGGCCTGCTGTGAATGCCGTGCGCCGTGATCCTCATCCGGTCGCTCTCCTGGTCACCGTTGACTGCCTCAAGCCGGCTTCCTGCCGAGGCAGTGGCGACCGTACAGTTGTGGTGACCGTACAGTAAGGGAACCCCTCGCGCAACGGGAGATTGCCCCTTGGGTTAGCACCTCTTTGGCCCATCGTCCGCCCTTGCCGGCCCATCGTCCGCCCTTGCCGGCCGATCGTCTGCCTTGTCGGCCCCGCTTGCCGTCACTCTTAGCCCCGCGGGGCCGGCCGGCGGGGACCACTCAAGCCCGGGAGGCGCCAGGCTCCTTTCGGTCCCCTGGTGCGCCGCCAACTACGATCAGGGACCGGCTTCAGCCGTCGCCAGTGGTGGCTAGCTCAACAATCAAGGTTTTTCAATGGTTCCGCGCTCACAAGGAGGACGCAATAGTGGAGTACAGGCTCCTCGGCCGAAGTGGCTGCATAGTTTCGAACCTCGCCCTCGGTGCAATGACGTTTGGCGCCGAGGCTGACGAGAAGGCGTCTCATGCCATGCTCGACCGTTTCTTCGATGCGGGCGGGTCCTTGGTCGACTGCGCCGATGTTTACGCAAAGACGACTTCGGAAGAAATTGTCGGGCGCTGGATAGCGCGCTGCTCACCCTCCAGGCGAGCCGAGCTGGTCTTGGCGACCAAAGGCAGGTTCCCGGTGGGCGACGCTCCCAACGATGTCGGCCTGAGCCGGCGCCACCTGTCCTCGGCGCTCGAATCCTCCCTGCGACGCCTCCAGGTTGAAGCCGTTGACCTCTACCAGGTACACGCATTCGACCCGCTCACCCCCCTCGAAGAGACGCTCCGCTTCCTCGACGACGCCGTCTCGGCCGGCAAGATCCTCTACGTCGGGCTCTCCAACTTCAGCGGGTGGCAGGTACAAAAGGCGGTGGACATAGCAGAAGCCCGCGGCCTGGCGAGGCCCGTTACGCTCCAGCCGCAGTACAACCTGCTCGCGCGCGAGGTCGAGTGGGAGATCGTGCCAGCCTGCATATCCGAGGGGCTCGGCTTGCTCCCCTGGTCTCCGCTTGGCGGCGGTTGGCTCACCGGAAAGTACCGCCGTGACGAGTTGCCAACAGGCGCCACACGCCTCGGCGAGGACCCCGCGCGAGGGGTGGAGTCCTTCCACAAGCGCAACCCCGCGCAGCGGACGTGGGATGTACTTTCGGCGCTCGAGCAGGTCAGCCGCGAACGGGGGGTGACGATGGCCCAGGCCGCCCTTGCCTGGCTTGCCGACCGGCCGGCCGTGACGTCCGTCATCCTCGGTGCCCGTACGATCGAGCAACTGGAGGACAACCTTGGTGCGGGCGATCTCCATCTGAGCGACGAGGAGACGCTGCTCCTCGACCAGGCGAGCACTCCCGCCACCCCCGACTACCCCTACGGGCCGGCAGGCCAGTCGCAGCGCATCCGCCTGCTGCCCGGGCCTCGGCCCTGAGCACGCGACCCTTGCGCCGGGGAGGCGGCGCGGCGGCGGCCGCGCCAAAATAGGAGGATGGCTGACGACGACGGCGCCTTCAACTTAGAGGTTGACCTGGGCACTTTCGCTCTGGCGCATGCCGCCGGCGCCGTAGTGCTCGATGTCCGTAACCCTGACGAGTACGAGCAAGCCCACGTGCCGGGCGCGGTCCTCATCCCGTTGCCCGAACTGGCTGACCGGTGGGACGAGGTGCCCGACGCCGACCCTCTTTACGTGATTTGTGCGCTTGGCGGCCGGAGCCTGGCTGCGGCCAAGGCTCTTTCGGAGCGTGGCGCCAACGTGCTCTCCGTCGCCGGCGGGACCAAGGGCTGGATCGAGCGCGGAGGCTCCTTCGTTACTGGCCCGGGCCCGGGCGCTTAAGCCTGCGCAAGTCACCGGTCAAGCCCGGCGCATCGCTGCCTGCTCTCACCGGCGGCGCCCATCGGTACGGGCTATGCTCACGGCGTCGGCCAAACCGGCCATTTTGAACAATTAGGGGGGGCAATGAACCCTAGGTCACTGCTAGCCGAGTTCTTGGGGACCGCTCTGCTCGTGATTTTTGCCGTAGGTACCGCCACTCTTAGCTTTGGCTTCAAGGTAGTCGGCACCTCACCATCGGCTGGAGTTGTTGCTACTGCGCTTGCGTTCGGTCTCGTCTTGCTCGTGCTCGTGTACGCGATCGGCCCCATCTCGGGCTGCCACGTCAATCCTGCTGTGACGATCGGCTTCCTGGTAGCCAAGCGAATTTCTCTCCAAGATGCCTTCGGTTATTGGGTAGCCCAGTTCGTCGGCGCCATCGCCGGCGCGGCGGTCCTGTTCGGGATTGTGAGCGCTGCACCGGGCTATTCGACATCGACCACCGGCTTGGGCGCCGACGGGTACGACAAGCAGTCGATGATCGGGCTCAACGCAACTGGTGCCTTCTTCGCCGAGGTCATCCTCACTTTCCTCTTCGTTTTTGTCATACTTTCCGTCACCAGACGGGCATCCAATGCCACAGTGGCCGGGTTGGTTATCGGGCTCTGTTTGACCCTCGTGCACCTCGTCGGGATCCCGTTGGACGGTACCTCTGTCAACCCGGCTCGCAGCCTCGGCCCTGCGCTTTTCGTCGGCGGCGACGCACTTTCGCAGTTATGGCTTTTTATCGTCGCGCCGTTGGTCGGAGGGGTTGTCGCTGCGCTCGCCTTCGTCGCCTTGTACCCCAAGGGCGAAGAAGAAGCGACAGTGGCGCCGGCAAGGGAAGAGCAAGCACCCTAAGGAAAAGTTGGCGCCGTCGCCCTCGGCCTTCGCCGGAGCGTTCGGCGGCGCCTACGCGCCGGCATGGCTCGTGCCCCGTGCCGGCCTCGGTGAGACGGGCACGATCGTCGCAGCCGTCGCTCTCCTGGGCATGGCCGTTACCCTGACCACGCTCCCCGGGCCCAGGGGCCAGAGCCTCGACCCGTTGAGCGACAAGCGCCCCCGCCGTCGCCGCTGCGCTCGGCATTGCCGAGAGCCGCGGCATACGCACTCCCCCAGCCTGAGGCCGGGCGTTTCGGGGCGGCTGCTTTATGGGAAACAGTTGAAGACGGATCTTGCGGAAAGGACGGCGACCAAATGAAACAGGCCCAAGTGGAAGAACTCCTCCTCCAGGCCCTCGAGACGGAGATCGGCGGTACTCAGGTTTACGAAACCGCAGTCCAATGTGCGCTCAACGATGACCTGAAAGAAGAGTTCGGCAAGTACCTCGCCCAGACCCGGCGGCACGTCGAGATCGTGGAAGGGCTCTTAGCGAAGTTCGGCCTCGACCGGGAGACGAGCAGCCCGGGCCGGGAAGTCGTGAGGCATACGGGCCAGTCACTGGTACAGGCAATGGAGATGGCTCTGAAGGAGGGCCCGCCGGAGGCAGCGCAGTTGGTCGCGGCGGAATGCGTCACCCTCGCCGAGACCAAGGACCACCTCAACTGGGAGCTGCTCGCCCAGCTCGCTGGGCAGCTAAAGGGCGACAAGGCGAAAGCGCTCAAGCAGGCGTCCGAGGAAGTGGAGGAACAGGAGGACGAGCACTTGTACCACAGCACCGGCTGGGCACGCGAACTTTGGCTGGAGTCGCTCGGCCTGCCGGCTGTGATCCCTCCGCCTGAGGAGCGCAAGGATGTGAAGACAGCCATCGGCGCCGCCCGCGCTAAGCAGGCCCGGGAAACGGAGCTGTAGCCCGGGCCGTAGGCGTGCCAGTACCACCCGCGTGGTGAGGCGCACAGTGTGGTCGGCGGCATGCACCGTCGTTAGCTTCTTGGAATGGCGTCGTGGGCAGGGCCGGCATTGTGGGCACGGACCGACCTGCGCCGCCGCTGGCGTTCCCTCCTCGTGCTCGGGTTGCTCGCCGGCACCACGGTCGCCCTCGCGACTGCCTCGTTTGCCGGGGCCCGGCGTACCAGCACCGCTTTGGGCCGCCTCGACAAGGTCACCAACGCCGCGAACGCCATCATTTTTGCTACCCAAGTGTTCGACCTCCACCCCAGTTGGCAGCGCCTCGCCTCCCGCCCCGAGGTGGCCCAGCTGGCAGTGTGGGACTTGGTCTTTTGCAACCTCCAAGGCCAGCCGGGCGGGGTCCTTTTTGCGTCTGACGGCGACGGCTGGTTGACGAGCGTGGACAAGCCCGTCGTCGTGACGGGAAGGATGTTCAACCCGAGGGCCGACGACGAAGCCGTCGTCAACGAACAGGTGGCGGCCGTCGAGCACATCGGGGTGGGCGACATCGTACGGGCCCAGTTATATGCAACTGACCAACCAAGCCTCAGCGGCGCGCCTCACGGGCCGGTGATCCCGCTTCGGGTCGTGGGGGTGGTGAGGACGGTGGAGGAGTTTTTGTTCACACCGAACGCCCTCATATCTCCCGGGGTCGTCGCCCACTACCGGAGCAAAGCCGTCTTCGCCCCCAATGCCGTCGTGCGCGTCAGGGGCGGAGAAGCGGGGATGGCCGCCCTGCGAAGGGACGTGAACGACCTCATCGCACCCGGGGTCCCGGTGCTCGACCTCAACGACGCCAGCCGGCGCGTGACCACGAGCCTGGCCGTCGAGACCTTTGCCCTATATATGATCGCCTTGGCGGTGGTGCTGGCGGGGGGTCTCCTCGTTGCCCAAGTTCTCTCCCGCTCTGCGTCCTTCATGGGCGAAGACGTGGCGGCGCTGCGGGCGATGGGGATGACACTTCGGGATATCTCGGTTGCGGCGTTGTTGAGCACTGTCTTGCCGATCTGCGTGGCAGTGCTTTCCGCGGTAGCAGGGGCGGTGGCGCTGTCCCCGTTGTTCCCGCTCGGCATGGGCCGCCAGATCGACCCCGGAGTCGGCATCCATGCGGACTGGGTGGCGCTTGGGGCCGGAGTTGCCCTAGCCGCTACCGCGCTCGCAAGTGGGACCATCCTTTTTGTTTTGGGCGCTTCTCGCCGCGAGGCGCGTCATGTCCAACTGCGGGGCTCGGCCATTTTGACCTGGCTCGGGAAGGCGGCTCCCGTCCCGGTGTCGATCGGTGCCCGGATGGCTTTACAGCGCGGCCCTGGGGCACGCGGCATGCCTGTCCGCCCGGCTCTCGTGGGAGCAGTCGCCGGTGTCCTGGGTGTCGTGGCGGCGCTCACCATAAACACCGGCATACGTTACGCCTTGGCCAACCCCCAGCTCGCCGGAGTCACCTGGGCCGTGACCATCACCCCGCCCCCCGCCGACATTTCGGGCGACTCCGTGACCACTGCCTTACTAGCAGAAGTAAAAAGGTCCGCCCCGGGCGCTTCGCTTGCCGTCGTCAGGAGGGACCTCGTCAACGTGGACGGGGTGGGCGTGCCCACATTCAGTGTCCGGGCGGTCCCAGGGACCGGCCCGCCGATAAGCCTTGCGATGGTCGCTGGCCACCCGCCGACCGATAGGGATGAAGCAGCGATCGGCCCGGCGACGGCCAGATTGCTTGGCGTTCACGTGGGCCAATGGGTGACTATCGGCAACGGGCAGACGGTGCGCCTGGTAGGCGAGGCGTTGTTGCCCTCTGACGTTCACTCCGAGTTCGACGAGGGTTTGTGGCTGACAACCGCTCGCTTCGACGTCGTAGTGCCCCCGCCCTCCCCGCAGAACTCCGACGAAGCTGTCGTCGTGCGTTTCCCCAGCAAGGGCAACCAGGAAAATGAGGCCATCACGGTCGCCGAACAGGCCGCGAACGGGCTCCAAAACCCACCGGCCAACAGCCCGATCGGGCGTTTGATAACCAACCTGGGGGGCCCGGGCTCTGCCCTCGGCTCCAGCGTCCAACCGGTGGACGTGCCGCTCGAGCTCACGAACCTCGAGGATCTGGCGCAGCTACCGACGGCGCTCGGCGCCTTCCTGGCCGCACTGGCCCTGGTCGCGTTGGGTTACATACTCGTTACGTCAAGCCGGGGCCGCAAGGCTGATTTTGCCGTCCTGCGGACCCTGGGGCTCGATGAAAGATCATCCCGGCGCATCGTCTATTGCCAGGCGACCGTCATCGCCCTGATCGGGCTCGCAGGGGGCATCCCCCTCGGGCTGGTCGTCGCGCGATGGGGCTGGGCCTCAGTCACGTCGCGTGTACCGCTCGTCGACGTCCCTCCCCTGTCCGTCCTCGTTATCGCCTTGGCAGTGCCAGTCGTGATCGTCACGGGCAATGCGGTAGCGCTCTGGCCGGCGAGGCGGGTCGCTCGTACCAGCCCGGCGGAGGCGCTCAGGTCGGAGTAGGCCGCTCGGCGTCATAGGTCGAGACGACGCTGTGGGGGCCCAACGTCACATGTCTCAGGACCTAAGGCCCTACAAAGGGCAGGGGCATATCCCGATATCGCTGCTGTGGCTCGCCATTTTTTCCCGGCGGTCGCGTGATACGCCGCGCGTCAGCACTTTGTTGTACCAAGGGCAAGGGGCTCCTGCTCCCCGCCTTGTTCCTGGCTGCCGGCGAACTTGTCCTCCTCACCTACTACCTCGTCCCGGGGGCCCCCGACGGCCCCGATGCAAAGTGGAAAGTTTCCCTTTTTTGCCTGATAGGCGTCTCGGCGGCAATCGCGGTGCCGGTGGGGATCGCCCGCAACAGGCCGACGCGGCCATTGGGCTGGTACCTCGTGGCGGTCAACGAGATCGTCTATGCAGCGGCCGACCTGACCTATTACATCCGCCACGACCTGCTCGGGCTCGATCAGTTCCCGTCGGTTTCGGAACTGCTTTACCTCCTTCATTACCCCTTCCTTATCGCGGCCGCGCTGATCTTCATCAGGAGGCGGAGCCCGGGCAACGACCATTCCGCCCTCGTGGACGCGGGGATCCTGGCCACCACAGCTGCGATGCTCTCATGGATCTTCGTCATCGAACCCTCCGCCACGACGCCGGGCGAAAACCTCTTGTCCCGGATGACGTCTGCCGCTTTCCCGGTACTGGACCTGGCGATGCTGGCAGGCGCGATGTGGCTCCTGGTGGGCCCGGGGCGAAGGAGCCGGTCCACTTGGCTGTTGGGCTCGGCCCTCATGCTCCTTTTCGCTACTGACACGATCTACGCGCTCCAGCTGCTGCACGGGACTTACCACACCGGCAGCTTCCTCGACGGGATGTGGGCCACCTATTACCTACTCATCGGCGCGACCGCGCTCGACCCGTCGATGGCCGACCTCGGGACGCCGTCGCCGGCAGGCCCGAGCGGGCTTTCGGCTCGCCGCTATATAGGGCTCGGGGTAGCGGCGATTGCCGTGCCGGCGATCCTGCTCATCGAACAGGGCCGCAACACGAGGTACGTCCTCATCGTGGTCGCGGCCGGTACCGCGGTCCTGTTTTGGCTGGTGATCATCAGGCTGTCGTCATCGCTCAGGCGGGAGAGGGACATGGCCATCACGGACGCCTTGACCGGGCTCAAGAACCGCAGGTTTTTCGAGGCGCACCTAGAAGTTGAAAGCGCACGGTCGTCGCGCTCGGGTAAGCCCGTCAGCCTTGTGCTGCTCGATATCGACCATTTCAAGTCGGTAAACGACGGCTTCGGCCACCCGGTAGGAGACCGTGTGCTGATCGAGACGGCGGCGCGCTTGGCGCGTGAGGTCAGGGCCGGCGACGTGTTGGCGAGGTACGGGGGGGAGGAGTTCGCGGTGCTCCTGGCGGGAGCGACCTCCGAGGAGGCTGCGACCGCCGCCTCGAGGATGATGGCGGCGGTCAACGGCACGGCCTTTTGCCCGGAACCCGGCACCCAGATTACGGTCACCACGTCCGCCGGGATCGTCACCTACCCCGACCACGTGAGCACGACCGGAGAGCTCGTCTCGGGGGCGGACCGCGCCCTTTATGCCGCCAAAGGGGCGGGCCGGGCCCGACTGGTCGTAGGGCGGTCGGACCCCTTGCCGAAATGGCTCAGGTCCAACCGCACAGAACCGGTGACCGACTACCTCGAAGCGCTCGCCGACCGTGTGGACGGTTACCAGGCACCCGTTGAGCACGCGAGCGCGATTGCACGCTGGGCGGTGGCTATGGCGGCCGAGCTCGGGTTGGACGAAGCCGCCCAGCTACGCTGCAACCTTGCCGGCCGCCTGCACGACATCGGGATGCTGGGCGTACCCGAGCGGGTGCTTGCGAAAACGGGCCCCCTTGACCCCGACGATTGGGCGATCTTGCAGGACCACCCGGTACGAGGCGAGCTGATGCTCTCATGCGCTCCCGGGATGGGCGACGTTGCAGAGATCGTCGGGCAGCTCCACGAAAGAGCCGATGGGACCGGCTACCCCCGCGGCCTGCGCGAGCACGAGCTCCGTGTCGAGTCCAAAATCCTCTGTGTCTGCGATGCTTTTGCGTCGATGCGAGCGGTCCGTCCCCACCGGCGGGCTTTGACCCAAGACCAAGCCATCGGACGGTTGACCGAGGCCAGGGGTACCCAATTGGCTGCGGGTTTCGTCGACCTCTTCCTCGATCTCCTGAGCAGGCAGGTCGTCGGGAGCCTCGGGTACATCAGTGGAGCTTCGCATGCAGGCACGGCTGAGGGCACAGACCGAGCAGGGGAACTGACCAGGGCCTGACTGCGCGGGCTGCGGGCCTGGCCCGAGCGGGAAGCTGGTGGCCGTGGTCGCCGCGTAATTGGCCAGACGACTTAACGGTGTACCGCCGGCGTCGCGTTCGCGAAGATTAGAGCCGTGGCAACGCCGCTGCGGATCTTCCTCAACTACCGCCGCGAGGACACGGCCGGCTACGCCGGGCGCCTCTACGACGCCCTCGCCGATCGCTTCTCCGCCGGCCAGGTCTTCATAGACATCGACAACATCGAACCCGGGGTCGACTTCGTCGAGGTCATTGAAAACGCCGTCGGTGCCTGCGACGTGTTCATCGCGCTGATCGGGCAACGCTGGGTCGAGGTGATGAACGAGCGCGGCGGGCAGCGTCTCGAGGATGAAAACGACTTCGTGAGGCTCGAGATAGAGGCGGCGCTCAAGCGCGAGCTCCGGGTAATCCCGGTGCTGGTCCAGGGAGCCAGGATGCCGCGACCGAGCGAATTGCCCGAGAGCCTGGCGCCCCTGACCCGCCGCAACGCCCTCGAGATATCGGACCATAGATGGCGCTACGACGTCGAGCAGCTCGTCCAAGCGCTCGAGCGCCGGCCGCCGGAGCCCTCTGGGGGTGTGACGCCCGGCATGTCTCTACCTGCAGGCTCCGCCGGCCCTCCCAGCGATGCGCTCCCGGCCGGCGGCAATGGCGGCGAACGGACGCAGCGCCCAACAGGAGATGGCGCAGTGGGCGGGGGCCACCTCATCTCGGGCCGTCCCGTTTCGCCCCGCCCCTGGTGGTCCAAATGGCGCCTGATAACGCCCGTCGCCGCGGCATTGGTTGTACTGGTCGTGCTGCTCGTGGCATTGGTACCGTCGTCCGGCCACGGCCACGGCAACCCTGGCCCCTCCAAGTCGAGCTCCAAGGTGACCAAAACGTCCTTGGTCCCTTCGACCAGGTCGGCCTCTTCGACCACGTCGACCCCCTCCACCTCCACCCAGCCGTCCACTACGGTCCCCAACACCACGGCAAGTTCGTTCGCCGCAGCCGGCTGGGCCAAGACAGTGCTCGCCCACGGCCCCGCCGACCTGACCTCGGTTTCGTGCGCCAGCCCTACCTTTTGCATGGTGGGAGACGAAGACGGAAACGTGTTCAGCTTCGACGGCAGCCACTGGTCCGGGCCACAGGACGTCGACGGCAGCGACGGCCTCAATTCGCTCTCCTGCCCGAGCCCGGCATTTTGTGCCGGGGCGGACGAATTCGGCGATGTCGTGTCCTACAGCGGCGGGACTTGGTCCAACCCGGTCGATGTCGACCGTCCTAACGCCCTGTACGCCATTTCGTGCGTGAGCTCGTCCTTCTGCGCGGCGGGGTCGGATACCGGCGACGCATTTACCTATAACGGGCAGACCTGGTCGGGCGGCACCCAGCTGGGCACTTATTCGATCGACGCTGTTTCGTGCCCCACTTCGTCGTTTTGCATGGCCGTCGCCGGCAATGGTTATGCGTACAGCTACAACGGGTCCAAGTGGTCGAGCGCGGTCGGGGCCGACGTTGGCTCGTCTTTGAACGGCGTCTCATGCCCGACGGAGAAGTTTTGCGCCGCCGTCGACGTCACGGGCGCTGGGACGACTTTCAACGGCAACACCTGGTCACAAGTTCGGCCGGTCAACCTGCCGGTCAACGGTCCGGGCGACCTTTACGGGGTTTCTTGCCCGCACCCGTCGTTTTGCGTCGCCGTCGGCCAGGACGGTGACGGCCAGTCCTTCGACGCGAGCGCGTGGTCGAAGCCGGCCGCCATCGATAACCTGACCCTGGACGGGGTTTCTTGCCCAGACCCGGCGTTTTGCGTCGCTGTTCAAGGAGAGGGCCACAACGTGACCGGTTACGGCCCCGGCAGTACAGTCCTCGTCTGGCGGCGGGCTTGACGGGAGGCGGTAGGTAGTGCTGCAGGGTGCGGCCAGGCGACGGGGCTGCCGGCAACGTACTACCCGGCCTCCCCCGGCGAGCAGGCCGCTGTCACATCGAAAGCGATCGAGTTCGCAAGGTGCATGCGCGCTCATGGCGTGCCGGGGTTCCCAGGGCCGCGCCTCAGGCACCCTGTAGCTTTGGCTGGGTGAAGTACGGGCTGCACATCCCCAACTTCGGGCCGTTCGGCTCGGCCAGAGTTGTGGCCGACCTGGCTGAAAGAGCTGAGGCTTCGTGCTGGGACGGGGTCTTCATCTGGGACCATATTGTGCGCCGGGAAGGTGACTACGACGTCGTCGACCCCTGGGTGGCCCTTTCCGCCGCCGCCGTGGCAACCACCAGGGTCGCGCTCGGCCCGCTCGTCACCCCGCTCCCCCGCCGGCGCCCCTGGAACGTAGCCAAGGCGGCCGTGAGCCTCGACCACCTGAGCGAAGGCAGGGTCGTGCTCGGTGTCGGGCTTGGGACGCCGAGGGGCCCCGAGTTCCAGGCCTTCGGCGAGGAGACCGACGCCCGCGTCCGGGGCGACATGCTCGACGAGGCCCTTACGATCGTGAGGGCGGCGTGGTCTGGGAAGGCAGTGACGTTCGCCGGCGAGCACTACCGGGTCGACGGGGTACGGTTCCTCCCCCGGCCCTACCGCGACCGGGCCATCCCGATATGGGCCGCCACGGAATCGGTGCAGGGTCGCCCGGTACGCAGAGCGGCGATGCTCGACGGGGTGTTCCCCTTCGGCATAGAGACGGCACGGCTGCCGCTGCTCGCCAATGCCGTTAGCCGGGCCCGTCCCGGCGGGCCACCGTTCGAAATTGTGGGTGTAAGCAAAATAGACGACGCCGACGTCTGGGAGGCTGCCGGGGCGACATGGTGGCTGCGAGAGCTGCCCTGGGGACAACCGCTCGAGGTATCCGAAGCCCTCGTCGCCGACGGGCCCAGGCGCTAGACCAACCTGGTGGGGCCATGGTGGCCGGCCGGGTTGGAGGCGGCTCCTTAGGGACAGTTCCCGTGGTCGGCACGGAGCACTGACACCGACAACGCCAGCGCGCCGGCTCGGGTGGAGCGGACCTCAGTCCAACCGCCCTGTGCCGGGGCCAAGCACGCCGACCCGGACGCAGTGCTCGGGAGCGACCAGTAAGGCGACCAGTGCACCTTGATGACACTCGAGCCGGCCCGGGCGAAGAGGAGCCCGACCCCGTCGGGCTGGAGCGATACGACCCGCGCCGGGGGGCTAGCCAGGCCCAGAGAGCCCTCTACCGCCCAAACTTGCCAGTCGGGGTTGTGCCAGACGGCCTTGAGGCCCGGTACCTCTCGCTTGCGCAGGAGAGCCCCCTCGGCAATGGACGCAAAGTCGAGCGGAGCGTCCGCCAGGGCGACGTACGACACGCCGTTTGAGAGGAGCCAGGCCCTGTACGCTGTCGGGCTCAACGGTCCGGGGTGGTAAAACAAAGGGGCATCGACCTCGTCGAGCTGGCGTTCCCAGCCCCTCGCGAGCGAAATGGTCGGGGCGAGGTACGCCGATTCCCAGTGGTGCGCGAGAGGCGGGACCTCGACCCTGATGATGCGCCCTCTGGCGAGCCGCGTCAGCGAGTGCGTGAGCGGTACGTAAAACGAGGCCAGGCTCGAGCCGCCGTTGGCATCGGGGACGAAGGCCTGCGCGATCGGGCCCCAAGCCCACACGACCATGCCGGCGGCGGTGGTGGCAGCGGCCATGACTGCGACAAGGGGCCACCCTCGCAGGGCGCGCCTCACGCTCACGCGCCCGGGCAGGCGCTTGGCTAAACGGGGCAGGTAGCAAAGTACGAGAGGGACGCCGATGTAGACGGCGAAGCGGGCGTCGTTGTCGCCAACCTCATTGGGCACGATGAACAGCACCAGGCTTGCGAACCCGTACAGCACGGCTGCAACCCTCACCTGGCGTGGCGGGCTCAACAAGGGGCTCGCCAGCAGAGCGGCGATCGCCAAGACGACGAGCAGGTCTCCTCCGTTGAACGGGAAATCACCTGGACCTGGGAAAATGATCGGCAACATTCCTGCGCTCGCCAGGACTACCACGCCGAGCGAGAGCTTTGCGAACGCACCTCGCATGTCGGCGCTCGTCGGACGCGCAAGCCTGGCAGGGAGCTTCTCGAGGTCCGCACGCCGGGCTGACGACCCCTCTCTCCTGGGGGGCTCCGGCGGGCGGTGTGCCTCGTGAAGGGCGGGGAACTCCGGGCGCGGCGGGGGCTTGGGCGTCGCCGCCTGGGCGACTCCCCAGGCAACCAGGCAAAGAGCAACGAATGCGCCCGCGATGGGTGCGGTCAAGGCTGCGAGCACCCCGAGCACGGCGCCCGCGGCCAAAAGGGCGTGGCGGGCGTTACCCGGTCCGGCGCCAGCCAGACTGAGACGGACCGCGGTGCGCGCGCCGGCCCATGGGCCCCGGGTTTCGCGCGACCAACGAGCAAGGCACAGTACGCACCCGATCCCGAACGCTTCCCCGGTGAGCGTCGGCAGCTGGCCGATAGCCACTTCGATGAAGGTCGAAACGGCGAAATACCAGCTGGCCATAGGGCGACGCCCAAATTGCACCGACACGAGGCGATCGAAGCAAAACGAAGAACACATGGCCGACGCCGCCGCCACCGGCCAGAGCCCGAGGTAGCCGGCTAGCAGCGGGTAGACGAGGCTGTAATTGAGCGGGAACGTCCCGCTGTACCAACCGGGTTCCCAAAGGACTAGCCCGTAGCGCGCTGCTTGCCCCGCCCGGTAGATCTGGGCAGCCCAGTCGTCTCCTCGCCAACCGGCGACATAACACACCAAGCAGGCGACCAGTGCGGCCAGCGCCGGGCCGGCACCGGACAAGGCCGCGCCAGCCTTGGTGGACAGTGCCCCCTTCTTGCCGGGCGCAGGCCTCCACTCGGGAGCACCATGCCTCCGCAGGTCCGTCCCTGTGACCGTTTGAGCCGCCATGGCTTCAGCCGTCTCGCCTGCCAGCAGAGGGGTCAACCCCGGGTACCTGACTGCGCCCCGACGGCGACGAGCTCGCCTTTGCGATAACTACGAGTGGGGCCCCGGTAGCTGTCTTCAGCCTGGTGCCGGGCCAGCGCGACCGCTGACGCCGTCACTACTAAAAGGGCCATGAGCTCGGCTACCACCGCCACTGGCGCAGAGCGGAAAGGTTCGTCGAACACCGCGACACCAAGAAAGAAACTGACCAAGGGGTCGACAGTCGAAAGCGCCGGGAGGCTCGCAGACAACGCTGCGGCGCGGAAGGCAAGCTGGTTGAAGATCATGCCAAATAGCCCTGCCAGCGCCAGTGCGTATATGGGCCACGTGCCCAACACGGCTCCCAAACCGTGGCCGACCTGGTTGGTTACCTGCTTTAGCAGGGCAGCGGTGCCTGCGAAAGCGAAACCCGCCCCTGCCCCAAGTAGTGCAGCGGATCCCCTGCCATCGGTGCGCCGCCCGAATACCCAGCAAACGGCCATGCTGGCTGGCAACGCGATTACAGCGAGCAACGTCGGCCCGGCATCTGGGGCCTGCGGGGGCCCCGCCGCGGGCGTTGCCGCCAGTAGAAAGAGGACGAGCCCACCACTGAGGGCTGCCGCCCAACCAAGCTGGGCGGGGGCAGGCCAACGACGCTCGATCAGCTGGCGAAAAACCAGAGCAAATACGAGCCCGCTCACCATCATCGGTTGGACCAGGGTGAGGGGGCCGGCGTGCAGAGCGATCGCGTGGAGGACAGACGCCAGGATTGCGCCGAGCATCCCCCACCTCCACCACGGGTGCCTCGCGCTGTGGACGAGGAACCTCCCGGTCCCGCCGTGCGCAGTTACGTCGCTTACCATCCCTGCAGAACGATGGAGGGCAGCCACCGCCAGAGCGGAGGAGGCCGCCGAGGCTAACGCGGTTGCGCTGGCAACAAGCATGGGTGGCAGAGCGGGTCAGACTGGTGGAACTGCGCAGCGGGGACGACAGTCCTGCGCACGAACTCCACAACACGAAAGCTAAGGCAGCAGTCCCTGGTCGTTTGTCAGCTCGAAGGATGAACTTCGCACCGCCGACGTACGACCCCAGTATGAGAACGAGCCGCGAAAATTCATACCTAACACCCTCAAACCGGCCCGGTAGTGGCCTTACCTTGGGGATATGCAGCCCCGCGCCCGGAACGGCCTCATGAGCACCGTGCCCGGCACTCGCCTGGCCTGGGTGCGGACAGTGCTGACCGGTTCCGGCGACGAGGAGAGCGCCCACGAAGCCTGGGGCAACGAGCGCCGAACGTGGCGACGTTTGGCCCATGTCAACGCCGAGCACCCCGTGTTCGGCGACGCCACGGTGGCGTTCCTTGTGGCCGCGGTTAGCGCCGCGTGGTCGGTCAACCACCAATTACCAGGTGCTGCCAAGTGGCTGCTCCAGGCCGCTCTCGTGGTCCCGCTGGTCTGGCGGCGGCGTTACCCCGTCGGCACGTTCGGGCTCATCTCGCTCGTTGCGCTGCTCCAGTGGGCCCTCGGATATGAGCTGGTCGCCGACCTCGCGCTCCTCGTGGCCCTCTACACCGTGGCGAGCCACCGCCCCCGGCTGGTAGCGGCGGCAGCCGCAGGCGTCATCGAGGTCGGTGCAGCGATGGCGTCGTTCCGCTGGAGCCTGGCAGGGAGCTGGTTGCGGTCGTTCATCTTCCTTTCGGGCCTCGCCGCGGCGGCTCTCCTGCTGGGTACCAACCTGCGGTCCCGCCGAGCGCGCCTCGCCGCCCTCACTGAACGCGCCGAGCGCCTCGAACGCGAACGAGACCAGCGTGAGCTCATGGCGGCGGCCGAAGAGCGTGCGCGCATCGCTCGCGAGATGCACGACGTGATAGCCCACAGCTTGGCAGTCATCATCAGCCTCGCCGACGGTGCGGCCGCCAAGCTCGCTTCCGACCCGGGACGGGCCCGGGCGGCCATCGTCAATGTCTCGGCGATCGGCCGGCAGGCCCTGGGCGACACCAGACGACTGCTTGGCGTGCTCCGGGCCGATCACTCGCCGGACGGCTTGGCTCCCCAGCCCGGCGTGGCCCAGGTGGCAGCGCTCGTTGACGAAGTAAGGGGTACTGGCCTCGAGGTCGGCATGGAGGTGGTAGGGGACGTGCGCCCACTACCTCCCGGCGTCGAGCTGACCGCGTTCAGGATCGTGCAGGAAGCCACCACCAACGTCCTAAAGCACGCGATGGGCGCGACCAGGCTTGCGGTCGTGCTCCGCTATGGCGCCGACCTCCTCGACGTCTGCGTCCGCGACAATGGCGAGGTCGCCAACGCGTTGACTCTCGACCGCCAGGCGAGGCCCGCAAGCCGCTCGTCAGCGGGAGGCCATGGCCTGGCCGGCATGCGCGAGCGTGCTTTGGTCTACAACGGCGCGGTGACCGCAGGCCCGTGCGGGGACGGCTGGCAGGTACTGGCCCGTATCCCGATCGACCCGCCTTTCGCGCCAGGCCAAATTGAGCACGGCAAACCTCTGGGACGCACGGGCATGGACCTGTGACCATCGCCGTGCTGTTGGTGGACGACCAACCGTTACTGCGGGCGGGGTTCCGCATGGTGCTAGAGGAACAGCCCGATTTGAGCGTTGTCGGTGAGGCTGGCGACGGCGAGGAAGCGGTCCGCCTCTGCAACAACCTAAAGCCCGACGTCGTGCTGATGGACGTGCGGATGCCAAGGATGGACGGCGTCGAAGCCACCCGCAAGATCGCAGAAGAGGTCCCGCAATCGCGTGTGCTGATCCTTACGACTTTCGACCTCGACGAGTACGTCTTCAACGCCCTGCGGGTAGGGGCGAGCGGGTTCTTGTTGAAGGACGCCCTGCCCGGCGACCTCGCCCGTGCGGTACGGGCAGTCGCCGACGGGGACGCAGTCGTGGCCCCGAGCGTCACGCGCCGCCTCCTGGAAACCTTTGCGCAGTACCTGCCGTCGGGCGAAGGGGACGGACCGGCCGGCGGGCGCGCTACCGCCCTGACCGAGCGTGAGCGGGAGATCCTTGTGGAAGTGGCGGCGGGCCTGTCCAACCGGGAGATCGCAGCAAAGTTGTTCGTGGCCGAAGCGACGGTCAAGACGCACATTGGGCGCATCTTGGCGAAGCTCGGTCTTCGGGACCGGGCCCAAGCAGTTGTTTACGCATACGAGTCCGGGCTGGTCCGGCCAAGCCACAGGAGGTAACCGAGTGCCGGGTCATGCAACCGCACAAGGTCAAGTCCCGCTCGTCGGGCGAGTATTCCCCGCGCCCCTTGCTGCGAAGGTGCCGGAGGTAATTTTCGCCTTTTGGGTGGCCAAAATCCTCACGACGGCGGGAGGCGAGGCCACCTCCGACTATTTGAAGACGTGGGGCAACATCAAAGGTGGGGGCACTGAGGTCCTGCTGTTCGTTGCAGGGCTGGTCGTGCAGTTCGCCACCCGCCGCTACCGGGCCTTCGCCTACTGGGCTCTCGCCTACGCCATTGCCATCTTCGGGACCGGTGTTTCTGACTTTCTCCACCTGGACGTCCACATCCCCTATGCGGGGACGACGGTGCTTTGGGCCGTGGTGCTTGCCGCCGTTTTTTGGCTTTGGCAAGGTGCTGAAGGGACCCTCTCGATCCACAGCATCACCACCCAGAGGCGCGAGGCCTTCTACTGGGCAACGGTGTTCGCCACTTTTGCCCTTGGGACGGCCCTAGGCGATTTCACAGCCGCGTCCCTCAATTTGGGCTACCTGACTTCGGGGATCCTCTTCGGGGTACTCATCTTCCTCCCGGCTCTGGCGTGGTGGAGGTTCGGGTTGAGCAGCATCGCCGCCTTTTGGATGTCCTATGTCGTCACTCGGCCTCTTGGCGCCTCCTTCGCCGACTACATCAGCAAACCCCGAAGCATCAGCGGTATCAACTTCGGAGATGGCCCGACCGCCATAGTCTTCGCCGCAGCCGTCTTCGTCCTTGTCACTTACCTTGCCATCGTCCGCCCCGACATCCAGCGGCCGACCATCCAGTCGGGGCGCGAAGATACGACAGTGACCGCCAGGGGGCGGGCGCTGTCGCGTGGCCCCCGGCCGTAACAACCTGGGGAGCCACCATGACGCGGAGGAGGGGCCGTGCGAGCCGAGCCGACAGATAAGGAGCGCAAGCTCTACGAGGACAATGGGTTTGTAGTCATCGAGGAGTTCCTCGATGCCAACGAACTTGCCCGCTGGCGGGAGGAGGTAGACGACGCGGTCCAAGCACGCGGTACCCGGAGGTTCCCTCAGGACAACGACGATGCCGACCGCATCGCCAGCCAGGTCATCTCGCCGGAGGAACAGGCTTACTACGACCGCGTCTTCACCCAGCGCGTAAACCTGTGGCAAACGCACAAGGGCGTGCGAGAACTCATGTTTACCCCCGAGCTGGGCGCTTTCACCGGACGGATGGCGGCCGTGGACGGGCTGCGCATCTGGCACGACCAGGCGCTGGTCAAAGGCCCCTACGCCAACCCGACTGCGTACCACCTCGACGTGCCGTACTGGTCCTTTACGTCCGCGGACGCGATAACGATCTGGGTGGCGCTGGACGACGCCACATTGCAAAACGGGTGCCTCTATTACGTCCCCGGCAGCCACAAGGCTCGCAAGTTTGACAACGTCGGGATCGGCCGGGAAATCGGGGCCCTTTTCGAGGTCTACCCCGACTGGCACGATGTGCCGGCGGTACCGTGCCCGGTTGGCGCTGGAGGAGCACTACTCCATAACGGCCTCGTGTTCCACGGGGCGGGGGCCAACATGACGCCGGGATGGCGCCGGGCGATGACCTGCGCCTACATGCCGGACGGCTGCACCTTCAACGGACAAGCAAACGTGTTGCCGCCCGCCTACCTAGCTCGCCTGAACGTCGGCGACCCGCTCGACAACAACGACCAAAACCCTCTCGTCTGGCATCGTTGAAGCTCGAGTACCGCTCCCTCAGCGCCTGCTCTCGGTCAGGCGCCGGTCGCGAACGTCAGCTTGAAGACGCTGTTGTGGGGCCCGGGGGTGCAGACGGTTCCCGATGTGCCCTGTACCCCCAGGCGTAGCAGATAGGCAATATGACGAAGAGAACGAAAGGGCACCAGGCCCACCAGTAGAGGTTCCAGTACATCGGTTCGTTGACCTCGGTTCGCTTAAACGCGTTACCTGGATACTTGTACCCAAGACTGGCAACCGGCATACCCTCTCACTTCGTCAGCTGTGAGTAATCCTGCCTGGTGGCCGGTCGTGGCGAGAGGGTGCCGCTGTCGCTCGGGACCTGAGAAGGCTGTCCCCGGACTAGGAAGCGCACCCCTTTTATCGACGGGAAAGCTGTCACGGTGTACACGACCTGCCCCGCGGCAACTGTCTGGTCTTGGCCCGCGAGATCCTCGAACGCCGCTGGGAGGTTTACGCTCAAGACAGCTCCCCGGGTCGCGCCCACACCGAACGGGCCCAAAGAGGAGGCCGGGCTTACGAGCCCCCGATCGGCTTCGCCCGCCGTGGGCCCGTCGGCGAGCGCGTCGAGAGCGGAGGTCATCGTAACAGGCCATTGCACTTGCCGGGTAACAGGGACGAGCCGGCGCCCAGGGCCCTCGAGGTAAATCGTCACGCTCCCTCCCGTCGCCGACGACAGTGTGGTACTGGGTGACCTTTTTGCACCAAGGAGCCCCGACGGCAGTGAGTTCTTACCCAAGAGCTCTGGGCTGCTTTGCGCTCCCACCCCGCACCCGTTCGCCGCAATGGCGACGGCGCTCAAGGTAGCGGCAGCTTTGAGCGCCCGCGTGACCAGGGTGAAGTGTTCTTGGGCCTTACGAGCCAACTGTCCCCCCCAGGGTCGTCACCGGTAGACGCACAATGAACCGAGCGCCACCGCCCGGCCGCTCGGCCACATCGACCCAACCTCCATGGGCCCTTACGTGCTCCTCCACCAGAGCCAGGCCGAGCCCGGAGCCCGGGCTCGCAGCGCGCCGCCCGGCGGCTGCCCCCCTGTAAAACCGCTCAAAGATTGCCCCTCGTTCGCAAGGCTGGACCCCGGGGCCTGCGTCGTCGACAGTCACCTCGGCGTAATTTCCGTCCCTTTCGACGTATACCCCTACGGCGCCGCCGGCGTAGGCCTTGGCATTGTCGAGCAGGTTGACAAGAGCACGTTGGAGACGGCGCCTATCGCCCATCACCCAGGTATTGGTGGCTCCCGGGCTCACGAACACCGGCACGAGCCGGTCTGGGTAAGCCCGCACCGTGTTGGCAACAAGGTCGTCGAGGGCCAGCTCCTCTAAGTCCAGCTCGCCGGCAGCAGCGTCGAAGCGAGCCATCTCGAGAAGGTCCTGGACCATGGACGAGAACCTTGCAACCTCTTGTTTCAGCATTCCCATTGCTAGGAGCCCGTCCGCCGGCAACGACCCTGCCGACCCTTGAAGTACCTCAACGGTCGCTTGGATGGTAGTTAGGGGCGAGCGAAGTTCGTGGCTCACGTCCGACGCGAACCGGGCATCACGTTTTATACGTTCCTCGAGGGCCGCCACCATGTCATTGAACGAGTTGGAAAGCACTGCCAGGTCGCGGTCCGCCGCTTCGGGCAAGCGCTTGTCGAGCGCGCCTCCCGAGATCGCAGACGCGACATCAGCGATCCCGCGCAGGGGCCGCACCAACCGACCGCTCGCCCAACGCCCGACAAGGAGCCCGGCGATGGTAGTCGCCGCCGCACAGGCGAACACCACGCTTGCGAGCACCTCCAATGTGGCAGAGAGCTCGCTCAATGAATGGACCTCGAAATAGTCAGCCCCCACCGAGGGGAGAGGGACACCGACCGCGACCCCCGGCTGGTTGCCAATGGCCTCTCGCTGACGTGCAGGCGTCCCTCGTTCGACAACTTCAACCAGTGACGAGGGGAGCAGCACGGGACGAGATACCCCTTCCGCACCCACAGACACCTCGGTCGAGTACCAGGTGCCGTCCCGGTAAAGGAACGCCGAGGTCCCTTGGGCCATCGTCAACGACGAAAGGGCTTGACCGAGGTCTACCCGGCCATCGGCCAACTCCCGCTCGACGACGCCTGCGTTTGCGTACGTAGCCACAGTGGCGACCGACTCGCGTTGGTTGAGGAGGTAATGGCGCGCCAGCACGAAGGTGCTGGCGGCCAAAGCGCCGGAGAGGGCTGCTGCGCCGGCAGCGAAGGCCGCTGTGACCCGTGCCCGGATACCGAAGTGGTGTCGTTGAGACCTGTACGGCAAGGCCGGTTGAGAGCCCACCGCAGGCCCGCCCGACTGCACACCGACAGGTGAGTTCACCCCTTTTGGCCGTAGCGCCCGCGGGTGTGGCAACCAATTGGCCAGTCCGGCCCCGATCATGGTCGCTCGAACTTGTAGCCCAGCCCCCTGACGGTCACCACCAGCACCGGACGGGCGGGGTCAGCCTCGATCTTCGACCGCAGACGCCCGACGTGGACGTCGACGAGCCTCGTGTCCCCGAAATACCCGTAGCCCCAAACCCGCTCGAGCAGTTCCGGCCGGCTCATGACCCAACCCGGTCTGCTGGCGAATTCGCACAGGAGCCGGAACTCGGTCCGGGTGAGCGCCAGTTCCGCCCCGTCTTTACGGGCGACACCCGCGGCGGGACTGATCTCGAGCGTCCCGAAAACCAATGTTGCACCCTCCCTTGGCCCGAGCTGCGCCCTGCGCAAGTGCGCCCGGATCCGGGCGGAGAGCTCTCCTGGCACAACCGGCTTGGTGAGGTAGTCGTCCGCGCCCGCCTCGAGCCCGGCCACGATCTCAGGGGTGCCCGTACGGGCGGAGACGACGATGATCGGTACGTCCGACCCCGAGCGTAACGACCGCGTGACTTCCAAGCCATCGGCTCCCGGGAGGAGCAGGTCGACCAGTACGACATCTGGCTGTGCCGCCGCAAAGCAGGACAGGCCCTCTTCTCCACTACATGCTCCCGACACGACGTAGCCCTCATGACGCAAGTACATACCCAGTGAGGCCACGATGTTGGGGTCATCGTCGATAATGAGCACGTGACCGAGCGGCCTGAACGGAACGGCGGCCTGAAGGTCCACTCGTCCAAAGCCTAACCCGCCCGCAGCGGGGCACGGCGGCGCCTGCCAAACGTGTTACAAAACCGTTACCCAAATTGTCGGACGGTCGCGCTGACAAATGTCCTGCGTACCAAACCGCCCCACAAAGTAACTCAGTCTCGTTGATAAAACACGTTTCCCCGGCAAAGGCCAAAGAGGTTGGTTTGTCAAGAAAATGATGAATTTATGAGGATCCTGTGAAGAGTTTTTGCGAGGGTGAGTTCGTTACCAAGCTGTTACGGGCAGCGCGTATATCGAACGAGGATGGCTGGGTAGGTTCGCACAAATGGCGTCGGGCGCTAAGCAGCGTTCGAGGCGTGAACTCGAGGAGACACGAATGAATAAACGTACTTATCGGAACGCGTCAGTAAGCATCGCAGCCGTCACCACCTTGTTGTCCGGCGTGGTTATTGGCGCCGGCGGCGCGGTGGCGTTCGGCCAGGGAACTGTCAAAACCCAGGCGTACACCATCGGCAACGGCCCGGTGTCCAATGCCACCGCTGTCGCTGAGCCTGACACGGCGGGAGCAAGTGCCGATTACACCGTGGGGTTCACTTCGCCGAGCGCTCTCGCCAAAGGGAGCACCATAACGCTGTCGGCGCCCAACGGCCGTACTATCTTCCCGAGTGCGACCACCGATTACTTCGTAGTCGATAATTCTCACACCTCGGGCAGCCAGCCCGTAACGGGCGCAGCCCTTGCCACCGGAGCCCACGGAGTCACCCTTGTCCTTTCGGCGGCGGTCGACGCGGGGAGCTCGCTCTCGCTCTACATCGAGAGCGTCACCAACCCGGTTACCCCGGGGCCGTACAGCTTGGACGTCTCGACCTCGGCCAACCCGTCCCCCGCCAGTACGGCGACTTACCAGATCGTGGCGGCTTCGTCAACTCCGAGCTTCAGCCCGACGGCGGCACCACCGCTGGCCGGCAGCCTGGCGACGTACACGATCGGTGCCTTCAAGGCGTCCTCTTCGCTGGTGCCTGGGGCAAGTATCACCCTTACATCCACTGCCGCCAGCGCGGGCGCAACAGACAACGTTGCTTTCCCGAGCGTGACAGCGGATTACAAGGTGACCGACCTCACTACCCAAGCTTCGAGCGTCCCTGGGACCGTAAGAGTGGCCAGCCTCGGCGCCGGGCCCAACGGGCAGTCGGTGACCCTCCAGCTGGGGGCACCCGTGACAGCCGGTGACGAGCTGTCCGTAACCATGGCCGGGTCCCGCAACCCATCTGATACCCAGACCGACACGATCAGCGCGGCTGCGCCCAGCTCGGCGAGCGCCGTAAGCGCTCCGCTTGCGATAGGCACTTCGGTGACCAACCCGACGGTGTCCCTCTCTCAAAGCACGGCGAACGCCACCGGGGTCGAGTACTCGGTCGGCTTCAGGTCCTTCTCGACGCTAGCCCCGGGTGCAACGGTGACCCTGCTCGCACCACCGGGGACATCTTTCGCCGCGTCGTCGGTCACAGTTTTCGACGACACGCATGCTGCCGCGTCAGCGAACGTGCCCGCCGGTTCGGTCAAGGCCGCACCTTCCGGCTCCTCGTCTACGGACAACCAGGTCACCTTCTCCCTGCCGAACGCGATCGCCGCGGGTGACACCTTGACGGTCGACATCACGGGCGTGACCAACCCGGCGGCCGGCGACTACGGCGGCTCGGCGGGCAATCTCAGCATCGCCACCAGTGCAGACTCGGTAGCGGTCAACCTACCCGCTTATGTCGTCACTGCCGCCCCAGCGCCAGTGCTGGCTACTATCGGGCTGAGCTCGACGGCTCCGGGCGCGTCGGCCCAGTACTCGATCGGGGATCTCCGCGCCACCGGTACGCTCGCAGCCGGCACAGCCACAATCGAGCTGAGGGGCCCCGCAGGGACTGTTTTCCAGGGAGCCGTCGGGGACTACGACGTCGTCGACCTCACGCATGGCTTTTCCTCGCACCCGGTCTCGATCACCGGGGCGGCCACCAACGACGTGATCCTCACACTTGGGGCAAGCGTCACATCCGGGGACTTCTTGGAGATCGTTGCCGATGGCGTCGTGAACCCGGCTCCCGGGAGCTACTCCATTAGCTTGGCGGGTGATATCGAGCCGGCGGTACCTCCAACCCCACCTTCGCCGGTCGCACCTCCCGTGCCCTCGGCCCGGACCACGACGGCTCTGTCGGCCTCCCCCAACCCTGTGCTGACCGGTAGGACCGTGGACCTAACGGCCACGGTTTCCCCCCGCCTGGCAGGTGGCACGGTCAATTTCACCGTCGACGGGACTTCTCTTAGTGGCTGCACCCTGCGGCCGGTCGTAAACGGTCAGGCAAATTGCTCAACGAGCTTCCCAACTGCGGGCCTTCGCAACATCGGTGCCATCTACTCCGGGATGAGCGGCTTCGCGTCCTCTTCAGCTCTCGTCGGCGAACATGTCACGGCGTCAGCCGAGATATCGCTGTCGTCGTCGGCAAACCCCGCCCCGATCGGCAAAGCCGTCACGTACACGGCCTTGATCGTGCCGAGGGTCTCAGCGGGCGTAGTCGAGTTCACCAAGAACAACGGGACCGTTGTTAATGGGTGTGCCGACAAGCGGGTAGTGAAAGGGCAGGCCAGTTGCGCAGTTCAGTTCTGGTACGGGGGGGACCACCCCGTCACGGCCCACTATTCGGGGATGGCCGGCGTGGTCTCGGCACTGTCAGCGCGCCGCACGCAATCGGTCGACTACCCGGCCAAAGGGTACTGGCTGTTGACGAAGACCGGAGACGTCTACGGCGAGGAAGCGGCTCCGTCCCTCGGCGGTGCCACGACCTCTGCGTCCACCGGGCCGGCCGTCGGGATCGCGAGCACTCCTACTGCCAAGGGCTACTGGACGGTCACGGCGCGCGGGGCCGTGTCGGCGTTCGGTGACGCGAAATGGTACGGCGACCTCCCCGCCATGAAAGTGCGCACCCTGGACATCGTCGCCATCGCCCCGACCCACGACGGGCGCGGTTACTGGCTCGTCGGCCGCGACGGAGGCCTGTTTGCCTTTGGCGACGCCAAGTTCCACGGCTCGCTGCCCGGCATCGGCAAGCACGTGCGCGACGTGACCGGGATGGTCGCCTCGCCCGATGGCGCGGGCTACATGCTCGTCGGCTCCGATGGAGGGGTCTTCACCTTCGGGTCAGCCCGTTTTTACGGCTCGCTCCCCGGGATCGGCAAGCACGTGAACGATATCCGGGCGATACTGCCCTCTCGGACAGGGACGGGCTACATCCTTGTCGGCTCCGACGGAGGGGCCTTCACGTTCGGGTCGGTGCGATTTTATGGGTCGCTCCCCGGGAGGGACGTCACGGTTGACGACATCGTCGGCATCGCCCTCACCCCCGACAACGGCGGCTACTTCATGGCCGGCGCCGACGGGGCCGTCTTCGGCTTCGGGGACGCCACGGCGGCACCCGCTCCGAGCGGCCTCAACCAGCACTTGCCGGTCGTAGCGATAGCCGGCACCTAGCCGGTTAGGGAGCCCAGGTGGGCCCGGGCCTCTGGCGGCACGAAGCCAGGGGCCCGGGGCCCTCAGGCGTTCATCGACTTGATGCTCAGTGCCTCGCTCTCACTCGGAGCGGGGTGTGCCTGGGGTGGCGTGCGCTCCAGAGACCAAAGGAGGGATCTTTCATGACCGAACGAGAACGGGGTCGCGAAGATGACGGCCGCGGGACGTCCTGGATGCTCGAGGCGCGATGCCGTGGCCTGTCCCCTGAGATCTTCTTCCCGAACGACGGGGCCGGCGTCGAGGTGGCTCGGCGTTATTGCGCTGAGTGCCACGTGAAGGATGCCTGCCTGACTTACGCGCTCGACAACCACATCGACCACGGCATCTGGGGGGGAGAATCCGAGCGGGCCCGCCGACGCATCGCGCGCTCACGCCGCAAGTGGGGGTCGACCAGCGAGGCGAGCGATCGCAACGACGAGCGGACGTCCTCGGCCGACATCTCACCCGGCCCCTCATCGACGATCCTCGTCTGGCGCCCAAGCGGACGGCGCCCAGCCTCTAACGGCTAATTTGGCTCCTTGTTGCCCTGAGAGCCAGGCCGCAGATATCGGGACAGTGGATAGATAGTCGCGACTAGTGATCAATGCGGCTGGGCGCACCTCACCGAATTACCAGTGAGCGAAGTGGACAACTTCGTCGAAGGGTTTGCGATCGGGGTGCTCGACCGGCTTTAGCGGACGGTCGGCGGGGTAACCAAAAGCGAGAAAGTAGGCCGGGTCGAAGCCAGCAGGTATACCGAGCAGGCGACGGCACTCGTCCTTATCCGAGATGGAGGCATGGCCGCTCCCGATCCCGAGGTCGGCGGCGCCCAGCATCATGAGCATGGTGGCCTGACCAAGGTCGTACTCATTGAGGGAGCGCTCATGGTCGTTGCCAGGCTCGGGCAGGACCAGCACGACTGTGGCAGCCGAGGTGGCGACATGGCCCGCGTGGGCCCACAACACGGATAGGTCATTCAACTGGGTGCGGTCAGTGACGACGACGAAGTCCCACTTCTGGCGGTTAGAAGCCGACGGCGATCGCCATCCTGCCTCGAGGATCCGGTGCAGATCCGCCTCGGCAATAGGCCGGTCAGTAAAGGTGCGCACGTTGCGGCGTGCTCTTATGGCGTCCCAAGTTTCCATGCGACCGAAACTAGCCAACAAACCGTCACGACGCGAATGAGCGAACCGACGTCCCTCCGTGCCACTGGTAGCCTGCGACACGTCGTCCGGAAGTGGCTCACAGGGGACAAGGACTACATGACAATTGCGTGGAACGTGCCGGGGTTGCCTTTCGACTTGTCGCCGTCGTCCGAGGAGGCGTGGTCGATCGACGAGACGTCGGCGACGGTGACGGCCTGGGCGACCCCCCACAGCGACATTTTCATCGACCCTGGAGCAGGCACCCAGCTCAACGCTGAGACGCTTCTCAATGGCGCGACCCTGCTCGGGGTCCCTCCAGCGGGCGACTTCCAGTTCAGCGCCCGCGTCACAGTCGACTTCGCCTCCACCTTCGATGCGGGCGTCCTGCTACTTTGGCTCGACGACCGCCACTGGGGCAAGCTCTGCTTCGAGCTGTCCCCGCAGGCCGAGCCGATGATCGTCTCGGTGGTTACTCGCGAAGTATCCGATGATGCCAACGCCTTTGTCGTTGACGGCCCGGCTGCATGGCTTCGGGTCTCAAGGCTCGGCCCGGCCTTCGCCTACCACGCTTCCCTCGACGGGAAAGCCTGGCAGATGATCCGTTTCTTCAGCCTCGAGGGCATATCCACGAAGGCCACCCTCGGTTTCGAGGCGCAGTCACCCACAGGCGAGGGCTGCCGGGTCAGCTTCGACGACCTCAATTTCACCTCTCAACGTCTGGGAGACCTCCGCGACGGCTCTTGAAGTCGGTCCGTGCCGGGAGCCAGCGGTCCCCTTGGGCCGATCCCGCCGCTACGCCCACTCCGTGGACCGAAACCCGTGAGCTCTCGAAAGAGCCGAGCTCGCCCTGGCTCGTCAGCCTTCGCTCAGACGGGAGCCCGCACGCTACGACCGCACCCGCAAGCTTCCCAGAGGTAAGCGGTCTCGGCTTTGACGAAAAGCGGGCTTGTCCGACCAGGCCTTGACTACGCCGTCGTCGCGGTCGACGACGGGTCGCCCACGCTTGTGGGGGACTCCAACCGTGGTTACACTGTGGTAGGAGGTTGGACCACACGGGGCCCCGAGCACATAGTTCAACTGGCCTAGCGAGCACGAAAGTGAATTATTGTCCGGACCTTGGAAAAGGAGATTGATGCCTCATAAACATGCCCCAGAATCCCAAGATTATTCTGGCGAAACTCTTGACAGTGTCGTCCGTGGTCATTTCGAGGGCACCCTCACGCGACGTGAGGCCATACTGCGCGCGTCCGCGCTAGGTTTGTCCATGTCCGGTCTCGCTGCACTGCTGGCAGCCGAGCCCGCTGGCGCTGACCCGCTCACCAAGCGATCGCCCGCACTTGAGAAGCGGTCCGCGGCTATCACGCCGGTCCGCGGAGGTACCTATACCGAGGCGTACCTGCTCACCCCGACCAAGCTAAATACGGTGCACGGCCCTTTCGCCGACGAATATTACCCCGCCTTTTTCGATAATGTCATCCTGAAGGACCCGGAAGGTAATATCGTCCCGGACCTCGCGGAGTCGTGGACCATTTCGCCCGATGGGCTCACAGTGACCTTGAAGATCCGCCAGGGCCTGAAGTACTGGTCCGGGGCACCCGACGACGCCGTAACCATCGCTTCCTGCCTCGAATCCCAGCGGGACGGGGGCCCAAATACGGCCTTCCTCACAGGTGTTAGCTCTTTCACGGCCGGTCCCGACAACACGGTGCTCATCAAGCTCAAGCACCCGTGGTATGGCGTCCTCAACACTATGGCAACGGTCTGGATGGTCTCGGCCAACCCAGCGTATGCTGCCAAGTACGGGAACTCGTACGGGACCGCCGGGACGGTCGACGGCAGCGGGCCGTTCATTCTCGAGTCGTTCGACCCCGCCACGGCTGTCGTCGGCAAGCGCAACCCGAACTACTCGACGATCATGCCGTTCGTGTCAAACAAGGGGCCTGCTTACCTCGACAAAGTCCAATGGAACGTCGTACTCGACGCTGCGACACGAAGCTCCGAGATCGAGGCAGGGACGGTTGACTGCGTCACCCAACCCTCACTCGAGAACGTGGCCGGCTTCAAGGCCAACCCAAACCTCGTCGTAGTCGATCTTCCCCAGATTGCCAACTATTACATTGCGCTCAATCAGACACGGACTGACCTTGGCTTCAACAACCCGCAGGTGCGCCAGGCCATCTCGCACGCTATTGACCGTCGGGGTTTAGTCGAGGCGGTGTTCTTCGGTTACGCGGTACCGACTTATGGTCCTCTCTTCCCTGCAGACAGCCGCTACAACCCAGCCGTAGAGGCGTACAACCAGTACGACCCCGAGAAGGCAAAGGCTCTGTTGAAGGCTGCCGGCCACAAGTCCATCTCCTTCGAGATCTGGACGCAGCCAGACGAGTTCCAGGAAAACCTCCTGCAGGCGATCGCCGGCAACCTCCAAGATGTTGGCATCAATATGAACGTGCTCGTACAGGAGACCGTGGGCTTTTTCCCCGGCCTTGCCACTTCTGAAGCGTTCATGTTCGAGTGGCTCTTCGACGATGCTATTTCGATCATCGCGTTCGTTCTCAGCCTCCCGACGGCCACGTACACCGGTCCGTCGCCAGCGTCCCGGAAAGCCGTCGCCGAGTACTTCAGCGCTACGACGCTCGCGTCCTCCAATCACGCAGCGCGTCAAATGCAGGTGGCAATCGCCAGCGAACTACCGATCATCCCGCTCGTAACGCCGAACCAGGTCTGGGTCCACAATTCGAAGGTCCACGGCCTGCAACCGACCAACACGATGATCTATCCTCGCTGGAACGATGTATGGATTGAGCCCTAGTCCCTTTTCGCCACGAACCGCCTGATGAGACGCACACCTCCGAGGTCCTGTGAGGTGTGCGTCGTTTCCTCACCCACCAATGTGTAGCTCACGCTGATGGGCCGTTTCGTCCTGCATCGCTTCCTTTACTCCTGCGTCCTTCTTTTGGTGGTCTCCGCACTCGTCTTCTTCGGGCTCCGAGTCGCTCCGGGGAGCGTGATGCAGACCGTCACCAATCCTTACAGCCAGGAGAAGTTCATCAAGACGGCAGAGGCGAAGCGCCTCGGCTTGGACAAGCCCCTCCTGGACCAGTACCTCTTGTTCCTGGGACACGTGGTGACTGGCCGTCTCGGTCTTTCGCTTGTAAGCGGTCTACCGATCTCGACAATTATCAGGCATGCCGCGGTGAGGACCGCGGAGTTAGCGGCTGCGGCGATACTGCTCACCTATGGCTTTGCCATCCCGTTCGGAGTCCTGGCGGGATGGAGGCGCAACAGCGTTGTCGACCGCCTCCTGCTCGTTATCGCCGTGCTGGGCATGGGGGTGCCAAATTTTTTCTTAGCCGTGCTACTCATCCAAGTATTCGCGGTGAAGCTGCATTGGCTCCCAGTCGCCGGCTCAACAGGGTTCGACAGCCTCATACTTCCTGCGGTCGTCCTATCCGCCGAAGCCGTGGCGATCAACTTCCGGCTAATGCGGTCCTCTGTCCTGGATGAGGTCCATCGAGAGTACATTCAGTCGCTGCGCGCTCGAGGCGTCTCGGAACGGCGGATCACTTGGCGCCATAGCCTAAGAAACGCTCTTCCGCCCGTCATCGCGCTCGCGGGGGTCATGATCCGGACAATTGTCGGCTACTCGATGATCGTCGAAGTGATTTTTTCGTGGCCTGGGCTAGGTTTCCAATTGGTCAACAGCGTTCTCCAGCGCGATTACACCCTCGCCCAGATGCTCGCCTTGCTCCTCGCAGCGGTTGTTATCGCGGGTAATTTCCTCGCCGATGTCGGCCATCGTCTCGCCGACCCACGAATACGCGGTCAGGGTGGGCGGGCATGAGCGACATTCGTGTGCCGAGTGACACGGAAATGCTTGTCGAGGCAGCTCTTGACGATGACGCTGTCGTCAAGTACGCACTTGTGAAGGAAGGCTTTTCGTCTCTTCGCCGAAGCAAGGTTGGCATGCTCGGTGCGCTTCTCGTCCTGATATTCTTCGTTGTCGGCATTGTTGGAGCCCTCCTCCTCCTGGTCCCTTCATGGCATCATCTCTATTTGCAGCAGGAC
>DATJMJ010000062.1:0-47554 GCA_035508795.1 Acidimicrobiales bacterium
TCCAGCGGGGTGCGCCACGTCCTGACTTCGGGGGTACCGGTGCTCGAGTCCGGGCGCCAGACCGGTGCCCGTCCGGGCCGCCTGCTCCTGCGCGGTTGACTAGGGGTCAATATGCCTGCCACCGTCCCCGCGATCGGCGTCCCGACGGGCCGGTCAGCACCTTCGTACTGCTACGCTTCAACATGAAAGACCGTTCCATGTTCGAACGGGTCGTCGAGCTACTCGAGGAGTAGACAATGCCAGGAGCAGCCTCCATCCCCAGCCCTCGGGGCCAACAGCTCGCGAAGCGCGCTCGTGGCGTCATCCCGGGCGGGGTCAACTCGGCTACCCGCGAGATCGGCAATCCCTACGGGTTCGTCCGGGCGACCGGCCAGTACGTGTGGGACGCCGACGGCCGCCGCTACGTCGATTACCACGCAGCGTTCGGCGCGGTGCTCCTTGGCCACAA
The DNA here is from genome assembly GCA_035508795.1 of Acidimicrobiales bacterium. Taxonomy (GTDB): domain Bacteria; phylum Actinomycetota; class Acidimicrobiia; order Acidimicrobiales; family Palsa-688; genus DATJMJ01. Next base: position 449 of record DATJMJ010000062.1, read on the forward strand.
CGACCCCGGTGTCAATGCCGCTGTCGTGAAGTCCCTCGACGAGGTAGACCTCGTAGGGATCGGCGTGACCGAGGCGGAGGTCCGCTTCGCCGAGATGATCGTTACGCACGTTCCCTCTGCCGACACGGTCGTTGCTTGCACGAGCGGCAGCGAGGCGACCCACCACGCCATACGGCTCGCCCGCGGGCTGACGGGCCGCCGCCGGATCGTCAAGGTGCAAGGTGGCTTTCACGGATGGCACGATTCGGTGGCCCGTAACGTCATTTCCCCGCCCCAGCTCGCTTACGGGCTCGACCCGATGTCGACGGGCATCCTTCCCGAGGTGCTCGAGGCCACCTCAATCGCCGAGTTCAACGACATAGCCTCGGTCGAGGCCGTCCTCGCCGAGCACCCCGGCGAGGTTGCCGCAGTCATCGTCGAGCCGATCCCTCACAATGTGGGGACATTGCGGCCCACTCCAGAGTTCCTGCCGGCTCTGCGCCAGGTGACCGAGCGCGACGGGGCGCTGCTCATCTTCGACGAGGTGATCACGGGTTTCCGCCATGGGCTTGGCGGTTACCAACAGATTTGCGGGGTGTTGCCCGACCTCACCACCTTCGGTAAGGCGCTCGGCAACGGCTACCCGGTAGCGGGCCTGGCAGGGCGGCGGGACCTCATGGCGGGGTTCAACTCCGCGGGCGGCGGCGTGCTCCTTGCTGGGACGTTCGCCGGGCACCCGGCGTCGCTCGCCGCCTCGCTCGCGACGGTCGAACGGCTTCAGGAAGACGGTGTCCACGCGAGGCTTTTCGCGCTCGGGGAACGGGCTCGTGAGGGCCTGCGCGACATCGTCGCCCGGCTCGGCATCGTCGCCGAAGTCGAGGGCTTCGGGTCGGTGTTCGTGCTCTATTTCCTGGCGGGGCCCGTTCGCGGTTATCGCGACCTCATGCGCAACGACGACAACGCTTACCTCACGTTCCACCGCCGGATGACGGACCGCGGTTTTCTGATGCTGCCTCTCGCCCTCAAGCGCAACCATGTGTCGGCGAGCCACACCGAGGCGGACATCGACCTCACGCTCGAAGCCGCCGAGGAAGTGCTGAGCGAGATGTTGGTAGACGGGACGATCGAGAAGTCCCGCTGATGATCGTCGACGTCCACACTCACTGCCTCAGGCCGCAACACTGGGGACGGGAGTTCGATGAGCACTGGAAACCTATTTACGGCTACGACTACCCCGATCACACCCCCGCCGAGTTCGACGCCGCCATGTCCGCCGGAAATGTCGATGTTGCCGTCGTGTTCGGCCTTACGGCTGCTGCTGTCGGCGTGCGGACCCCGCACGAGTTCGTCGCCCAGTTCTGCCGCGAAACCTCAACGCCGACAGTGGGTTTCATGTCGCTCGACCCACTCGATGCCGATGTGTTCGACCAGGTCGACGAGGGCATGGAGCTCGGCCTGCGCGGCGTCAAGCTCTACCCCGTCCTGGCGGGGTTTTCTCCAGCAGACGAGGACTTTCGCCCCTTTTTCGACTTGCTGGAAAAGCGCGGGCTCGTCGTGCTGTGGCATATGGGCGGCAGCCCGAGCCCCGAAAGCACGCTCAAGTACTCCCAGCCGCTCCAACTCGACGACGTTGCCCGCCGCCACCGTGGCCTTCGCCAGATCATCGCCCACATGGGCCACCCGTGGCAACGCGACACCGTCCAGGTCCTGCGTTCAAACAGCAACGTCTATGCCGACGTATCGGGGTTGTGGGCACGCCCCTTCGACGGTTACCTCGCGCTGATGAACGCCGTCGAGTGGGGTGTCGTGCCCAAACTGCTCTTTGGCTCGGACTTCCCGCTCTGGGCCCCCGGTGACGCTCAGCAAGGTTTGCGCACGGTTGCAGCCGGCTCCGGAGCGCCTCTTCCGGCCGTTGCCGACGCTGTCGTCGATGAGATCGTCAACCGAGACACCTGCGCACTGCTCGGTTTAGAACTGACCGGCGCCTGACAAGCGGCGCGTCGGCGCGATGGCCCGGGGGCCATGGCCGGGCGCAGACGCCTCAGATGTTCTCCGCGCCCTCGAACGTTCCGGCTGTCTCAAAGGGGTAGAGGGGCCGGGGGCGGCGTTTGTAGCTCAAGCCCGACAGCGTCGGTGCAGCTGCGCCCGGAGTGTCGACGCGGACGACTCTCGAAGCGATGGGGCCATAGGCCGGCATTGGCGACTGGACACCTTTCGCGATGATGACGTGGGACGACCGGGGGTCAATGCCTACCGCATGCAGTTGGGCAAGCGTGGTGGGCAGGACCGCGTTCGAGGTCAACAGGACCGTAAATCCGTCCTCCGACTGCACGACGGCGGCCCTGCCCATGTCGAAGCGGGGTGTGCCACCGTGGACCGGGCCCGAGGTTGCGAACTTGCCGTCGTGCAAGCGCGCAACCGTCCCGGTGAGAGAGAACGCCCCGCCGCTTGAGGCCGGCGAGGCCCCGGCACTCAGGTCGATCTGCGCTCCCTCGCCGACTGCATGGCACTTGGAGGCGGCGGCCGGGTCGTTGACGATGGCAAGTACGCCCCGCACACCGGCGCGGCGCAGTTCGTGCAGTAGCACCGTCGAGTCACCCGCAGTGCCTCCTCCGATATTGTCGCCGGTGTCGAGCAGGAGGACCGGGCCCTGTTCGGACGAGGTCACGCTCGAAACAGCCTCGGCGATCGAGACAACCCCACCGGTCATCGACCCTCGCTGCTCCCAGGCAGCGCGAGCGAGTTGAGCCGCCGTGCTCCGCGCCTGCTCGACGTCGCCATCGGTGATGGCGATGCACGCCATGCCGAGGTCGGGGACGTCCGCATATGGGTAACCCATGGCCATCGACGCGGACAAGATCGTGCTCGCCGCCGAGCCCACGCCCAGGTAAAGCTCCCGCATCGGGCTTTCGTTTGTGTTTTGCCTCCCGATCTCGGGTACGACCGGGACGCGTTGGAGGGCCTGTACAGGCCGGCATTCGCCTCGCGCCGCCCTAATGGCGATGCTTGCCGCCTCAAATGCGCGTTCGCGTGCGTCGATGTGGGGGTTGGTGCTGTAGATCACCGTAACCGTCGAGTGGTCGACCATCCGCTGCGAGACGTTTGCATGCAGGTCGAGCGCGACGGCGATGGGGACCTGCGGCCCCACAGCCCTGCGAACGGCCTCGATGACGGCGCCGTCGAGGTCGGGCTCCGACTCGGCGACGGCGGCACCGTGCTGCGCTAAAAGGACGCCGTCCCAGGGCCCACCTGTTTCGAGCAGCCGGAGCATCTCGGAAAGGAAACCCTCGAATGCCGCGTCCTCGATCACCCCGCTGGGGATCGGGAAAGTGAAGATCAGCGGGGCACAATCGACGCCCAGCTCGTCACAGGCCGCCAGAAAGCCTGAAACCGTCGACTGGCCACCGCCGTGGACCTCCCGGATCTGGGGGCCCCTCAAGATGCCGACGCTGTCGAACTGCGCCCAGCCGGTCGTCCCGGGGGCAAACGTGTTGGACTCATGGGCCAGCCCCAAGAGCGCGAAGCGCAATTTACTCACGTTTCACCAGCCGGCCTCCGCACGAATGTCCCCGCTTCGATGTCCAGTTCGGACGCAGTATGGTGCAATGCGGAACGACCTGTCAAGCCTGGAGACGATCGTAGGCGGTTTACGGCGGATGCCTTGACACACCGCTCGCATCGCGCAACAATGGGTCCGCATCGGGGAGCCTCCCCGGAGGATAGCTACGGTCCCGCCCGGAAGCGTCCAAAGTCGCGCGGTGAACGAGCTCGATTGCACGGCAACACGGCAACAAGGTGAGGGCAGTTGATGTTGGCTGACGGTCAAAAGCATTTCGGGAGAGGCGGCTCGCAGTCGCTCGAGCTGGAGGCCATTAAGCTCATACCGGGCGGGACCAATAGCAATTTCCGGTTGCCGGAGTCTCCGCCGCGCCGTTACTGGGACCACGGCTCGGGGTCCCGCCTGACCGACGTCGACGGCAACGAGTTCATCGACTACATCCTCGGGATGGGGACGGCTGTGCTCGGCCACTCGCCGCCGAGGCTCTTGGACCTCGTCAGCGAGGCCCAAAGGTCTCTCCAATGCCCTGCCGGGCAACAGCCCGCTGAGCTGGGATTGGCCCGTAAAATCCATTCCTTCGTGCCCTCGGCGGAGCGTGTCCGTGTTGGTTGCACCGGCTCGGAAATGGTCCAGCTCGCCCTCCGTCTGGCCCGCGCCGCAACCGGCCGTGACCTGGTCGTGAAGTTCGAAGGCCATTACCACGGGTGGTTCGACAGCATTTTCGCCGGCACGACGAAGCTCCCGGCGCCCGGCACTCATGGCGCGTTGCCGCAAAGTGCCGGCCAGCTCCCTAACGCCCTCGTCGACCTCGCAGTCTTGCCGTGGAACGACCTCGGGTTGTTGGAAGGCTTTGTCCTGCGTCATGGCAGCGACGTGGCCGCCGTCATCATGGAACCGGTCCTGTGCAATACGTCGGTCATCATGCCGGAAGAGGGCTACCTCGAAGGAGCCCGGCGGTTGTGCGACGAACATGGCATCGTGTTGATTTTCGACGAGGTGATAACCGGTTTCCGCCTCGCTCAGGGAGGCGCCCAAGCCGTTCTCGGAGTGACGCCCGACCTGACCGTCCTCGGCAAAGCCCTTGGGGCCGGGTTCCCTTTGGCAGCCCTCGCCGGGAAGGCGTCTTTCATGGACCTCATTGTCAGCGGGGGGGTCATGCACGGCGGCACCTACAACGCCAACGCGATGGCGATCGCGGCCGGCCTCGCCGCCCTGGAGGAGCTCACCGACCCTGACGGGAGCAAGTACAGCCGCCTCAGGTCGTTGTCTGGCGCGCTCGTCGAGGGTCTCGAGCGCCTGTCCAAGGACTCAGGAGGGAGCCTGAACACCCAGGCGGTTGGGCCGGTGTTCAACACGACGTTCGACGCACCAGGGCCTATAACTGACCTTCGGAGTTACCAGGCGTCGAACATCGCCAAACAGCGTGCGTTCATCGACGCTCTTGACGGCAATGGTGTCCGGGTCACAAGCCGCGGCACGTGGTTCGTGTCCTTTGCTCACACTGACGAGGACGTCGAAGCGACGCTTCTTGCCGCAGACCGGGCACTGCGAGAAATCAGCTGACGACGATCTTTGCCCCATAGCCAACTGCCAAGCCAGGAGGACCATCAAGATGGACGAGCCGAACCCAACCAATTACAACGTTGAAAAGCGCCAGGCCCAAGGCCCGGCTCTGATCTCCCGCCGCACAATGCTACAGGGTGCCGTGGCCGGCGCCCTTGCTGTCCCCGCCTTGCGCGGTTTCAGAGCTGCCAGCCTAGGTTCGTTGTTCGCGCCGGCTGCCAGGCCGGTGCAGGCGACGGCGCCGATGCGCTCTGGCACCCTCCAGGTGGCCAACCTTGCCGAGCCCAACTTCATCGACCCCGCTTACGCCCTGGAGGTGGAGGAGTTTGCCGTCGTGCGCAACGTGTACGACGGGCTGCTCCAATGGAACACAGCCGAGAGCCAGTTGGTCCCCGGGCTCGCAACATCGTGGAGCTCCAACTCGACCGCCACCGAATGGACCTTCAACCTCCGCCCGGATGTGACATTCCAGGACGGGACACCGTTCAACTCGGCCGCAATGAAGGCTACCTTTACCCATTACCTGCCAGGGTCATGGGGGTTCCTGCTCGGTGGGCTGACCACCGTGGACGACTCGGACCCCTTGGTGCTCAAGGTCTCGTTCTCGGCGCCCAACCCCGATTTTGGCAGGAACCTCACCTTCATCAAGGCGATGCCTCCTTCGCTGATCCAGGCGAAGGCGGCTGCCAAAAAAGCCGTCGGTACCGGCGCCTATCAATGGGGCGAGTGGGTCCATGGGGAAAAAATAACGCTCACGGCCAACTCCAATTTCTGGGGTAAGCCTGCGCCCTACCTCGACGGGGTCGACCTCATTACCGTGACGGACGAGACCGCCCGGGTAAACGGGCTCCAGTCGGGGTCGCTCAACCTGATCATGCGAGTTGACCCGCACGACCTGCCCACGCTGGCGGCGGATTCCAAGGTTGGGCTGTCGGGCGGCCCGAGCTGGCTCGAGCTGCACCTCACTTTCCGCTGCGACCAGCCGATAACGAGCAACCTCCTTGTCCGCCAAGCCATTGCCTACGGCGTCGACCGCGACACCATCGTCAAGGACGTGCTGCTCGGCCAAGGCACCGTTGCCCCGTCGCCCATCCCGATCGGCTGCTACGGGCACGTGACGCCGGCAACGTCGTACTCCTACGACCCCGACAAGTCCCGCGCTCTGTTGAAGGCGGCAGGGTACTCGAAGGGCCTGACGCTCAAGATGGGCACCGGCTCGCCGGACTACCAGTTGGTGGGCGAGGCAATGACCGCCCAGCTGGCGCAGGCGGGCGTCAACGTGATCTTCGACGTCGAGGACCCGGGCGTCCTGGTGGCCGACCTCGGGGCCAAAAAACCCAAGCATGACCTGTTTATCCTCACCTATGGCTGGGTCAACGGCGGGCCGTTCCACTTCGACACCGGGCTCGTGCTGTCCCATCCCGAGTACAAGGGCGCCGCGCTCACGGCGCTCGTCCACAAGTGCAACACGACTCCGGACGGCCCCGAAAGGCTCAGCCTGCTCGCAAAGGCGCAGGAACTGTTCATGCAACAGATCCCGCACCTTCCGCTTTACTACGCCAACAACACGGACGCTTTCAGCTCTACCGTGCACGGCTATGTCTACCCGAAGGACGCGTACCAGCCCGTGTTCACCAACACGTCCTTCAGCTGAGCCGGACGGCAACCAGCGGAACACCCGCTTCAGGGGTCACCCAAGTGACCGTGGCTGAGAGCTTTGCCGAGCCGGTCCCGCGCACCTCGCGGCGCAACGGAGTTGCGCTGCACATCGCGGGCCGGCTCGGGGCGGGGCTGCTCGTCCTCTTCGGGGCGGTGACCGTGAGCTTCGTGCTGGTTCATGCCACCGGCAACCCGGCCACCGTGCTGGCAGGTGGCTCGTTGCCGGCCTCACAAGTCCATGCTCTTTCGGTGCAACTGGGCTACAACCGTCCCCTTCTCGCTCAGTACGGCTCCTACATCGCCGGCGTGCTTCACGGGGACTTCGGCGTCTCGTTCCGCTACGACACGCCCGCGATAAACAGCGTGATGACGGCGCTCCCAAACACCTTGGCCCTCATCGCGATCAGTTTGACCGCCGCCCTGGCACTGTCCATCGCCATCGCGGTGTCGAGCGCGCTCAGCCAGAGGGGATGGGCGGACCGTTTTTGGCGCCCGCTCGTCCTTGTGCTACAGGGCATACCGGACTTCTGGATCGCCCTCCTCCTCGTCCTCGTGCTCGCCGTCCACCTCCACCTCCTCCCCAGCCTCGGCTTCAACGGGCCCCTTACCCTGATAATGCCGTGCGCGGCGCTGGCCACCCCGATGCTGGCGTCGTTTACCCGCCTCCTGCGGGCAAACTTGCTCGACTTCACGAACTCGGAGACAGCCTTCGCTCTTCGAGCACGTGGCCTGACGCGAAGGGAGATCGTCCTCGGCCACGGTTTCCGCAATGCGATGGCAACTTTTGTGTCCTTCGTCGCCTTGCAGGCGGGGTGGCTGATCGGCGGGACCGTGATCGTCGAGACCATCTTCGCCTGGCCGGGCATAGGTAGTTTGTTGATCAGCGCCGTCCTGGCCCGTGACCTCACCGTCGTCCAGGCCATTGTCGTTGTGATAGCAGCCACTTTCACTGTGCTCAACCTGCTGGCGGACCTGGTGGTCGTGTGGCTCGACCCACGGATCGGGCGCCCTACGGCTGGAGCGGGCTGATGACCGTCCCGAGCTTCGTCGCGCTGACCTCGCTCCGCCAAAGAGCGCAGCAGCGTTCGCTTGCCCGTCAATGGAGAATGAGCGGGTCGCTCAAGGCGGGCGCCGGCCTACTTGCCTTCATGCTCTTGTTGAGCCTTTTCGGCACGATCTGGGCCGGCAGCGCCTCCAAACAGGACTTCGCCTCTATCTTGTCACCGCCTGGCCATGGCCGCCACCTCCTCGGTACCGACCCCTTGGGGCGCGACGTCCTGGCGTGGGTTGCCCAGGGCATCCGCACCTCGTTGGAGGTTGCGCTCGGCGTCGTCTGCCTGTCGAGCCTCTTTGGTTGCACAGTGGGAGTGATCGCCGGCTACACGCGCGGGTGGGTTGACGCCGTCCTCATGCGGTTGGCCGACATACAGCTTTCGATCCCGCCCCTGCCGCTTTTCATCGCGGCCTCGGCGGTCGTGGTCAACAGCCTGCCGAGCCTCATCATCCTGGTGAGCGTTGTGGGCTGGGTCCCCTACGCCCGCCTCACCCGTGCTCGTGCCCTGACCCAACGTGAGCGCGGGTACGTCATGGCGGCGCGCCTGGCCGGCCGGCGCAACCCGGCCATTATTTTCCTGCACATCCTTCCCGGTGTCCGGACCGAGGTGATCGTCCTCGCGTCGTTGCAAGCGGGCGTTGCCTTGCTGTGGGAGGCCGGGCTGAGCTTCCTCGGGCTTGGGTTGCAACCCCCCTATGTAAGCTTGGGCTTTCTTATGTCGGAGGGCAAGGAAGTCTTGGCACAGGCGTGGTGGGTGGCGACGTTCCCTGGGATCGCGCTGGCACTGCTGGTCGTAGCGTTCAACTTGACTGGCGACGGTTTACGCGACTTTTTCAGCAACGACATTTCCAGCGGCAACTGATGACGGGTCTGCAGGTTTCGGGGCTCACTGTGGTCCGTGGCAGCGCTACGGGCCCGCCGGCGATAGGGCCGATCTCGCTATCTTTGGAGCCCGGCAAGGCGCTCGGCATAGTTGGTGAGACGGGCTCGGGTAAGACGATGACGCTTCGGGCGCTTATGGGGCTTTTGCCGGCAAACTTCCATTTCAGGGGGGAGGTGCGGCTCGGCCGGGAGGTCGGCACCACCGAGGACCAGTTGGGCCGGTGGCTCGGCCGCTCTGTTGGCGTCGTGCTGCAAAACCCCTTCACCGCCTTCGACCCGCTCAAGTCTGTCGGTGCCCAGATCGTCGAGGGGGCCCTCCGCCGGCGGCTCCTCCCCCGAGCCGAGGCACATGCGCGTGCTATCGAGCTGCTCGAGGAAATGGGCTTCGCTCACCCCGAGCAGATCCTCCGGCTCTTTCCCAACCAATTGAGCGGCGGGATGGCCCAGCGGATAGCAATCGCAATGGCCCTCATGCCGCACCCTGCTCTCTTGCTTGCGGACGAGCCGACCTCTGCCCTCGACGCCACGCTCCGCCTCGGGGTCCTGAGGCTCATCCGGCGTGTCACCGCCGCCACCGGCGCAGTACTGCTCATCATCAGCCACGACCTGCGCTTGGTCAGCCGCTTCTGCGACCAGATAATGGTCATGTACGCCGGCCGCGCCGTCGAGAGCGGGCCCGCTGACGAGCTCCTCAACCATCCCGAGCACCCCTATACACGGGCGCTCATCGCCTGCACCCCGGCCCTTGGGAGCCAGGGCAAGAGGCGCCTGGCCAGTATCCCCGGGAGCCCGGCGTCATTGTTCCAGACGGAGCCCTGCTGCCGTTTCGCGCCGCGCTGCTCGCTGGCCGAGGAGCCGTGCCGGCACTCCGAGCCGCAACTGCTGGCCCTCGGCGGCGCCATGGTCGCTTGCCCGGTCGTTTCGAGAAAGCTGGCCGAGAGCCGGTGAGCGCCATCGCAGGCAACGGTGCGGCAGTGGCCGTCGAGCTCGACGACGTGACCCGGGTCTACCACTCGTCGCACCACGCCGTCCGCGCCCTCGATGGTGTCAACTTTTCCGTTTTCGCCGGGGAGACACTCGCAGTTATCGGAGAAAGCGGCTCGGGCAAGTCTACCCTTACAAGGCTCGTGGCGGGGCTGGAGCGGCCGACCAGTGGTCGCATAAAGGTGGCGGGGGAGCCCCCGAGGCTCCGGCCGGGAAAGGTCGCGACGGCCCAGGTAGTCTTCCAGGACCCGGCCGGGTCGCTCAACCCTCACCGCAGCATCGGCAAAAGTGTCGCCGAACCCCTTCACAAATCGGGCAGGCGCCGGCGCAGGGCCATCGTCGGGGAAATGCTCGAGCGCGTTGGCATCGACCCGGCCAGGTGGCAGGACCGGCCCGCCCGCTTCAGCGGCGGGCAGTTGCAACGAGTCGCGATAGCCAGGGCCCTGGTAGCGCGCTCCAGCGTCCTCGTCTGCGACGAGCCCACATCGGCACTCGACGTGTCGGTGCAGGCCCAAATCCTGAGCCTCCTGCGGGACTTGCAGGAAGAGATCGGCTTCAGCTGTATTTTCGTGACTCACGACCTCGCCGTCGCCCAGGTCGTCGCTGACCGGGTCCTGGTCCTCAAGGACGGCCGGGTGCGCGAGAGCGCCGAAGCTGCGGCCTTTTTTGCTGGGCCGAGGGACGATTACAGCCGAGCGCTCCTCGACTCCATGGCCGGTGCGCCCCTCGACCAGGCATCGCGGGCACCCTAGGAAGGTGCCGGCACCGGTGACCCTGCCGGGCAACCACTCAAAAGAAAGGAAGCAATGACAATGACTGCTGGGCCCTGGACCGTCGAAGCGCCGGTTTTCCGGGGCGTCGGGCTACCTATGTCGCTCGAGGAGGTGACGGTACTGCCGCCCCGCAAGGGCGAAGTTGCTGTCCGTCTTGTTGCCGGTGGCGTTTGCCACAGCTGCCTCCACTCGATCGACGGGACGCTCGAGGGCACTCCTTTGCCAATTATCCTCGGCGACGAGGGCGCCGGAGTCGTCGCCGCAGTGGGTGAAGGGGTGACGGATCTCGAGCCCGGGGACCACGTCGTCCTTTCGTGGGCCCCCAGCTGTGGGAGCTGCCGCGAGTGCATGAAAGGCATGCCGGCTCGCTGCATGCGCAAACCGGCCTTCGGGGTGCTCGGCGACGGCGAGACGCGCTTTCGTAAGGGCGACGAGGCCATTTTTCATTACGGCCCGGCCACAAGTAGCCCATATGTCGTTGTACCCTCCTCGGGGGCTATAAGGATCGATAAGGCGCTCCCCCTCGAGCACGCCGCGTTGATCGGGTGCTGCGTAGCCACGGGCGCCGGCGCCGTTTTCAATACAGCCCGTGTGGAGACCGGCCAGAGCGTTGCCGTGATCGGCTGTGGTGGCGTGGGGCTCAACGCCGTGCACGCCGCCAGCCTCGCCGGCGCGTCACCTATTGTTGCCGTCGACCCGGTCGATCTGAAGCTGGTTGCAGCCGAGCGCCTCGGGGCGTCGGCCTTGGTAACCGTGACCGGTGACGGCATGGCCGAGGCGGTCCGCGCGGCTAGCGGCGGTGGGGTAGATGTGGCCATCGTTGCCGTCGGGAGCTGTTCGGCGATCGAGCAGGCGGTGGCAGCTCTAAATCCCGGCGGCAAATGCGTCGTTATCGGGGCGCCTCCCACCGGGGCGATGTTGAGCATCGACCCCCATTCGCTGCGCGGGCAGGAAAAAATGCTCATGGGTTGCTCCTACGGGTCCTGCAACCCGCCCGTAGACTTCCCGAAGTTTGTCGAGATGTTTTTGAGCGGGCGGTTCAATGTCGCCGAAATGGTGAGCCACCGCTACGCCCTGGCGGAGATCAACGAGGCCTACGCCAACCTCGCCGCCGGCAAGGACCTGCGCGGGCTGATCGTCTTCGACGAGACAGAGGATTGATGGGGCGGCGGCTTCCCGGACGTCTCGAGGGTGAGGTGGCGCTCGTCACCGGTGCTTGGAGGGGGATAGGTGCGGCGGCGGCACGGGCGTTTTCTGCCGAGGGCGCCGCCGTCGCCATCAACTATCCTCCCCGGTTGCCGGCCGCGAAAGACGGCGCAGACCGCTTGGCGCGCGAGCTCCGTGACGCTGGCGCGGCGGCTATGGCCGTGGAAGCCGATGTGTCCGACCGGGCAAATGTAACTTCGATGGTCGAGGCGGTCCGGGCCGGGCTCGGGCCCGTGGGGGTGCTCGTCTCCAACGCCGCTACCACGCGGCGCATGGCCTGGACGGAGATCGACGAGGCCGAATGGGACCGGGTGATGCACGTCAACCTGACGGGGGCCTTGTTTTGCGCTCAAACCGTGTACCCCTCGATGAAAGAGCGTGGAAGAGGCAAGATCATTACGGTTTCGAGCGTAATGGTGGAGCTGGGGGCTGTGAACGCGCTCCATTATGTGAGCTCGAAGGCCGCGCTCGTCGGGATGACACGGTCGCTGGCGAGGGAGGTCGGGGGAGACGGTATCTGCGTAAACTGTGTCATGCCGGGTGCTATCCGCACTGAAAACGAGGAGGAGCTCTTTCCCGGCCGCGCCGAACAAGCCGCTCGCGAACAGGCTGTGCGGCAAAGCATCCCCCGTCGCGGGTTGGCAACCGATCTGGCGGGCACCTTCGTTTTCCTTGCTTCGGCCGAGAGCGATTTCGTCACCGGACAGGTCATCGTGGTGGACGGTGGATGGGTCAATTACTGATGGCCGCCTGCCGTTCCATTGCGTCCCGGTCTTGTAAGCGATGACCTTCATCCTCCGGGATCTTCCCGATGACAAAAGGGTGATCGGGGCTAATTTGCTCGACGGTCCCTTCGAGTTGCCTCGCCTCGTCGTCAAGCAGTCTGCGCTCGAGCACAACATCACTGCGATGACCGAGTATTGCCGGGTGAACAACGTCTCCTTGGCGCCGCATGCGAAGACGACCATGGTGCCCGCCATTATCCGCCGTCAGGTCGATTGCGGTGCGTGGGCCATGACCGTGGCCACGATGCAGCAACTGCACGCCTGCATGGAAATGGGCGTCAAGCGCCTGCTCCTCGCCAACGAAGTCGTAAATGCCCGCGCCGCAGAATGGCTCGGCCGCGAGCTCGCTGCTCGCGGGAGCGGTCACGAGGCCTATTGCCTCGTCGACTCGGTGCAAGGGGTTGCCGAGCTGGCCCGGGGGCTCGGAGCGAGCGGCTTGGCCCGCAAACTCCCTGTGCTTGTCGAAGTCGGCCCAGCGGGCGGCCGAGCGGGTTGCCGGACGGTAAAAGATGCCCTGGCGGTGGCCCGGTCCGTCGCCAAGGAGCCTGCTCTCCGCCTAGCAGGGGTCGAAGGTTTCGAGGGCATTATCGGGGCATCCAGGTCGGCCGAGACCCTTGATGCGGTTGACCGTTTCCTCGAGGGAATGCAGCAAACGGCGTTAACGTTCGAAACCGAGGGGTTGTTCGGGCTGCCCGGCGACGAGAGCGAAGTGATCCTGACCGCAGGCGGGAGCACGTTCTTCGACCGGGTGGCGACGGTGCTCACCAGGGCCCCACTTGCGAAGCCGTACCGGGTCGTGCTTCGGAGCGGCTGTTACGTTACCCACGACCATGGCAGCTACGGCGGGCCCGCACCGCTGACGGGCGAGCTGGACAAGCCGGGCTTCCTGCCGGCGCTGGAGCTGTGGAGCGAGGTGCTGAGCAAGCCTGAGCCTGGCCGGGCCATTGCCGGCTTCGGGCGGCGGGACGCCCCCTTCGACGCCGGTCTCCCGGTCCTCCTCGGGCGCGTGCCGGCGGGCGAACCTGGTCCCCGGACGCAGGTCGACGGTACAGTCGCCGCCCTCAACGACCAGCATGCCCATATCGTCGGCAGCCCCGAGCTCGACCTGACTGTGGGCGACCGCGTCGTATGTGGCATCCGCCACCCCTGCACGGCCTTCGACAAATGGCGCAAGCTGCTGATGGTTGACGATGACTACACCGTGGTGGAAGTACTCAGCACCTGGTTCTGACACGGCCCTCTCGTGGGAGCGCCGATCGGCGGCGGTCAAAGCTGGGGAGGGGGCGGGTGGAGACGGCGCTGCCCGGCGACTTTCTGCCAGCTCACCTCGACTTCATTCACGCCACCCGGCGACCGTGCCCCCGGCTTGGGGCGGGGCGGTGGCGGCGGCAACGGCATGCCTGTGCGCAGCACATTGCCCTCAGCCGCCGCAGGTGCCGCACCCTGGCCAACAACCGGCGAGGTCCCCGGCCACCCTCCCGGCCGGGCCGCGACCCACCGTGGCGGCAATCGAGCAGCCAAGGCTTCGGGGAAGGGCGGGAAGCTCCACCAGGGCGCCAAAGCGACCGGCTGAGGAGGCCTTGCCGTGCTCAACATGAGGGCCGAGCCCGGCGGGAGGCCGTAGATCTTGTCGACCGGGAGGCGGGCCTGGCGGCGCCAGGACAAGGTGGTGTTGGACGAAGGCCGTCCGGACCACCAGGCTGAGCTAGTGAGAGAGCGGACCTGCACGTCGGTTTGGCCCGCCAAGCGGGAGACAGCCTCGAGGGTGGCGATGTCGCCTATCCCCGGCAGCAGCACCTTCGTGCCGAACAGTGAAAAGAACCCCTCGGCAGCCTGCCCCCACCTCCCCCTGGCCTGGGAGAGGTCCTGCAGGCAGGCGAGCGTCAAGAGCCCCTGTCCACCACCTTCGCTCACCATCGCAGGAAGGTCGGGCAGCGGCGCCACATTGGCTACCTCGTCGAGGACGAGCGTGACTGGTAAGCGCAGCGTGAGGTCGGCCGCCGCGCGGTAGGTGGCGGCGCGGACCTGTTCCAAGAAGGCGACGACAATGGGCGCCATGAGCGCCTGGAAGCGGGCGGGCGCGCAGACATAGACGGTGTCGCGACCGTGAGGGAAGTTTGCCGGGTCGAAGTTGGCCGGGCCCGCCAGCTCGAGGGCTCGCTCCGAACGGTATGCGGCAAGTGTGCCCGCTGCCGTCGAGAAGATCCCGCTCCGTTCACGTTCCTCGGTGTCGGCGATGCCGGCAAGGACGTCGGTTGCCACGCTCCCGGCTGCGCCCCCGCACTGGCCAAGCAACGCCATCGGGGTGACGAGGTCGTGGCGCAGCACCCACCCGAGGACGTCGCGGGTACCCGCACCGGCGATGGCGGCGGCGTGGAACATGGGGGCGAGCAACGCCTCTGCTCGTTCGGTCCAGTGAGCGCTCTCGCCGTAGTGGCCCTGAGGCCGGGCCGTCGCGGTCATCACCCTCGCCGTCACGAGCGACTCCTCCCAGGAACAGCTCGCCTGGATAGGCGACCACCTGAGCACCTCCGCCCCGGGCATCTCCGGCAGGGAACCCGTCGGGTCGAGCAGCCAGCACCGCCCGAGTTGAGAGCGGCTCGCGAGGGTTGCTGTGAGCACCTCCGGCTTGGTCGACGTGACGATGAGCGGCCCCGGTGCCGCCAGGACATTTGGGACCACCAACGCCGATGTCTTACCCGAGCGGGGCGGCCCGAGGACGAGCAGCGCCTGTTGAGGTCCTGCCCAAACGAGCCGGGGGCCGAAGGAACCCACGTACAGCTCGGGGCCGTTGGCCGCAAGGTTGGCCCGCATCTCCTCGAGGCTCAACGACGGCGCCCACGGTCCAGTCCCTTTTCCCTGAACGGCATCGACGCCGCTCTCGTTGGTACGCCCGTTCCGTCTTCGGATCACTGCTCCATGCTATTTCAGTGATATTGATGCTGGAACCACTGCCGGGCGACCCGCTACTTTGGCGCCATGGTCCGCCGCCGGCTGGTTGTCAAAGGCCGTGTCCAGGGCGTTTGGTACCGAGGTTCGTGTGCCGACGAAGCAAAGCGCATTGGCGTGTCCGGATGGGCTCGCAACCTTCCCGACGGGACGGTGGAAGTCGTCGCCGAGGGTGACAACGACGCCGTCGACAGGCTCGTCCAGTGGTGCAGCCAGGGGCCGCCGTCGGCCGTGGTCATCGGCCTCGACCAGCACGAGGAGCGACCAGAGGGCCTGTCAGGGTTCCTCGTCCTCTAAGCCGTCGGGGTGGCGCTCGTCGGACTGCTCGGCTTGTGATGCTTGCAGTTCGACTATTGTTACGCTAGAGTCCACCGATTTGATGGAGCGACTGGGTAAGCTGGGTTCCCGGTCCCTGAGCAAATAGGAGCTTCGATGTCTAAACGTGTCGCTGCTGCCGCACTGGCGGTGCTCGTGCCACTCGTGGCGGGGGCTTGGTCGACTGCGGGCGCACAGCCGCGCGGCGCACAAAGCCGCGACCCGTTGAGTGCCAACGGCCAGCAAACGGGCACGACCACAACTGTCACGCTCGACGGCGCGGGCGCCAACTCGATCGACCCGTTTTTCGAGTCCGTTTTTTACGCTTACCACAAGACGTACCCGAAGGTCACCGTCAACTACGACCCCGCGGGCAGCAGTGTGGGCGTCAGTGATATCCAGCAGCAGACCGTCGATTTTGGCGACACCGAAATCCCGATGTCTGCCAAGGACCTCGCCAAAGCGAAGGGGAGGGTCCTTCAAGTACCCGTGGACCTCGGCGGGGTCGCGATCAGCTACAACGTGCCCGGCGCACCGAAAAACCTCAAGCTCGACGGCCCAACCCTGGCAGGCATCTTCGACGGGACGATCACCAACTGGGACTCCAAAGTCATCGCCGATGAGACTGGCGTGAGCAACCTCCCCGACCTCCCGATAATTGCGGTGCACCGCTCGGACACCTCAGGCCCGGGCTGGGACCTCGACGAGTACCTCATCCAGACCTCACCCGACTGGGTCTCTGTCGTCAAAACGACAAAGGCCTCCAAGGCCTGGCCCGTAATGCTCGGCGTCGGGGCGCACCTCAACAGCGGGGTGGCCACCTACATTGCCGAGACGCCCGGTGCGATCGGCTACGTCGAGTACGGCTACGCGCTAAAAGCTGGTTTCGCCACTGCGGCTATCAAGAACGCGGCGGGCAATTACATCATCCCGTCCGAGCCAAGCCTTGCCAAGGCGGGCGTCAACGCCACTAAATTGAGCGCTTCCAATTTCTCGATAATCAACTCGGCCGGGGCTACCACATACCCGATCGCCAACTTCAGTTGGACTTTGCTCTACCAAAAGCAGCCTGACCTCGCCAAGGCAGAGGCGCTGAAGGCGCTGTTCGAGTATGTCGTGACAGCAGGCCAGGCCGAGGCGAGCGAGCTCGGGTACGCGCCCTTGCCGACCAACGTCGTCCAATTGGCCGAGTCCACCCTCAACGAGTTGGAGACCTCGGCCGGCAAGCCGGTCCCATAGGCCGTACGGCCATAGGCCAGCTTCCGCAAACGGTAATGTTCACGCCCTGATCAGGAGTTCTTGCTGGGGACAAAATCTGACAGCCTGGTGGTCGTCGACCAGGACGTACCGAAGCCCGACCAGGAGAGCCCGACGGGACTGGGCCCGGCCCCGGTAGGGGGGCCTCCCGGCTCCGCCCGGCCCCGGGCAGGCGGGCCGACGGTGGCGCGCGCCCAAATTGGCGAACCGCCGCGAACAGTCTCTCGCCATTTGGGGACGAGAGATCTCGTCCAAGAGAGGCAGGCGTGGCGGCGCGGGAAGGGGTACGGCCCGGCTCGTTGGCTGGGCGCCGCCGTGTTCGCGGCAGCGGTGGCCGCGGTCGCTATCAGCATCGCGACGGGCTCGGCGCAGGCCTTTGCCCACTACGGTGTCGGGTTCGTTTGGTCGACCACCTACTCGCCCGGCACCGGCAGTTACGGCGCCGGGCTTCTCGTCGTCGGCACGATAGTCACCACAGGCGTGGCGGTGGTCCTGGCGGCGCCGGTCGGCCTTGGCGCCTCCATCGCCCTTTCAGAGGTTGTGCCAAAGAAGTTGGCCGCCGTTGCATCCACCTTTGTGGAGCTGCTTGCCGCCGTCCCGAGCATCGTCGTCGGCCTCTGGGCACTGCTGGTGCTGACCCCGCTGTTCAGGACGCGTGTTGAGCCGTTCTTGCACTCGGTACCTCTGCTGGGCCTGCTCTTCGGCGGGCCCGATTACGGGCCGAGCATCATCCTGGCTTCGACAGTCCTCGCCGTGATGACGCTCCCGACCCTTGTCTCGCTCTCGAGGACCGCCTTCAGGGCCGTGCCTTTGCCTGACCGGGAAGCCGCCTTCGCTCTCGGAGCCACTCGTTGGCAGGTCATCCGGAAGGTCATTTGGCCGGCGGCCCGCCCGGGAGTGGCGGCTGCGGTCACCCTTGCCATCGGCCGTGCCCTCGGGGAGGCGATCGCGGTTGCGATGGTGATAGGCAACATCCCCCAGGTCCCGCATTCGCTTTCAGGCGAGGGGATGACCCTCGGGTCGGCGATCGTCGAGCAGTTCGGAGAGGCGGAACCCGGGCTCGGCACCAGCTCGGTAATAGCGCTCGGGGCCGTCCTGCTAGTCCTGACGGTAGCCGTCAACATCGGCGGCCAAGCGCTGCGAAGGGCGGGCCGGGCTCGCCTGCAGGCCTACCCCGTGCCCGGGCCGCCCGCAGCCACCGCAGCCCCCGCGGCTCCTACCACCTCCGTCCCGGTTGCCCCGTCCCGGCCAGCCAAGCGGCTTCCTCCCGGCGACGGGCTGCCACGCCGGCTCCTCCTTGGACGGTTGGCTGCTGCAGCGTGTGCTTTGTGCTTATTGGCTGCTGCGGCACCTCTGGTGGCCCTTGTCGCTTACACGATCAGCCGGGCAGCACCGGCGCTCTCGTTCGGGTTGCTCACCAACCCGGTGGTGCCCGCGTTCGTCCCCGGTGGGGGGATCGGGACGGCTATTGCGGGGAGCGCACGGGTGATAGCTCTCGCCCTGGCGATGGCGGCCCCCGTAGGGTTGCTCACCGCGCTCTTCCTCTACGAACGGGCCGGCAAGCTCGCAGCCATCATCCGGTTCAGTGCAGACGTGTTGAGCGGCGTCCCTTCGATCCTGATCGGCATCTTCGCGTTCGAGGTAGTCGTGCGGCCGATGCACCATGCCTCAATCGTTGCTGCCGCCATCGCCCTCGCCGTTTTGATGTTGCCTGTCATGGTCCGGGCTAACGAGGAGGCGATCAGGTCGGTATCGGTCAGCCTTCAAGAGGCCGGTGCTGCCTTGGGTGCGCCGCGCTGGCGCGTGGTCCGCTCGGTCGTGCTGCGAGGTTCCCTGCCCGGGCTCGTCGCCGGCAACCTTCTTGCGCTCGCCCGCTGTATCGGTGAGACTGCACCACTACTTTTCACGCTGGCTTCGCCGAGCTTCGCGCTTACGTTGCTGATCTTCAACGACGGCACTCAGCCCTTCCCTGCCGAGCAGCAGCTCGCGTGGGCGGCTGCGCTGGTGCTGCTGGGATCGGTCCTCCTGATGAGTTCGCTAGCCCGGTTCACAGCATGGTCATTGACGAGGAGGGCAAGATGAGCGTGACCCACACTTCCCTGAAGACGGCACCGAAACCTCTCGAGGAGGTCGCCGGCACGCCTGCACTGACGTTCAGCAACCTTTCGGTGAGCTTTGGGAGCCACGTAGCGGTCCGAGGGGTGGATCTGGCTGTCCCGGCACACCGCGTGACGACCCTCGTCGGGCCATCGGGCTGCGGTAAGACGACGGTGTTGCGAGCTGTCAACCGTATGCACGACCACCTCGGTGGCCGCGTGGAGGGGTCGGTCCACCTCGGCGACCTCGACGTCTATGGGAGCACGACGCCTGCAGAGTTGGTCCGTAGCCGCGTTGGCATGGTCTTCCAGCGGCCCAACCCTTTCCCGACAATGAGCATCTACGACAACGTGGTCTCCGGTCTCCGCTTCGCCGGAGTCAGGAGCAAGGACGTCCTTCGTGAGGCAGCCGAATCTGCATTGCACAACGCCGCACTTTGGGATCTTGTGAAGGACCGGCTCAATGCATCGGCACTGTCGCTGTCGGGCGGCCAGCAACAGCGGCTCTGCATTGCCAGGGCGCTTGCGGTCGAGCCCGAGGTGCTCCTCATGGACGAGCCATGTTCGGCCCTCGACCCGATCGCCACGGCCAAGGTCGAGCAGCTCATAACGAACCTCGCCTCCCAGGTGACGATCGTCTTGGTAACGCACAACATGTTCCAAGCGGCCCGGGTCTCGGACTATGTGGCAGTGCTGCTCATGGGCGACGACCGAGTCGGTGAACTGGTGGAGGCCGGCGAGGCGGACGAGGTCCTCCAGTCGCCACGCGACCCGCGGACGCTCGAGTACGTGAGCGGCCGAGTCGGTTGAGACCGCCGGGACGGGGGGCGGCGCGACGCTGAAGAGCCGGGGCCTGCCCCAGCGCTGCCTACACTTCGGTTGTGCAGATTTCGGCAAAGGTCGACTACGGGATGCGAGCCCTGCTCGTGCTTGCCGCCGCCTCGGAGCCGATGACTGCGGACGCGATCGCTGCGGAGCAGGGCCTACCTGGCAAGTTCCTAGGCGTGATCCTCAACGACCTACGCAGGGCGGGGATATTGGTAAGCCACCGTGGCCGCGAGGCAGGTTACGACCTAGCCCGGCCGGCCTCGCGGATCGCCGCCGCCGATGTCATCCGGGCCCTGGAGGGACCTTTGGCACAGGTGCGCGGGCTCCGGCCGGAGACCACCCACTACGACGGTTCGGCCGAGCACTTGCAGGAAGCCTGGATCGCCGTTCGCGCCAGCCTGAGGTCTGTGCTCGAGCACATGACGATCGAGCAGATCCTGAAGGGCAAGCTTGCTCCCGATGTTGCTCGTTTGGTGGCCAACCCGGACGCCTGGGAGCCGCGCCGGCTCGCCTGAGTTGGCGATGGTTTGGCCCACGAAGCGCGACCAACTCGTCCGGGCGGACCAGAACGCATCGAAACGCATCAAAACGCATTGAAACGCGACCGGGAATGGCACCGGGAGCGGCCCCCGGGACGCCCCCCGGTTCAGCTCCGCCCCGGCCCCTGCCGCCGCTGGAGGTCGCGTAGCGCCCGGTAAGAGGTGAGGCTGAGCCCGGTCCGGCCGGCAAGGGTCTGCAGGTAACCCTTTGCGGTCGATATGTCGTAGTCCTCAACCCGCGCCGGCCAGTCGGGTGTCACGGCCCGCAGCTCCTCGGAGTCGCGCGCAGGGCGGAGGACGACCTCGGTGACGCCCGGCGGGAGGTCAGCGAGGACCTGGTCGAGGGCCAGCCGGGCGCTGTGGCCACGCGGGGGCCGGACCAGGCGGTCCGGAGCGAGGACGCCTTCCTCAGCTGCAAGCTGCCTGAACGGGAAACCCGCCTGGCGGTGGTGGTCTAACCCGGGGAGCCGCAACGGTAGCCCGAAGTCGACGGCAAGTGCGAGGGCGACGTCAAAAAACTCCGGCCTGAGTTCGAGCGCCCCAAGGTGTGCAGAAAGGTGGCTGACGTCAAAACCCCAGTAGACGGCTCTTTCAACCTGCGCCCTGCATTCTTTGCGGACCTCGTCCATGTCGGCGTGCTCCCAAAGGTCCACAAGCGTCCTCGGGAACCCGCCGTCGCCGTCGAGCAGGGAAGGGGCGTGGGTGACTGGGCCCCATCGGTAGAGGTCGTATTCGGCGTTGAGGGTCAGATGGGTGCCAACGTCCTCGCCCCGGTAGCTGGCGGCAGCCTCCCTGGCCCATGGGCCGGGGACGACGAGGCCGGCAGAGGTCGCAACGCCGGTGCGCAGGGCGTCGTAGACCGCCGAGTTGATGGCGTGGCTGACGCCGAGGTCGTCGCAGGTGATGATCAGCAACCTGGCACCGGGTGGATGGCCAAGCGCCTCTGCGAGCGACGTCACTCACCGAACGGTACTAGGAGACTCGCGGAGGGCTCTGCAAGAAATAGGCCCGGCCCTACTTGCCGGCGCAGAACCGCTGGTGACGCCCTTGTGCCGGGCTGTGACAGGAGGCATACGGCAGCTTGCTGCGAGTGCAGCGTGTTACGGCCTGCCCTGTCCGGCTACGCCGCCTCTACGTGCTCTGACTTGGACCTGGCTTGTGCCCTCGACGCCGCCTCAGCCAGAGCTGCCCTTGCGTCGGCGATCCCGACTAGGCCCATCAGCCTACGGCGCTCTGCCTGGCCAGTGCCGGGTGCAATCTTCAAACGCCTCGTTGCGCTAGCCGCGCCGACGGTTGCCCTTGGCCTCACTGGCGACTGTTTGTCCTCTGGTGCCAGCAACTGTGGTTGCTGCCAACGCTCGGGATGTCCCATACCTCCATAATGCCCAGAGGGTGTGACAATTATCCCTGGTCATCTCCCGCTGGTACCCCGGCTTATCTCCTGCCGGCTGTACCTGGGCGCCTTGCCGTGCTTACTCGGTGAGAGGGCGGGGTGCGCCGGCTGAGGTCCGGAGCTTTATCTCCTTCAAAAGGAACGACAAAACAAACGACACGACCGCTATCGGGACGGACCACAAAAAGGCTCGGTCCATGGCAGTCGTAAAGGCGTGAGCGGCCCCGAGCACTTTGCCGTACTTGGCCGCGTCGGCGTGCCCGAGCACCTTTTCTTGATCGAGGACGACAGCGCCAAGCACCGCGGCGCCGATCGCCCCACCCATGGTCCGGAAAAATGTGATGGCTGACGTACCGACTCCCATATCGGCCCAGGAGATGGAGTTTTGCACCGCCAGCACAAGGGTCTGCATGAAAAGGCCCAGCCCGGCGCCAACGACCAGCATCATCCCGTACAGCTCCAAAGAGGGCGTGTTCACCTCGATGAAGGACATCAGGTATATGCCGATCGACATGAGCGCTGTCCCTGCGACCACGTAACCCTTGTACCGGCCCAATTTGGAGATGAGCCTGCCGGAGGTAATAGAGGTGAACAGGAGGCCGACCAGCAGGGCCAACAGCCTCAGGCCCGAAAGCGTCGGGCTAACGCCGCGCACGATTTGCAGGTACTCGGGCAGGAAGATGATCGCCCCGAACATTACAGCCCCGGTGATGAGCGACAGCGCCGAGGAGACGGCGAAAATCCCATTGCGGAAGAGGCGTAACGGCAGCACCGGCTCGGGTGCCCTTGTCTCCCACCACACAAATGCTGCGATCAGCACGAGACCGACCGGGCCGGTGACCTCGGCCAGGGATGTCATCTTTGCGTACTCGCCGACACTTTGGACCGCGACGAGGAGCAGGGCGACGCCGCCCACGGACAGGACTGCCCCGGCCACGTCGATCTTGGCGCTGCTCTTGCGCCGGTCGTTGTGCAGGACCCGGTTTATCACGGCAAGTGCCACGACGCCGATCGGGAGGTTGACGTAGAAGACCCAACGCCATGAAGCTTCGTCGACGAGGAAACCCCCGATCAATGGCCCCACTATGCTCGCCACTCCGAAAACGCCCCCAAAATAGCCTTGGTAACGTCCTCTGTCGCTCGGGGGGATGACGTCGCCGACGATTGACAAGGCCACCGAAAAGAGCCCTCCGCCACCGAGGCCCTGGATCCCACGGAAAATGATCAGTTGCAGCATGCTCCCCGAAACGCCCGATAGGGCGCTTCCCATGAGGAACAACACGATCGCAAACTGGAAGATCGCCTTCCGGCCAAACAGGTCAGATATTTTTCCGTAAAGCGGCGTCGTTACCGTGGTCGTCAAGAGGTACGAGGTGACAACCCAGCTGTACAGGTTGAGGTGATGGAAATCCTCGCTGATCCTTGTAAGAGCGGTGGTGACGATGGTCTGGTCAAGGGCGGCGAGGAACATCCCGAGCATGAGCCCGGACATGATGACCAGGATCTCCTGGTGGTTATAGCCCCCCTCGCGGGTCGCGACCGCCGCTGGAGCAGGTTGCTCGGCCCCAGTGCTAATCCGTGTGCTCATTGCCCGGTAGTGCGTCTACCGTGTGATCTGGGTGAACTTGTACTCGTTCAGCTCGGGGAAGTTGTCGAACAGGTCAAGCACCCCCTGCACTGTCCGGCGGGCAAGCTCGCCATCACCCTCGGGCCTGGTCATCAGCCGGACGAAGACAGCTTTGTCGTCTGCGATGAAGGTCGGGACCCCGAAGACTTCCCATTGCTGAACTGATTCGTCGTGATCACGGCGGCCCATCTCGATCGCCCAATCGCTGAGGGCCTCCTTTACGATGGTGGCGCCGTCCAGGCCGACCGACCCGAGCGCCGCGATGACGACGTCGCTGTCACGTAGGTCCTTGCTCTCGTCGTGCCTGGCGGTGAAGAGCGCGATATGAGCTTGCGGGAACCGCTCGGGGTACTGCTCGCGGACCACGATGCCTGCGAGCCCGGCAAGCACGCCGCTGTGGCTCAATGGGTCCTCCCATACGCTTTTGCCCTCGTCCAGATGGGCTTGCGCCAGCGAGAAAAAGCGGAAGCGAGCCGTCCAGGTCGCCCCGGACGAGATCGCGGCAACGAGGTGCTCATGGGCGTTACGGGCAAATGGGCACAGGTAGTCCCAGGTGACTTCGAAATGGTCGGGCATGGACGTTACAACCTAAGTTGTTCGTAGCTTGTTCCGTCCCGCTTCCCGTGCACCAGCTCGTCGGCCGCGGGAGCGCCCCTTTCCTCCTGGGCCCAGATGGGGAAGAAGTGCCGTGTGAGCTCGCCGAGCGCTGCTCCTAGGAGCGCGCCGGCGACCACGTCGGAGGCATGGTGGATCCGGACGTACGCGCGGCTCGACGCCACCACGGCGGCTGTGGCGTAGTACAGCGGCCAAGTCGAACGGCTCCTCAACAGGGCAGCGGCGAAAAAAGCTGAGCTCGCGTGGCCGCTCGGGAAGCTGCTTGTGACGGGGATGCGCAGCGGCAGCGGGGGAGGCCGCTCGCGCTCGGGCCGATGCCGGCGAAAAGCCAACTTGACCAGCCCGTTGACGAGGACAGATTCGGCGGCCAGAGCGGCTCCTGCCCTCACAGCCGGCCGCCAGTCGCGGCCCTTGCTCCGCGCAAGGCCTTCCGCCAGCGCCATCCCGACCCATATCAGGCTGTGGTCCCCGGCGCTGCTGGCACCGTACATGAGCCTGTCCAGGCCGGGACGCCCCCGGAGGTGGGCCTCCAGGAAAGTGTCCACGGTCTTGTCGAAGCGGCCGACACTGCTGCTTTTGAGCCCCTTGGCCTGCCCCTTCGAACGGCTATCTGCCGCCCCGGCCGGAGACATGCTCACCCGGTACTGGCGGCCGAGACGGGGAAGAACTGAAGGGGCCCCGGGAGCACTCTCGTGCCCTCAGGGGCAACCGCGTCCGGGCTCGGCCGCCTCGTCGCCTCGCCGACATCCCGGGCCAGCACCTCTGCCTCTGTGACGTCGATAGTCGTGGTGTCGACGGTTGTGGCGCCGGGGCTGACGTCACCTGCGCGGCCCGCACCGGGCGAGCCTTGCAGGGTATGCACCAGCGACAAGTCGCCCCCCCTGGCCGGGCAGTAGGCGTGGAAACCGCACCATTCGCACAGCGCCCCCGGTTTTGGCCGGAAGTCCTCAGTGGAGCAGGCTCTGGCGATAGCAGCCCACACCGCGCTCGCCTGCCTCTCGAGCCCATTCGTCGATTGGTCGTCCGGCACGGTGGAAATAGCAATCGGCTCTCTCAGGTGCAACAACTGCACGCGGGCCGGGCGTCGCCCGAGAAGTTGCTGGCACAAGAAGGCATAGAAGTGGACGCCGCCAAGACGAGAATTTTCGTGGCTGACCCCGGGAGCGCGGCCGGTTTTGTAGTCGGTGACGACGAGCTCGTCGTCGTCGTCGAGTTCCAGCCGGTCGATCACCCCACGCAGGCGGAGGCCTATATCGACCTGAAGGCGCAGCTCGGTCCCGATGACTCGGACCGAGTTGGGATCTTCGAGCTGGAAGTAATTACCCACGAGCACCCGGCAGTCCTCGGTGAACTCGCGAAGCGCCTCGCCCTCGAGGTCGAGCTGAGCCCCCTCTTCGCCGACGAGCAGCTCAGCGAGAGCTCTGTCGAGTTTGCCGAAGGCGGAAGCGGGCGTGCGGGCGCCGGGCTTCTCCTCCCACATCAAAAGCTCGAGCGCGCGGTGCACGACGGTCCCTTTGAACGCCTGCAAGCTCGGCGGCTCGGTCAGCTTGTCGATGACCGAAAGCCTGAAGGCGAGGGCGCACTCCTTGAAAGTGGCCACCTTTGACGGGGTCAACGAGCCGGGCAACTGGAGCGGCATGGAGCAAAGGCTAACGAGCCGGAGCGACGCTCACGCGCACCCCGCGGGGCTCTTTAGCCGAGCACCCAATCTTCGATGTCTTTGGCCACCACGTCGGGTCTCTCGAACGGGCCGAAATGGCCCAGTTGCGGGAGCACCACGGCCTCGCCGTTCGGGAGCAGGCGTGAGATGCCCTCGATCACCTCGGGCGGTACGGCGTCACTCAGTTGCCCCCCGACGACCCGGACAGGGCAGCCCACTGACGGCAACTTGGCCAACACTTCGGGCAAGCCCTGCCACTCGTAGACAGACGCCTCGTCCTCGCCGCGGCACGCCAGCCTGACGCCGCTGTCGTCGTCAGGCACAAGCCCCCAGCTCAGGAAGTCTGCGAAACAAGCCTCGGAAAACGCGGCGAACATCCCGCGGCCCTCCAGGTGCCCCCTTGCCTCTTCGACCGAGGCGAAATGCTCGCGCCGGCGGCGTGCGCGCTCAGCCATGGCACGGCGTGTCGCCTCCCGGCGCACGTCGCCGGGGGCCATCGTGATCGGTTCCCAGAGCCACAGGCTCGAGAAGGTCCCTGGGCGAGCCGCCTCAGCGAGGAGCAGTGCCGAGGCACCCGCTGAGTGCCCCACCGCGGGCAACCCGGCCGCAGGGTGCCCCACCGCGGGCGACCCCACCGCGGGCAACCCCACCGCGAAATTGGTAGCCGCCTCGCCCGAGACGAGCCCGGCCACGATCGAGAGGATGTCGGAGGCGAACAACTCCCAGCTGTAGTCGCCACGAGGAGAGCGGTCGGAGTGGCCGTGACCTCTCAGGTCGAGCGCCAACGGGCGCAGGCCCGAGGTGGCCAACGTCTGCCCAGCTGGGGACCAGCAATGGGCGTGGAGAGCGGCACCGTGTACCAGCAGGAGAGGAACGCCCGCGCCGTTGTGGTCCCCTCCGCTACCGGCGGCGAGGTCCCAGCAGGCGAGAAGAGCCCCGTCAGAGGCACGGGTGGGTAACAACTCGCTGCTGCTAATCGGCCAGAAGGTCGAGCAGCTTGGCCGCGTTGTCGACTGCATCGCATTTCCAGCTGTTGTCCATCACGACGTGGACTTCGCTGGTGCACGAAGCAAGCTCCCTTATCGCCGGCGCCCACTCTTGCAGCTCCTCGTCGCTGTAGCGGTACGACCACCACGCTGCTGCGCTCGAGCTCTCCCCAAGGCGCACCTCAGCAGGGCCGGTCTCAGCAAGATGTGCCTCAGCAGGGCCCGCATCGCCCGGTGGGCTTTGCGCGGGTGGCTCCCGAGGTCCCCAAGGGCGGCCCTCCTCCCACGACCTACCCGAGAAGCGAACGACCGCAATGTCCGAAGTCGCCGCAACGACCGGCCGGCGGCGGGGCTGGCCGGCGGGCCTGGGCGAGGCTTGGACCAGGAGGGAGAGGCCGAGGTCTTCGAGAAGCTCGAGCGTGCCCTCGCAGGTGTCCCGCTCGAACCACCGCTCGCTGGTCAGCTCGACGGTCGTGCGGTAACCGGCCATACGCGCCGGAAGGGCGGCCAACTCCTCGTAGGCGGCGGCTCGTGGGGTGAACCACGAAGGGTACCGGAAGGTCACGGTGCCGAGCCGGCCGGCGTCCCGCAAGGGGCGCAGAGCGTGCCCGAAGCGTGCCCAACATTCGTCGACGACGTCGGCGGGCAGGTGGGCCTTGTAGAGCTTGGCTCCTTCCCGTCGTGGCGGCCGGACGTAGCCGTGGAGGTCCTGCCACAAAGACTCTGGCCACGTCGGCGCCCCGCTCAGCAGTGACCACGCGCGGACGTCCATCGTGAACCCTGCCGGCGTATTTGCCACCCAGCGCTTCGATACTTCAGGGGTCGGTGGGAACCGGTAGCTGGTCGCCACCTCGGTGAGGGGGAGCCTGTGCGCGTAATACGAGAGGCGCTCGCCCGCTGTCAGCGATTGTGACGGGTAAAAGGACCCGTCGTTCACCAGGGACCGGTCTGCCCAAGAACTGGTACCGGCGATAGCGCGGCAACTCCCGATGCGTACCGCAGCGGCGGGTGGCTCGTAGGCGAGCGTCGTTTCGCCGGGCACGACACCGAGGCTAGGTGAGGCCACCGACCAGCCGGTGGCAAACGTTCAGGTGCCGAATATGCGGGCGCGTGGAAGGATGAACCAGATGGATTGGCTGGACGGCCCCGCCGAGCCGGACGCGTGGGGTATTTACGGGGGGTATTGGGACGTAAACGGTCAGTGGCACGATGTACCTCGACAGACGGTGCAGGCGGTCCTGTCGGCCATGGGGGCGGCCGAGCCGGTGCCACCTACTGGCGTGCCGCTGGTTACCGTCTCGGCGGACGGGCCCTGGCCATCCTTGCCGCCGGGTGAGATCGAGCTCGACGGGGGAGGCATCGTCATGGTCGGCGGCGGTCCCGGTGCCGGTACCGGCGAGGATGGCCGTGCGTCCGCCGGTGCCGGCGACGAGCGACCGGGGGCGCCGGAGGAGGCAATGTCGCAGGGACCTCCCGAAGCTCTCGCTCACGACCGGGCCGGGCTGCCCGGCCACCAGCCGGCTGGCTTGCCGCTCGGCTACCACCGCTTCAAGCCTGCTGACGGAGGAGGAGAGCTGGTCCTTGCGGTCTGCCCGCCACGCTGCCCGAGCCCTCCGCCGGCCAGGACTTGGGGCTGGTCGGTCCAGCTTTATGCCGCCAGGTCTGCGTCCAGCTGGGGTATCGGGGACTTCGCCGACTTGCGCCGCCTATCGCGTTGGGCCGGCAAACAGGGCGCCGGGTTTATCCTGCTCAACCCTCTCCACGCACCTGCGCCGGGCGCAGTGCCCGAACCGAGCCCTTACTTCCCGAGTTCGCGCTGTTTCCTCAACCCGCTCTATATCTGCGTAGACGAAGTGCCCGGGGCCGCCAACCTCGGGTCTGTTTCGGCACTGGGCGAAAAGGCGCGTTCTCTCAACAGCGAGCGGCTGGTCGACCGCGAACGGGTGTGGGCCCTCAAATCCCAAGCTTTGGAAGAGCTTTTCGAGTTGTCCGCCTGCGACGGGGACCCAGTCTTCAACGAGTACGTGCGCGCACGGGGCCGTGTCCTGGACGGTTACACATCCTTTTGCGCCCTGGCCGAACAGTTCGGCCTTCCCTGGCAGGATTGGCCCGAGCAGTACCGTCGCCCGGAGAGCGCTGCCGTCGCCGCCTTCGCGGGGAGCGCCGAGGGCAAGGCCCGGAAGCGTTACTACGCCTGGCTGCAGTGGCTCTGCGAGGTCCAGCTCGACGGGGCCGGAGCCGGCCTTAGCTCGGGGCTCATGCTCGACCTGGCCGTCGGGGTCGACGGAGGGGGTGCCGACGCCTGGCTATGGCAGGATGCCTTCGCTCTCGGGATGCGGGTCGGTGCACCGCCCGACGACTTCAACACAAAGGGGCAGAACTGGGCCTTGCCGCCCCTTGACCCATGGAAACTGAGAGCCGCGTCCTACGAGCCTTTCATCGAGACGCTTCGCGCGGTGCTTCGGCCCGCCAAGGGCTTGCGGGTCGACCACGTGATGGGGTTGTTCAGGTTGTTCTGGGTGCCGGTGGGCGAGGAGCCGCGCTCGGGTACCTATGTCCGCTACGTGTGGGAAGACATGGTGAGGTTGCTGCGGCTCGAGGCCGAGCGGGCCGGGGTTTACGTGGTTGGCGAGGACCTCGGCACGGTCGAGGACCATGTGAGGGCGGTGCTCGCAGAGAGCGGTGTGCTTTCCTACAAGTTGTTCTGGTTCGAGGACCGGCCGCCGGGAGAGTGGGCGCAACAGGCCATGGGTGCGGTCACCACGCACGACCTTCCCACAGTCGCCGGGGTTTGGACCGGTGCCGACCTCGACGCATTGAAAAGCCTGGGCTTGCCGTATAACGAGGAGGGGAGCAATGCGCTGTGGCGTCGCCTGTCGGAGTGGACCGGATCGGCGAGCGACCGCCCGCTCGGAGATGTCATCGAGGCTGCGTACGGGGTGCTTTCCCGGGCCCCTTGCGCGCTGCTCGCGGCGGCACTCGACGACGCTGCGGCAGTACGGGAACGCCCCAACATGCCAGGTACTATCGACCAGTGGCCCAACTGGTGCCTGGCTCTGCCTCTGACGCTCGAGCAGCTCGAGGAGAGCGAGCTCGCCGCAGCCATCGCGGCGCACCTGTCAGGCGGAGCGTCAACCTGAGGGCCCGCGCCCCGGGTACCGCTGCCCTGGGGGGCTCTTGAGCGTCTCGGACCTGCCGGTGCCGCCCCCGGTGGCGCCGATGCTCGCCAAGCTGGCCCGCGAGTTGCCGACTGGCGGTTACATCTACGAGCCCAAGTGGGACGGCTTTCGGTGCATCGTGTTCCGCGACGGCGCCGACGTCCAACTCGGGAGCCGCAACGAACTGCCTCTCACGAGGTATTTCCCCGAGGTTGTAGAGGCGCTCAAGCTCCGGATCCCCGAGCGGGTGGTCCTCGACGGCGAGGTGGTCGTGGCCGGTCCGAAGGGGTTGGACTTCGACGCTCTCAGCCAGCGAGTGCACCCGGCTGAGAGCCGCGTCCGGCTCCTCGCCGAAAAGACGCCCGCCTCTTTCGTCGCCTTCGACCTGTTGGCACTCGGCGAACGCGACCTGAGGGGGGGCCCGTTCCACGAACGGAGGAGGTTGCTGGAGAGCGTGCTCGGCGCTGACGGCCGTGGTGACGGTCCCGTCCTCGGGCGCCGCCCAGGTCCGGTCCTCGGCGGGCAAGGCGGTGGGCCGCAGGTCCACGTCACCCCGGCAACCCTCGACGCCGCTCGAGCGCGCGAGTGGTTCGACCTCTTCGAGGGCGCCGGGCTCGACGGCGTCGTCGCCAAGCCGGGCAACCTCGAGTACGTCGAGGGCAAGAGGGTGATGGTGAAGGTCAAGCACGAACGCACGGCCGAGTTCGTCGTGGCCGGTTTCCGCCGCTACAGGCCGTCCGCACCTGCCACCGCCCCTGGCTCGGCTGACGCTCCCCCCGGAACAGGTGACGCTCGGGGCCCCGAGGCCCCGTTCGAAGTGGGTTCGCTCATGCTCGGTTTGTACGACGCCTCGGGCGGCCTGTCCCATGTGGGCGTGATCGGCGCCTTCTCCGCGCAGCAGCGCAAGGAGCTGGCCTCGGTGCTGGCGCCCTACCGGGCCGGCCCGGGGTCGGGCCTGGAAGAGCACCCCTGGGCGCAGTGGGCGGCTTGGGCGTCTGCGGAGGGACAGGAGGGACCGCGCCTGCCCGGGGCGCGCAGCCGCTGGAACGCAAAGAAGGATCTCTCCTTCGAGCCTCTCCGGCCCGAGCTCGTCGTCGAGGCCGCCTACGAGCACCTGCAAGGCGACCGCCTCCGCCACACTGCCCAGTTCAGGCGGTGGCGTCCGGACCGTTCCCCTCAGAGCTGCACTTACGAACAATTGGAAGCGGTGGTGCCCTTCTTGCTTGCGGACGTCTTCGGCGGTGGCGTCGTAGCCGGCGCCGGGCTACCGGCCCCGGTCCGTTGACGGCATCAGTGCTTGGCGGCGCAGTAGCCTTTAGCAGGTGTCTTGGGCGAGGCTGGAGCGACCCGGCTCACCAGGGGGGTTCGGGGACGCCGGGCAGTTGCCGGGGGAGCTCGGGCGGGGGCGAGGGAGCTTCTTTACGAGCGAACCACAAAGCGCTGTGCTGGTCCCCGTGCCCGAGGCGGAGGTGCTGGTCGGGGCATGGAGAGCGCTCAACGACCCTCGGGCGACAACGGGCGTGCCTGCCCATATCACCCTCATCCTGCCTTGGGTCCCGCCCGAACAGCTGAAGGCCGAGCACTTCGAGGAACTGGACGACCTGTTGGCGGACCAGCTTTGCTTCCCTTACACCCTCGAGCGCGCTTGCTGGTTCGGGGAACGGGTCTTATGGCTGGCCCCGACCCCGGCCGAGCCGTTCAAGCGCCTGACAGCCAGGCTGGCCGATCACTTCGACACGCCTCCGTGGGAGGGAAAGTTCGACGAGGTGGTACCTCACCTGACGGTGGGCCTGGCCGGCCATGCCCCGGGGCCCAGCCTCGCCGATGCCGAGGCGGACATCTCGGCCCGGCTGCCACTGCGGTGCGAAGCACGTCAGGTGGACGTCATGTGCGGCGACGGCCGCAGGTGGAGCGTCGTGCACCAAGTGCCCCTGCGGGGCACCTGAGCCTCCGCGAGCACGCCTTTGCGGGCGGTACCCGGTCCTTCAGGTCCTCGCCCGGCCGTAGGGCTCGCCAACGTGCAGGTAACAGTTGTCGTGGTAGTGCTCTACGCGGTCCCAGCGCCCGTTCACGTATACGTTCGCGATCACTTGGCGCTCCTTTGCCCGGGCGACAAATTTGATCGCTTCGCGGCACTGTTCGCAAAGTGCGTCGTTCCCCGCCTCGACCAGGCGCACGACGGCCCGGCTGACCGGCACCACTGGCATAACGGAAGTCACCCAAGAGTTATCGGGAAAACGACGGCTCAACCTGAGGAGCGCCGGTCAGGTAGTTGGGCCTTTGGTCCTCGAGCGGTCCTGAGCGCCTGAGCGTCGGCTTGCCTGATAGGCGAGGTCCTGCGACCAGTCGCCTGTAGGCTGGGATTTGCTGTGCCTGACACTAGACAACCTCGCCCCGAAAACCTCGGCCCCAACGCTTGGCTCGTGGACGAGATGTTCGAGGAGTTCCGGCGGGACCCCCAATCGGTGAGTGAGAGCTGGCGCGAGTTCTTCGATGGTTACAAGCCGGGCGGCGCCAACCTCGCCCGGCCCCTCCTCGTCGCTCCGGGCGGTGTAGACGGCCACGACGGCGTTATCCCCGGGGACGAGGCCCGTAGTGTCCCCGGCAACGGTGCCGGCGGGGCGTACCCTCCCGCCGAAGCGGCCGGCAACGGCACCGCAAGGGGCGCTAACGGCCAGGCGTCGGTGGCTGCAAGCGGCACCGTCCCGACGGCGCCTCTTCGAGGCGCGCCCGCCAATGGGCAGCCGCCGTTGCGCTCCGTCGCTCCCGACGCCCCCCCGGGCACATCCGACGGGGCGGCATCGCCTTTGCGCGGCAGCGCGGCTCGGGTCGTGTCCAATATGACGACGAGCCTGTCCGTCCCGACGGCTACGAGCTTCCGTGTGGTGCCGGCCAAATTGCTCGAAGTCAACAGGCTCATGCTCAACGACCAGCTCGTGAGGACCGGCACAGCGGGCAAGGTGAGCTTCACTCATCTCATCGGTTGGGCGGTCGTCCAGGCTCTTGGGAAAGTGCCTGCGCTCAACTCGAGCTTCCAACCCGGTCCCGCCGGCGACGCCGGCGCTCCTCCTGCCGTCTTCAGGCCGGCAAACGTCAACCTCGGCATCGCCGTCGACCTCGAGCGGCCAGACGGCAGCAGGTCGTTGCTCGTGCCGGTCATAAAGAAGGCCGACGCGCTCGATTTTCGCGGTTTCTGGCAGGCCTACGAGGAGACCATCCGGAAGGTGCGGTCGGGAAAGGCCGAAGTCAGCGATTTTGTGGGGGCGACTGTCACGGTCACCAACCCCGGCACGCTCGGTACAGTCCAATCTGTACCGCGCCTGATGGCAGGGCAGGGGTCGATAATCGGCATAGGGTCGATAGATTTCCCCGCCGAATGGCAGGGAGCCGACCCCCGCCAGATGGCCGAGCTCGGCGTTTCCAAAGTGGTCACAATCAGCTCCACCTACGACCACCGTGTCATCCAGGGTGCCGAATCGGGGTTGTTCCTCCAGCAGGTGCACAAACTGCTCCTTGGGGAGGACGGTTTCTACGAGGGTGTCTTCCGTTCGATGGGAGTGCCCTACGAAGCTGTCAAGTACTACCGGGACGTCAACGACCCGTTCGAGCCGACAAGCAACTACCTCGCAAAACAGCAAAAGGTGGACCGCCTCGTCAACGCTTACCGCGTCCGGGGCCACTTGATCGCGCACCTCGACCCTCTCGACTGGCGCGACCCCCACATGCACGCTGAGCTGGACACGGCCAATTACGGGCTGTCGGTATGGGACCTAGACCGCGAGTTCCTGACGCCGGATTTCGTGGGCCGCGCACGGATGCGGCTCGGGGACATCCTCGCCGTCCTGCGGGACGCGTATTGCCGCACGATCGGCGTCGAGTACGGGCATATCATGGAACCAGCGCAAAAACGATGGGTCCAGCAGCACATTGAAGGGGTGCCAACGACTCTCGGCCCGGACGAGCACCGCCATATCCTCTCGCGCCTCAACGCCGCCGAAGCACTCGAGAGGTTCCTCGAGACGAAGTACATCGGCCAAAAGCGCTTCGGCCTCGAAGGCGGCGAATCGGCCATCCCTCTCCTCGACGCCCTCCTCGACCACGCCGCCGACCTCGGGCACCGCCACGCCGTGATGGGCATGGCGCACCGGGGACGGCTCAACGTACTGATCAATATCGTTGGCAAGAGCTACAACGAACTTTTCGAAGAATTCGAGGGCAACCTCGACCCTTCGAGCGTCCAGGGATCTGGCGACGTCAAGTACCACAAGGGTTTCAGAGGCAAGTTCACCTCGCTGGCGGGCAATTCCCTCGACGTCGTCCTGGCATCGAACCCATCGCACCTCGAGGCCGTCGGGCCAGTTGTGGAGGGGATGGCCAGGGCGCTCCAAGACAGCCTCGTGCTCGGCGGCGACAACGTAGCTAACGGTGGTGGTAGTGGAGGCGCGGGTGCAGCCGACCTCGTCCTGCCGGTGCTGGTCCATGGGGACGCCGCCTTTGCCGGCCAGGGTGTGGTTGCCGAAACGCTCAATATCTCGGCCCTCGAGGCATACGAGACAGGCGGCACCGTCCACCTGGTTATCAACAACCAGCTTGGTTTTACCACAGACCCCGAGTCCGCCCGCTCGTCGGTGTACGCCACCGACGTTGCCAAAATGGTGCAGGCGCCTGTATTCCATGTCAATGGCGACGACCCCGAGGCCTGTGTGCGTGTCGCTCGCCTGGCGCTCGACTTCCGCCAGGAGTTCCATAAGGACGTCGTCATCGACATGGTCTGCTACCGGCGCTACGGCCACAACGAGCAGGACGACCCCTCGCTGACCCAACCGCTCCTTTACCAGCTGATAAAGGACCACCGGAGCGTACGGAAGCTGTACACCGAGGCCTTGGTCCGCCGCGGCGACATAACGTTGGCTGAAGCCGAGGCGGCCCTGGCCGACTTCTCGCGGCGCCTTCAGGTCGCCCTCGACGAGACCCGCGCTTCGGCTCCCCCGAAACTGACCTCGTTGAAGCCGCAAGTCGCACCGGCGCACGTCGCCTCGGCCGTCCCCACCTCGGTGGCGCACGACCAGCTCTCCGCCGTCGTCGACGCCCTTGTCACGATCCCGGACGGTTTTACGGTCCACCCCAAGATTTCCAAGGTGCTCGATGCCCGCTACAAGCTCTGGTCTGCGGGCCAGGTCGACTGGGCGCTCGGCGAAGCCCTTGCGTACGGGACGGTGGTATTGGACGGTCACGACGTCCGTCTTTGCGGTCAGGACACGCGCCGGGGGACGTTCGGCCACCGCAATGCCGTGTACGTCGACTACCGCACCGGCGCCGAGCACGTCCCGCTCGCCGAGATGGCGCGCAGGCAGCAAGGTGGCGCCGGCCGGTTTTTTGTCTACGACTCGCTGCTTTCGGAGTACGCTGCGCTCGGTTTCGAGTACGGGTACTCGCTTTTTGCCCCCGAAGCGCTCGTCGCCTGGGAGGCGCAGTTCGGCGATTTTGTCAACGGGGCACAGGTGGTCATCGACCAGTTCCTCGCCGCTTCGGAAGTCAAATGGGAACAGCGCTCGGGCTTGGTCCTTCTCCTGCCGCACGGCTACGAAGGCCAAGGCCCCGAACATTCTTCGGCTCGCGTCGAGCGCTTCCTCGAACTGTGCGCCGACGACAATATGTGCCTTGCGAACGTCACAAACGCGGCGCAACTTTTCCATCTCCTTCGCAGGCAGGTGCTCCAACCAGTGGCCAAGCCGCTCGTGCTCTTCACGCCCAAGCGGTACCTGCGGGCCAGGGAGGCTCACAGCCCCGTGAGCGACCTCGTGGACGGACGGTTCCACGAGGTGCTCGACGACCCTGGGGCCGCTCTTGGTCCGAGCGGTGAGAGCCCGCGGCGCGTAGTGCTCGCAAGTGGCAAAATTGCCCTCGACCTCCTCGTTGCTCGCGCGGCGCACCCCGTCCCGGTGGCGATTGCCCGCCTCGAGCAGTTGTACCCCTGGCCGGCAGAGGAGCTGGCAGAGGTCTTCGGCCGCTACCCGGGGGCGACAGAGGTCGTGTGGGCGCAGGAAGAGCCGGCCAATATGGGCGCCTGGGAGTTCGTAAAGGACCGCCTCTCGGGTTTCGGCAAGAGCGTCAGCTTGGTGGCCCGTGCGGCATCGGGGTCTCCGGCTACCGGCAGCCATTCTCTCCACGAGCTCGAGCAAGAAGACATCATCTCCCGG
This sequence comes from Acidimicrobiales bacterium, assembly GCA_035508795.1. Taxonomy (GTDB): domain Bacteria; phylum Actinomycetota; class Acidimicrobiia; order Acidimicrobiales; family Palsa-688; genus DATJMJ01. The sequence goes on from DATJMJ010000062.1 coordinate 36,516, forward strand.
GCGCTCGGGAGCTGAACCCCGGAGGCTCTCGCAATACCCTGCGCGGTCACGTCTATCGAGCTTGGTGAGGATGCGCCAAACTACGCGCCATGGGTGGCAAACTAGGTCGAAGTGGGCTTATAGCTGTCCCGGCCCGACTGCTTCGCCACCGGCTGTTGCCGGCGAGCGACGGCGGTGAGCCGCTTCAGCCGTACTGCCTTTGGCCTCTTGGCCGTCGACGGGTGCTGCCGTGGGCCCGTCCCGGGCAAGGACCGTAAAACATAACAGGAGAGAGATGCCAGCTCGTCACGTAGTCGTCGACGGCTCGAATATTGCAACTGAAGGTAGTTCGCTTCCCACCCTCAAGCAGCTTGACGAGGCGGTCCGGGAGTTCCTTGCCGAAAACCCCGATGATGTGGTCACGGTCGTTGTCGACGCGACCTTCGGGCACCGGATCCCCTCCGAAGAACGCGCTCGTTTCGAGCAAGCCGAACTCGAGGGGGATGTCGTCTCACCGCCGGCCGGAGCGGTTGGCCGGGGTGACGCGTTCTTGTTGAGGGTCGCCGACAAAGTGGGAGCCGCCGTCCTTTCCAACGACTCTTTCCAGGAGTTCCACGGCGAGTACGAGTGGCTCTTCGACAAAGGGCGGTTGATCGGGGGTAAACCGGTCCCGGGTGTCGGATGGATCTTTACGCCCAGGTCTCCGGTGCGCGGCCCCAAGAGCCGCGAATCTGTCAAGGAAGCCAAGCGCAAGCGGCGAGTGGACCGTGAAGTCGTCGGCGAGGAAACCGGCCTCGAATTGGTAAGCGATCGGCCCCGGGGCCGTGCCGGCGAACGCAAGCTCCAGCGAGCGATAGCAACCGCCACGGAAGAGGTCGTCGAACCCGACCGGGCCGGCCACAAACGCAGGCGCCGCCGCCGTGCCCCCACGGCGCCGTCGGAGCCGCTCAACGAGCCGTTCGCGTTCATCAGTTTCATCGCCGCGCACCAGTTGGGCGACGAAGTTATCGGGACGGTCGAGGAGTTCTCATCTCACGGCGCGTTCATCTCCGTGGGCGGTGCCAGGTGCTACCTGCCCCTCTCGGCAATGGCAAACCCGCCGCCTCGCTCGGCGCGTGAGGCCCTGAAAAAGGGGGAGAAGCGCAACTTCGTGGTCCAGGCCTTCGATGCGATACGGCGGGGCGTCGAAGTAGCTGTGCCAGGGTTCGCCCGCATTTCCGGGCGCCCGACGCCCGAGACGGTTGACGCCGAGATAGAGCGCGGCGAAGCAGTTTTGCCTGAGGAGCCCTTGCCGGCTCGGCGGCGAGCCGGCCGCGTCGGAGTAGGCGTAGGAGGGCCTCCCGCCCGGTCCACGGGGACGGCCGGCGACGGAGCCACCAAGAAGGCTGTCGCAGCAAGGAAAGCTCGCGCGGTCCCTTCGGGGACAGCCACGAAGCGGGCCGCGCCGGCCAAGGCCACGGTGACCAAGGCCACGGCAAAAAAGGCCGCAGCGACCAAAGCCGCCGCGACCAAAGCCGCCGCGACCAAAGCCGCCGCGACCAAGGCCGCCGCGACCAAGGCCGCCGCGACCAAGGCCGCAGCGACCAAGGCGACGCCGCCAAAAACTGCCAAGGCCAAAGCTGCCGCGGCCAAGGCCCCGGTGGGCAAGGGCCTGCCCGCGAGGGGCGCGGCCAAAAAATCAGCAGGCACGAAGACGGCGGTGTCGGGCGCAAAAGTGGCCGCTGCCAAACCGGCTGCCGGCACTCGCAAGGCGACCGGGGGCGTTGCGAAGAAGACCCCGGTCCCCAAAAAGGCGGGCGGCATCAAGACGCTGCGGAGCGCGGCCGAGGCAGGCAAAACGCCGAAGCCCCCCGCCGCCTCGGGCGGCCGCAAGGCCGCTCTCAAGCAGCCTGCAGTAACCGCCAAGGCTCCGTCCAAGAGGGGTTCGCCACCGCGAAAAAGCACCGCGGCTGGCAAGAAGGCGGGCTCAGGGCAGGCAGCGCCTACGAAGGCTGCCACCGGAAAAGCCGGAGCGTCCAGGGCTCCCACCGTGGCCAAAGCTCGCACAGGGCCGGAGGCAGCCCCGGCCAGGGCCCCACGACGCCCGGCCCGTGCCCGCCGGGGGAGGGCTCAGTAGAAGTTGGGGGACGCCGCCGGGACGTAGAGGCGCCGGCCGTGGAACGTGGGGTTCACGATCGAGATCCAGTGCTCTTTCTTGCCGGGGGCCCACTGCTCCACTCGTTCGCTCCGGGCGATCAGGGACAGCTGGTCGACCGAATCTGTGATGTCGGCTCCCTCGCCGCTGACCACGACGTCCCAGCCCTCGTGGCTCGCCGCGTCGATGCGGTCCGCCTCGAAGGCGACGTGGCCGAGCGGGGCGCGGGCCGTCATAGTGGCCGATCCCGTCACGAAGACGACGGTGCGGCCGTGCAAGGCGAAATTGACAGGAAAGATCTCCGGCCGGCCGTCGTCGGTCACGACTGCAACCCGTCCGTACTTGACTTGCTTCAGGTGCTCCAAGCACTCTTCTTCGGTAAGGGCCTCCAGCGCCGCGTCTGTCATTGTTGGATCCTCCTATGACGCCAAACCCCTGCTGCCGAACCTCTAGCAGGTGATTTGACTGGCGTGGGAAAAGATTGCCATCAGCCGAGCGCTTCGGGAGAGGGCCGAATGTCACATTAGGGCTCGCTTGGCCTCTAGCGCTTGCGGAGGCTCAGGCGGGTGAGACCGGGACGCTCCAGGAAAACGAGGTGCCGCCGCCTTCGGGCGCCGAAAGTTCGAGCTTGCCGCCGAGCAGCTCTGCCCGTGCCCGTGCATTGGCGATCCCGCTGAGCCTGCCTGGTTCCCCGATCCCTCTGCCGTTGTCGATCACGAGCACCTCGAGTTGCTCGCCGACGTTGATGCGGACCTCCACCCGGCTCGCCTTGGCATGGCGGGCGGCGTTGGAGAGCGCCTCGCGCAAAACAGCGACCGCCTCGACTTGAGCCCCGAGCGTGACCTCGCCTTCGGACGTCCCTTGGAACGACACCGAGGGTTTGAAGCCGAGTAGCTCTGTGGCGTCTGATACCGCTTCGAGGACCTTGGCACGAAGGCTCGTCCCGGGTGCCGACTCGAGCGCAAAGATTGCCTCACGGATTTCCTTGATCGTGGTGTCGAGGTCGTCGATCGTCGAAGAAACCCTGGTTGCGGCTACTTGGTTGCCGATGAGGCCGAGAGCACCCTGCAAGCGGAGGCCCGCACCGAAGAGGCGCTGGATGACGAGGTCGTGCAGGTCCCGGGCGATCCGCTCCCGATCGGCCGATATCAGGAGCTGGTCCCGTTCTGACCGGACCATGTCGAGCTCGAACGCCAGCAAAGCCTGGCTCGCCAACGATGTAAGGCTCTCGTCGACGTCGGCCGAAGCCTGGTCACCTCTGGCGGCCCCGATGACTACGAGTGCCCCGGCCCGGTATACGTCGCTTCCCCGGAACGCTATGGCGAAGACCCTTCCTTCGAGGGCTTCGCCGCTCTCGGCGCTTTGCTCGCTGCCATGCACCGTTCCCCTGGGCATGGCCACGGCGAACGGCTGCTCGCTGCCAAGGCGCTCGAGGACCGGTTCGAGAACGCCTGGCAGCAACCCGAGCACCGCCCGCTCGCCGGCCTGGCCGGCCACGCGCCCGCGCGCGTCCTCGGCGGTCACGAGCGCCGCGGCTCTCGCTCCCGACAGCTCAACCGCCCATTTGCAAATGAGCTCGAGCGAGTCGTCGACCGGGCCTTCGGAGAGAAGGCTGAGCCGTATCTCCGATGTCGCCGCCTGCCAGCGGGCCTGGCGGCGCAACAACGCTTCGGCGGCCTTGCGCGCCCGTATGTCACGCGCCAGCACCGAGTACCCCGCGTCCTCGCTCGCGCCCATGAGCGACACTGACAGCGCCACGTCTATCGGGGAACCGTCGTGGGTCCGCCAACAAGTGTCATGGGCGGGCAGTGGGTGCCCGTTGCGGGCGGCATCGATCAACTCCTCGAGCACCGGGTCATCGGGGAAAAACTCGCTGATGTGGCGGCCGTCAACATCGGCACGCGCATGGCCGAATATCGATTCGGCGCCCGGGTTCCAGCTTGTGACGACCCCGGATTTGGTCATGGAGAAAATCGCGTCGGCCGACGATTGGACGATGGCGGCAAGTTGTGCCTGCGCCGCCTGGGAGGCCTTGCGTTCGGTTATGTCGCGGATGGCGGCAACTATCAGCGAGCCGTCGTCCTCCCCGATCGGCGCCAGGCTTATGTCGACTGGGAACTCGGTCCCGTCCCGCCTGCGGGCGAACAGCTCCAGGTCCGCCCCCATCGGCCGGGCGCGGGGCGCCGAAGAGTACCCGGCTCGGAGGCTGCGGTGAGTGTGCCGGTAACGCTCCGGGACGAGGATTTCGACGGGTTTGCCCTCGAGTTCACCGGGGGAGTACCCGAAGAAGGACTCCGTCCTTACGTTGACGGCTACGATTACACCGTTCGCGTCGACCGCAATCGCAGCGTCGGGCATCAGGGACAAGAAGGTTTCGAGCATTTCGGTGCCCTGTCCCAGCCCTACCGGGGTGGGCGTTGCAGCCTCGGCTTCTGTTCCCATAGACGTCCCTTACAGTTTAGGACGACCACAAATCGCGCAGCGCTCATGCCGCGCTCCGCGCGTAGCAGTCGCCATAACAGGGCGGTGCCGTTTATGGGCCATGAGCCGGCTTGTTTGGGACATTGGGCCCTGCCGGGCGACCGCTCGGGTGCCTCAGGATTGGATGTCATGGGCGTGCTCCCAGTTTTGCTGTCCGAAAATGTGCCGGGCTTCGGCGAGATCCCGCGGCTTTCCGCCGGGAGGTGCCGTGAGCTCCTCGCCGGCACGGTCGGAGGGCACCTCGCTGTTTCCCTGGGAGCCCTCCCCTTGGTGGTGCCCGTGACGTGCGCACTTGAGGGCGACTACTTGCTCGTCCGCGCCGGGCGCGGTTGGGTGGTAAGGGCTTCCTTCCAGCCCGGGGTCGTCGCCTTCCAGACGGCCTCGACCAGCTTCGACCAAGCCTCGAGGTGGGAGGTCGTCGTCCAGGGCCGCGCCGAGGTACTGAGCAGCTCACCGGCCGCCGACGTCCCGCCGCCTCTGCCGCTGATCGCCAACGAAGGGACAACGGTGCTGCGTATCTGCATGGAGATCGTCACCGGTTGGCAGTACGGAGCACCGCCGATGACTCAAAGGAGCCGCCCAGATGTCCTCACAAGCGCTGCAAGCTGACGCCCCTGGCTGGGATGTCCTGCTGGCTGACGGGTCGACCGCCCGGGTGCGGCCTGTCACGCCATCGGACAAGGACGAGATCGCGGCGCTTCACGCCCGCCTTTCGCCCGAGACGGTGCGCCTCCGGTACTTCGGCGCCCACCCCCGTCTCTCGGAGGTCGAGCTCGCCTCCCTGGTCGAGCCGGAAAATCCCGACCACCTCTCGCTGGTGGCCGAGAGAGCAGGGATGCTGATCGGCGTTTCCCAGTACGACCGGATCCCCGGCAGCGACGTCGCCGAGGTCGCTTTCGTGATCGACGACGCCCATCAGGGGCTCGGGATAGGGACCCTGTTGCTCGAGTACCTGGCGAGCGAAGGGCGCCGCACCGGTTTCAAGCGGTTCGCGGCCGACACCTTGCTCGAAAACCACCAGATGGTCGAGGTCTTCCGGGACGCCGGTTTTACCCAGCGCTCTCGTGTCGACGCCGGGGTGGTCCGTGTCGTCATGGACATCTCGCCCACGCCCGATGCTCTCGCGGCTCTCTACGAACGCGACCGGCAGGCAGCGGCTCGCTCGATGGAGCGGCTCCTCAGGCCTCGTTCGGTTGCCGTCGTAGGGGCGTCGCGCTCGCCTGGGACGGTCGGCCACGAGCTGGTCCGTAACCTCGTGAACGGGGGTTTCGAGGGCCCGGTCTTCCCGGTGAACCCCGGTGCCTCGCACGTGGCGAGCCTGCCCTGCTTCCCCGATGTCGAGAGTATCCCGGGCGAGGTGGACGTGGCGATCATCGCCGTGCCGGCGCGCGCTGTGCCCGGGGTGGTCGAGGCTTGCGGGCGCAAGGGAGTCGCCGGCCTTGTCGTGGTGTCGTCCCATTTCGCTGAGGACGGCGCCGATGGTGCGGCGCTCCAGCTGGAGGTGGCCCGCCTGGCTCACTCCTATGGGATGCGCATGGTCGGTCCCAACTGCTTCGGCGTCCTCAACACCGACCCAGGCGTCTCGATGAACGCCACCTTCGCAAAGGACACCCCCACGGCCGGCAGGCTCGGGTTTGCTTCGCAGTCCGGGGGCCTCGGGATCGCGATCCTCGCCGAAGCCCGCAAGCGCGGGATCGGCCTTTCGAGCTTCGTGTCGATGGGCAACAAGGCCGACGTGAGCGGCAACGACCTGCTCGCCTGGTGGTCGGAGGACGAAGCCACGGCGGTGGGCCTGCTTTACCTCGAATCCTTCGGCAACCCGCGCAAGTTCGCCCGTCTCGCCCGGCAGCTGAGCCACAGCAAACCGATCATCGCCGTCAAATCGGGGCGCAGCGCCGTTGGCCGGCGGGCGGCGTCGTCGCACACAGCGGCCCTCGCCAGCTCGGACGAGCCCGTCTCGGCCTTGTTCGGCCAGACAGGCGTGATAAGGGTCGACACGATCGAGGAGCTGTTCGACGTCGCACAGGTCGTCGGGTCGCAGCCATTGTCCAAAGGCCTGCGGACTGCCGTGCTGTCCAACGTGGGGGGGCCGGGCGTGCTCGCCGCCGACTCCTGCGTCAGCAGCGGGTTGGTGGTGCCGGAGTTCTCGCCGGCGCTCCAGCAGCTCATTGCGGCGGCGTGCCCCCGCAACGGAGGGGTCAGTAACCCGATAGATCTGGGTGCGGAAGCGAACGCGCCGATGTACGAGCAGGTGCTCGGGCTCCTCCTGGCAAGCGACGAGGTCGATGCGGTGCTCGTCAACTTCACGCCTCCAATGGTCAACCGCAGGACCGACGAGGTTGCAAGCGCCATCGTTGCCGCCGTCGACAAGGCGGCAGCGGCCGTCGCCGCGCAGGACCAAAAGGTTGCCTCGCCCCCCGCCGGGGCGGAGGAGGTCGCCGCACCGTCCCCGGACGAGCATGCTCTGGCCGCGAAGCCGGTCGTGGTCAGCCTCCTCGGGGCGGAAGAAAACGGGCGCGAGATCCTCCGCTCCGCCAGCTTCCCGGTCCCGAGCTACACGTACCCCGAGACAGCTGTGAAAGCCCTCGCCCATGCCCTCCGCTATGGCGCATGGCGCGCCAAGCCCGTCGGCACGGTCCCGACCTTGAGCGGGGTGGACGTCAACGAGGCTCGCCGCCGCCTCCCCCACGAAAGCGACGGCTCGGGTAACGGTGTGCTGACGAGCGGTTGGGTGACCGGTTCGGCTGCGATGGACGTGCTGGCGGCCTTCGGGATCCCGGTACTGCGCACGGTCGAGGTCCACAGCGCAGACGAAGCGGGCAAGTGGGCCGACGATTTCGCGTCCCCCGTCGCCCTCAAAGTCCTCGGCCCGGTGCACAAGAGCGAAGGTGGGGGAGTACGGCTCGACCTGGTGGGCCACGCAGACGTGGCCAACGCCTACCGCGAGATGGAAGAGTCTTTCGGCGAAGAAATGACGGGCGCCATGGTGCAGCCGATGGCCCCGAGCGGCGGAGTCGAGCTCCTCGTGGGAGCCGTCCAGGATCCCTCTTTCGGTCCTCTCGTGGTTTTCGGGCTCGGGGGTGTGACGGTCGAGCTGCTTGGCGACCACGCGAGCCGGTTGGCACCTCTCACCGACATCGAGGCCGAGGAGATGGTCGGGAGCCTCAAGGGTTCCGCACTCCTGCGGGGCTACCGGGGCCGGCCGGCAGTCGACGTCGAGGGCCTCGTAAATGTGCTCCACAGGCTGAGCCGCCTGGCCGAAGATATGCCCGAGGTGGCCGAACTGGACTGCAACCCGGTCATCGCGACCCCCGAAGGCGTCATGGTCGTGGACGCACGCCTGCGCATAGACGCCGAGGCGGCCCGCCCCGTGCTCGAGGACACGCGCCACCTCCGCTAGCAGCCGGCAGCCGCCAAGACTCAGGCCGGACGGTCACGCCGGCAGGTCGCGCCTAATTACGCTGGCGCGCCGACGCGATGGCCGCCTGGCCAAGGCTGAGGCCGCCGTCGTTCGGCGGTACCTGCGAGTGCAGCAGCACTTCGAACCCGCGATCTTCGAGAGCCTGCGCAGCCCGGAGCGTGAGGAGCACGTTCTGGAAGACGCCCCCGGACAAGGCAACCGTCGCTATCCCGCCCGACAGGTCGCGCGCCCGCGAGCACGACCTTGCGACGGCGTTCACGACCGTGTTGTGAAAACGGGCGGAAACGACGGGGACCTCGGTGCCGGCCAGGACGTCCTCTGCCACTTGGCGAACGATGCCCGCACCGCCGATCACGAAGTCCCCATCGCCTTCGAGCTCGAAGTCGTAGAAGGATTGTTCGCCCCGGTCGGCGGCCTGCTCCAGCTCGACAGCGGCCTGGCCCTCATAGTTCACGCGGTCGCGGCCTGTCACGATGGCGCTCACCGCGTCGAAAAGGCGGCCCATGCTCGAAGTCAGCGGGCTCGACATGCCCAGGCGTGCCAGCCGGCAGACGGGGCCCCACTCGGGCTCGTGCCTCTGGAAGACCCCGAGAGAACGGGGGGCTGAGCCGCCGAAGGCCAAGTCGAGGTACGAGGCGGCCATCCGCCATGGTTGCCTGATGGCCGCGGCGCCGCCGGGCATCGCCACGGTGGCCAGGTGCCCGAGGCGCTCGTAGCCCCGGAGATCCGCCAGCAGGAACTCGCCTCCCCAGAGCGAGCCGTCGTCGCCCAGCCCGAGGCCGTCGAAGGCAACTCCGATAACAGTGCCCCTCGCCGCGTTGTCGACCAGGCAGGAGGCGATGTGGGCATGGTGGTGCTGCACGGCCACCAGCTCGACCGGCTCGTCGCGTCCGAGGTCCATGGCGTACTTGGTCGACAGGTACTCGGGGTGCAGGTCGTGGGCTACGACCTCGGGCCGCACATCGAAAAGGCGGCAGAAGTGGTCGATGCCTTCTGCGAACGCGCTGAGCGTTTGGTAGTTCTCGAGGTCACCGATGTGGTGGGAAACGAAGGCCCGGCGGCCCTTGGCGACACAAAAGGTGTTCTTCAGCTCCGCCCCGCAAGCGAGCACCGGCCGTTGCGCCCCGACCTCGAGCGCGATGGGACGCGGTACGTACCCCCGCGATCTCCGCACCATCACCGGCTTTGCCCGCAGTGAGCGGACGACCGAGTCGTCGGTCCTGATGTGGATCGCTCTGTCATGGAGCAGGAACACGTCGGCGATCCCCTCCAGGCGTGCGAAGGTTTCCTCGTCGCGATAGACGATCGGCTCGTCGGAACGGTTGCCGCTCGTGAGCACGAACGGCCGTCCCAAAGCCCGAGCGATCAAGTGGTGGAGCGGTGTGTAGGGGAGCATCAAGCCGAGCTCGCTGCGGCCCGGCGCGACAGCGGCGGCAATTGGGACAACTTCGGGGCCGCGCCTCGCCACGAGCACGATGGGCCGGGGTGGGCTTGCGAGCAGCTGCTCTTCGTGCTCGGTGAGGTCGCTCAATAGCCGCGCCGCCCCGAGGTCGGGGACCATCACCGCAAAAGGCTTGTCCTCCCGGTACTTTCTCGACCGCAGCGCAGACGTCGCGGCAGCCGACGAAGCCACAACGGCGAGGTGGTAACCCCCCAAGCCTTTCAACGCAAGGATTTTTTCGTCTTCGAGTGCCCTGACCGCTGCGTCGAGCGCGCCGTCGCCTTCGGCAGCCACCTTCCCGTCGGCGCCCCTGAGCACGAGCCGTGGCCCGCATTCCGGGCAACAGGTTGGTTGTGCGTGGAACCGGCGGTCTGCGGGGTCCTCGTACTCGGCGCGGCACTCGGCGCACATCGCAAAATCTGCCATCGTGGTGTTGGGCCGGTCATAAGGCACGTCGCTCACGATCGTGAAGCGAGGGCCGCAGTTGGTGCAATTGATGAACGGGTAGCGGTAGCGGCGGTCGCCAGGGCCGAAGAGCTCTGCGAGGCAATCGGCGCACGTCGCAGCGTCTGGAGCGATGAGAACGCTACGTGAGTCGTTTTGTTCGCTTCCGACGATCTCGAACCCGTTGCCGCCCGAAGGGGGTAGCGCCCACGTGTCGACCTGTTCGACCGAGGCAAGAGGCGGGGCGTCCGAGCCGAGGCGCGTGACGAAATCTGCCAGCGTTGCCTGGTCCCCCTCGGCCTCTATGAAAACTCCTGCCGTGTCGTTGCCCACCCACCCGGCGAGGCCCAGGCTGTTCGCCAGGTTGCGGACGAAAGGCCTGAAGCCGACACCCTGGACAGTGCCCTGCACTCGGGCACCGATCCGTGACCTGGTCACGAGCGCCGCTCAGCAGATGCGCGGGAGCGGGTCCCCCACGAGCATGTCGACGACCCGTGACCCGCCGAAACTCGTGCTCTCGAGCAGGAACCCCGCCGGTTGCTCTTCAACCTCGCCGATGACCGCGCTCTCGCTCCCGGACTGGCTCGACCGCATGGTCCCCAGCGCGTCCTCGGCTCGTTCGCCCGCCACCACGACGACCATCCTGCCTTCGCAGGCGACGTAGAGCGGGTCGATCCCGAGCAGCTCGCAGACCCCGACAACTTGCGGGCGTACCGGTACTGCGCTCTCGTCCAGCCGCACGGCCACTTTTGATGCCGAGGCGATCTCGTTGAGCACGGTCGCAACACCGCCGCGTGTCGCGTCCCGGAGCACGTGGACGTCGGGCCCGAGCGACGCCAGGAGGGCCGCCACGAGCCCGTGGAGGGGTGCCGTGTCGGAGACGACATCGGCGGATATGCCGAGGTCGTCCCGTGCGAGGAGCACCGCCGTCCCGTGGTCCCCTATCGGCCCCGACACGAGGACCACGTCGCCGGGCTTGGCCGAACTTGCGTCCAGGCCGCTCGCAAGAGGGCCCACGATGCCGATCCCTGAGGTGTTGACAAAACAGCCATCGCCCTTGCCGCGCTCGACCACTTTCGTGTCGCCGGTCACGATCGGCACGCCTGCCGCACCGGCCGCTTTGGACATGGCGCCGACAA
>DATJMJ010000063.1:0-7760 GCA_035508795.1 Acidimicrobiales bacterium
CGAGACGGCGCCGTAGCTCGGGGTCGCTCGAATCGATAAGCAGTTGTTCGCCTGTTTCAGCGTCCTCCACGTACACGAGCCCGGCATCGGGCAAGTCGTGCTCGCGCGGGTCTACGAGCCGGATGGCGACGACCTCGTGCCTTTCGGTCAGGCGCAGGAGGGGGCGTTGCCACCCGGGTTCGCTGATGAAGTCGGAGATGACCACCAGGAGCGACCGGCGCCGGACAACTCGTGCGGCGGTGCCAAGCAACCGGCCGAGGTCGGTGACCGCGCCGCCGCTCACGGGGCGGAGGAGCTGTTCCGCCAACAACAGGACCTGTGAGCGGCCTTGCCGGGGCGGGACCGTCCATTGGTCCTTGCCGTCGTAGATGATGGCGCCGACCCTGTTCCCGTTGCGGACGAGCAGCTGGGCGAAAATCGTCGCCAGCTCACGGAGCATTTGCTCCTTTGTGCGCCCGGCGGCACCGAACCTCATTGACCGTGAGCGGTCGAGCAGCAGCCATGCCGTCAGCTCGCGCTCCTCCATGAAGTCCCTGACGAACAGCTCGTCCATCCGGGCGGTCACGTTCCAGTCGATGTGGCGGACGTCGTCGCCCCACTCGTACGCGCGCAAGTCAAGGAAATCGGTGCCATTTCCCCTCAGCAATGTGCGGTAGTCGCCTTGAAGGCGGCCGTCGAGCCGCCTGATGACCTGCCACTGGAGGCGGCGCAGGGCCCCGTCAGGTGTGAGCAGAGCCGACGCGGCGCCAGTCACGCGTGCTCCTTACGCCCCAACACAACCGCAGTCGCGTTGCACTACCTGCTCACGTCCCGCAAAACGACGTCTGGGACAGGGATCTTCTTCAAGATGGCGTCGACAACGTGCTCTGGGGTCACGTCGTCGCCGAGCGCCTCATAGGACAGGACCAGCCGGTGCCGCAGCACATCTGGTGCTATCGCCCGTACGTCCTCGGGCAGCACGAACTGGCGCCCGCGCACCAGTGCCAGCGCCTGGGCTGCCAGCACCATGGAGATCGACGCCCTCGGGCTGGCGCCAAACGTTATGTAACGGGAAAGATCTGCCAGGCCGGCCGACGACGGGGCCCGTGTGGCGGCGGCCACGCGCACCGCGTACTCGATGAGGGCGGGGTCGACGAACACGCTCGGCACGGCGTTTTGGAGCGCCTTCAGTTGCTGCGCGGCCATCACCTCTTGCACGACCTCGAGGCCGGCGATCATGCGCTCAACGATGACGAACTCCTCGGTGGCGCTCGGGTAACCAACGAGCACCTTCAACATGAAACGGTCGACCTGGGCTTCGGGGAGCGGGTAGGTGCCATCGGATTCGATCGGGTTTTGCGTCGCCATCACGAGGAAAGGATCGGGCAAGGGGTAGGTCTGGCGCCCGATCGTGACCTGGCGCTCTTGCATCGCCTCGAGCAGGGCGCTCTGCACCTTGGCCGGCGCCCGGTTAATCTCGTCCGCCAGCACCAGGTTGGCGAAGACCGGGCCGAGCGACACCTCGAACTCGCCGAGCTTTTGGTTGTAGATCCGCGTGCCCACGATGTCGGCGGGCACAAGGTCGGGCGTGAACTGGATCCTTTGGAAATCGACGCCGAGCGCATCGGCGAAGGTCTTTACAGCCAGGGTTTTCGCCAACCCCGGTACGCCTTCTACCAGGATATGGCCGCGGGCGACAAGCGCCACGACCATCCTCTCCAGGAGGGCGTCCTGGCCGACGATGACGCGCTTGACGTGGTAGAGCACGTCCTCGAGGGAAGCTTCGCTCATTTGGCTGGTGCTCCCGCCGCCTGGCCCGCCGTTGCGATCGGCACGGCAAAGCCGATGCCCGCGAAATTGTCAGCCCCCGAGGGGTTGGCTAAGCCTGTCACGATCCCTATCACCTGGCCTTGTGTATTGAGCAACGGCCCGCCGTCGCTACCGGGGTTCACTGCAGCGTCAAACTGGATCAGCCCGGAAAGTGTGCGCCCGCCTGCCAACTTGAAGGTGCGGCCGAGCCCCGAGACGATGCCTGCGGACAGTGAACCGACCAGCCCGAGCGGGTTGCCGAGAGCGAACACTTCGGCGCCGATCTGAGGGGCCGCCCCGAGCACCGCCGGTACCAGCACCGCAGGCAACCGTCCGGGCGCGAGCACGGCGATGTCGCTGCTCGGGTCAGCCGCCGCCAGATCCGCAGTGGTGGTGGTCCCATCGGCGAACGTCACCTTTATCGACGAAGCGCCCTGTACCACGTCGAGCGCCGTCAGGATGTCGCCCCGGGTGTCGACGATCACGCCGCTGCCAAGATCGTCTGTGCCAGGAGTACCCGGGTGCCCCGATTGGATGACGACGATGCCGGCCCGCACCGCCTGGTAGGCCGTAGTCGCCGCAGGCGGCTGGGACTCGAGCTCGGATATCGCCGTGCTGACTTTTTGGTTGACGATCGCATTGACGTCGTCGGTCGTGATCGCCGGGCGCGCCGAGATGCGCAGGTTGGTGGCAAGGAGCGCTCCGGCGACGGCGATGACAACGACCGCGGCGGCCACGGCCTGGACAGCGAGCCCCCGCTGTGCGAGCCGAGGCTTGTGAGGCTCGAGGCTCGGCGTTGGACGCGCCCCATCTTCAACCGGAGGAGCCGGGGGGCGTTGCGCCGTTACGCCGGGCCTGTCGCTCACGTGGGCCCGTACTCGTCGTGCCGTCGGGGGAAATTGAGCGGGCCACCGTCGCCGCGCCCCTCATCACGCCCGAGCGGCGCCCGGTCGGTCCCCGAGCACGCAGGGCACCCGGCCGTAAATCCGGGGCCAAACATGAAGTGGTGGACAAGGGGCTGTAAGCGCGGCTCGTCGCGCGCCGCTACCTTGTGCCCGGTCATCGGTTACCTCCCCTTTTTCACATCATCCGCATTGGGCTGGCCGGTACCAACCCGGGGACCAAGGTGGGGGCAATGAGGACGGAGCGGGCCTGCGGAGCGGGGCAGGGACGGCGCCCGGGAGCATCATCGGCGCCATCCTCGCGGCGGCGGTCGCCGCCGGGCCGCCGCCCGGTACCAAACCCGAGAGCGCAACACGCAGCCTGGTCAGTGCCATGGACGTGCCCCCTTTCGGATCTCCCGAGCTTTTCTATAGTTTGCCGCCGGCTCGGGCTTATGTTATAGGTCGCGTCCGGTGGAGATCTTCAGGGAGTTCACGTTCGAGGCCGCCCACCGGCTCCCTCATGTCCCCGACGGGCACAAGTGCGGGCGCCTGCACGGGCACTCATACCGGGTGAGCGTGTACGTGGAAGGGCCGGCCGGGGTGACGACGGGCTGGGTCCGCGACTTCTCCGAGATTTCCTCCGCCATGCAGCCCCTGCTGGCCCAGCTCGACCATTACTACCTAAATGATGTGGAAGGCCTCGAAAACCCGACGAGCGAGGTGCTCGCCCAATGGATCTGGCAACGGCTCCACGGGCCGCTCCCGGACATCTCGCAAGTCGTTGTCCACGAAACGTGTACCTCTGGCTGTGTTTTCCGTGGCGGACCGTGAGCATGCCTGACGAGCTCGTGGTCCTGGCGAGCGGCGGGCTGGACAGCGCGGTCCTGGTCGCCGACCAGGCGAGGCAGGGGCGGGCCGTGCAGCCGCTTTACGTCCGTTTCGGCCTTGCCTGGGAACAAGCAGAAGAGGCTCACCTGCGCCGCTTCCTCGGCTCGCTCGTCGGAGCGCTTGGCGACCCAGGAGCGCTGCGGCCTCTCGCTGTGTTGGAGCTACCCGTCCGGGACGTCTACGGGGCGCACTGGAGCGTCTCTGGTGCAGGTACGCCGGACGAGACGACGCCTGACGAGGCTGTCTACCTCCCGGGGCGCAACCTGCTCCTGCTGGCCAAGGCGACCGTGTGGTGCGCGCTCGCCGGCGTGCGCACTATCGCGCTCGGGACGTTGCGCGCCAACCCGTTCGCCGACGCCAGCGGTGCGTTTTTCGCCGGGTTCGCCGCCCTGGCGAGCACCGCCCTTGGGCATGAGCTCGCCGTTGTGACCCCCCTGTCTGCCATGACCAAGGCCGAGGTCCTCTCGCTCGGGGGTGGCCTCGCTCTCGAGCACACTTTGTCGTGCATCGCCCCGGACGTGGGCGAGCATTGCGGCCGATGCAACAAGTGCGCGGAACGGCGTAAAGCCTTCGCCGAGGCCGGCATCGAGGACCGCACCAAGTACTCCCGCCCCTGAGCTGTCGACCGTGGCACGTACTTTCATCGCGCCGGTTTCCTACGGGCTAGGCGACATGGTGGTGTCCCTCCCGGCCATCCAGGCCCTCATCGAGGAGGGCGCGCCCGTGTGGCTCGTGGCGCGGGCACCGGCGCAGCGGCTCCTCGCACAACGGGTGGCAGGTTTGGCCGGGGTGGTCGACGAGGCAGAGCTCGTGCTGGGCCCGGACGACCGCCTCGTCGACCTTCGTGACCACTCGCTCCAGCGCGATTACTGGTGGGGTTCGGCTGCCTTCGAGGCCGAACGGGGCACGATGGACATCAACCAGATCCTCCAGGTGATCTGCCGAGATTTCGGCATAAAGGCCGACTTCGGGCGGCCGTCACCGCTCGAGGCTTACCCCCGTAGAGAGCTCGGGGGTACGGTCCTGTTGCTGCACGAGACCGACGGTGCTCACAAGACCTGGCCGGTGCAGAGCTGGGCGGCGCTGGCTGCGGGGCTGCGCGCCGACGCTCACCCGGTTGCGCAGGTAACGATGGGGGAGGCCGCCTTGCCGCTCGATGCCGCAGAAGTCCCAGTTGTCGTTGCCCAAACGCCCGGCCAGGCTGTTGACGCTATTTCTGGTTGCCGCGCAGTGGTCGGTGTCGACACCGGGCTGGCGCACATCGCCGTCCAGCAGGGCGTACCAACAGTGGTCATCTGCCGCCGCAGCTCTGTCTACGTGCGGCCGTGGCCTCACTGTGCGGCCCTGCGGGGCCAAGAGTGCACCGAAGAATGCATTGCGGCCGAAAACAGCTACGCCTACAACCAGGTGGTAAGCCTGCGGGATTTCCGCCCATCGGTGCGCGAGTGCCCATCGGGCCGGCCGTGCGTCGCCGGCGCCCGGCCCGAGGACGCGCTCGCCCTACTACGGGGGCTGCTGTAACCGGGCGGCCCCTATGACCGCCGGCGTGCCCTGGAGCGAGGTGGACGCCTGCGCAGGCACTGGTGTCCGCAACAGCCAGCCGGAAGGTATCGGCCGCGTCGCAGTCGTCGGTGACCTCCTGTGCTGGAACAACCTTGGCCGTAACGTCGTTTTCGCCGACCTGGAAGGCCTCCCTCGGGCCGTGTTCGGGACGACGTCGTTCCCCGGGCAGGACGAGCCGTCCCAGTACGACCTTGACGTGCACGCCATCGTCGACCTGCCCGAGCTAGGGCTGGTAGGCGTCCTCAACCACTTTGGGTTGCTGCGGGGCTTCCGGCGGGCCGAAATCTACCGGTCGGCCGGCGAGCGGCTCATCGAGCCCGCCTACCAGTGGCGCTTCGCCGCCGACGTGGAACGGGCAATCTCGCTGTCGGGGCGATTGGCCGGTTCGGCGCCGCGGTCAGAGGGTGGCGTGGGTGTCCTCGTGTCGGCTCCACTGGACGGCGTCCCCGAAGGAGGCGAGCTCGACGCCAACTTGTCTGCCCTTTCTTTCGGAGAAGTGACAGCCGTCGGCGCAGTACCGTCGCCGGACGGGCCGCTCGTCGGCGTTGGGGGAGACGGCAAAGTTGGGTTGTACCCCCTCGAGGGGGACCGGCTCGGGGCCCCCAAATGGGTGGCGCATTTGGGCTTCCGGGTCGCAGCGCTTGTCTACGGCAATGGGGCTGTCTGGGCGGCCGGGCCGGACCGAGCCGTCGTCGACGACTACGATTGGGAGCAGCTGAGAGGCGGCGGGTTTGCCGCCCTGGGCCCGGTGGAGGGCAGGGTCATAGCGTCGGGGCAGTTGCCCGACGGGATCGCCTGGGGGACAGGCGGTGTTGCTGTCGCCCCGTTTGGGCGGCTGCTGGTGGCTGTTGAGCGTACCGGGCGCCTCCACCTGGTTGGTCCCCAAGGCGAGCGGAAGGTGTGCCGGAGCGCTCCGGTCGCCGGCACTTCTTTGGGTATTGCCCATTTAGCGGTCGCCGCCGGCCGGGTGGTCTGCGGCTTCAACCGGGGCGGCTACCGCCTTTTCAGCTTTGTTGTAGGAAATTGATCACCGTGCGGGATACGAGCGAGCCGTGGCCGAGAGCGCTCGATACCCTCCAGTACGCTCCACTGACTACATCGCCGGCGGCGAACACGCCCGGGCAAGAAGTGCGAAGCTCGCGGTCCGCGACAACGAAACCTTTCCGGTCGAGCTCGAGCTGGCCCCTGAAAGGCCCTGTGGCAGGGTCGCGTGAAATTTTGACCACGACTGCGCCAGCTTTGACTGTCCGGCGCTCGCCGCTCGCAGCCTGGGCCAGGACAACCTCCTCCAGGTGCCCTTTGCCCTCGAGCGAGACGAGCTCCCAGCCGGGGAGGTCCTCGACCCGCTTGTCCGCCCGGAGCCGGGCGACGATGTCGTGGCGCGCCGTCAATTGGGGAGACCTGTGCGCCAGCAGCACCGACGATGCGATCGGGGCCAGGGCGAGAGCGTCGAGAGTGGCACTGTCGCCGCCTCCGATGACGACGACGTTCTTGCCGCTGAAGCGGTCGGGGTTGCTCTCGGTCTCGTAGGCGACATCGCCTCCGAAGGCCCCCTCCGGGGCCGCTGGGAGGTGCTGAGGGGTCGTGCCGGTGGCGATGAGGATGGCCTTGGCGGACAGCCGGTTGCCACCCGCTTCCACCCAGCCCTCGGCCAGGGACGCGGCGGTGACGGGCTGCCCGAGCATGACCCGTTGCCCGAGCAGCGCGGCGGCATCTTGCAGCGAAGCCTGCAACTCCGTCCCGCCCGGGTACCGGCCGGTGGCAACATTGCGCACGGGGTGGGTGATCTCGCTGAGCTGACCGCCGAGAGCCGCCCGAGCTTCGATGAGGACGACGTCGAGGTTTATGTCCGTGCAGTCGAGGGCGGCGCTCACCCCCGCGGGCCCGCCGCCGACGATGACCAGATCGCGGCGCGGCTCTGTCACGGCTGTACCGTCATGAAAGGCAAGTGCGGCATTGTGCTTGTTTACTTGCGCTCGAAGCCGGAAGCCTACAGGGCCAGCTTGTAGCTACGCCCCGGGTTAGTTCGTCAGTAGCTCCCTTAGTTGCCCGAGCGATTCTTTGATGAGCGGGTAGAAGGCGGCGGGGTCTTCCTGCGCGATCCAGCGGGCGAATGCCAGGTGGAATACCCGCACGCCCGTCTGGCCGGCCAGCTCGGCAGCGCTCGGTTTGACGCCCCGCTCCTCGAGGGCGGCGGCGACCGATGAGGCGAGCCTTTCGAGCTTTATCAGCTCGCGTTCTTGCAGTTCGGGGTTGGCGGCGACGACCCGTGCCCGTACCTGTGCGAAGGCGTGGCGTTCGGTGAACATGTCGGCTACTGCACCTAGGCCGGCCTCCACGGCCGCCAGCGCGCCGGCATCATCGGGGGCGTCCCGGACGGCGCTCACCCAGAGCCGCTCCAGCTCCTCTGAGCCGCTGAAGAGGACCTCGCGCTTGTCCGAGAAGTGGCGGAAAAACGTCCGCTTGGTCAAACCTGCGCTCGCGGCGATGTCGGCCACCGTGGTGTCTTCGTAACCCTGCCGGTCGAAAAGGTCCAGCGCCGCCTTCACCAGGCGCCCGGCGGCATCGGGTTTCCAGCGCGACATCGGGTCCGAGCGTACATGACGATGGCACTAAGTGTCATGGAGATGGTAATGT